>JAXEAK010000070.1:0-35274 GCA_034094395.1 Faecousia sp.
GAAGAAGCGTGATTACCGCCGCCTGTGGATCGCCCGTATCAGCGCTTCCGTCGCTCCCTACGGCATGAACTACTCCACCTTCATGAACGGCGTCAAGAAGGCCGGCATCGAGATGAACCGCAAGAGCCTGTCCGAGATGGCTATTCAGGACTCCGCCGCGTTTGCCGCGGTGGTTGAGAAGGCTAAGGCTGCTCTGAACTGAGACAAAACGAAGACCCTGCCGGTAGTGCGGCGGGGTCTTTTGCTTAATGCAGAATGATAAATGCAGAGTGCAGGATAATGGAGTCCGCATAGCGGACATATTTCAATCATTTCCGAAGGAAATACCGCAATTCTGCATTCATCATTTTGCATTTCTGGGCGGAAGGGGAGAATGACGTGGAGTTGACACATAAAGCTGTAAGGGCGGGAAGACTGTCGTCCTTCCTGTTGGAGGAACTGAAGCTGTCTGCCGGGCTGATGAACCGACTGAAATGGGGGGATTCTCTCCGGGTCAACGGGGTTCCCCAGCGGACAAATTATCCGGTTCAGCCCGGTGACATCATTACCGTGGCGCTGGCGGAGGAAACCCCGGAATACCCGGCAGAGGATGGGGAACTGTCCATTTTGTATGAGGACGACGCTGTTTTGGCAGTGGACAAGCCTGCCGGGATGCTGATTCACCCTTCCCGGGCGAAAAATACGGGGACACTGGCGAATTTTGTCGCCGGTTACTACCGGAAAACCGGGCAAAACTGCGCGTTTCACCCCATGACCCGGCTGGATCGGGACACCTTCGGTATTGTGCTGTTGGCAAAAAACGCCCATATTCATACCCTGCTGCAAAGCGGCGGTGCAGCGAAAACGTATCACGCGCTGGTATACGGCGTACCCTCTGCGGACAGCGGCGCCATCGATGCCCCCATAGCCCGCCGCCCGCTGCCAAGCCTTTTACGTTATGTTAACCAAGATGGAAAGCCTTCCGTGACACAGTGGCGGGTATTGGAGCGCAGAGGAAAGGTATGTATGCTTTCCCTGCGGCCGGTAACTGGCAGAACCCACCAGCTGCGGGTGCACTGCGCCTACATGGGTTTCCCCATTCTGGGCGATCCTCAGTATGGCAGCCCGGAATCTCAGGCGTTTTCGGCGGAATTGGGGTTGACGCACCAGATGCTGTGCGCCAAAGAACTGAAATTTACCCACCCCCTGACCGGCGAATTCATGACGCTGGAATCGGGGATGGACGTGAGTCTGTGAGATTACGGAAGCAGTTCAATTACGTCTGCCAACGTATCTGCCTTTGCATAGAGCATGGACAGGGTTTCTTCGGTGGGCTGATCCTGATCGGGAATCAGTACCGGCAGGCAGCCTGCCCGTTGAGCAGACAGAATCCCGGCAGGGGAATCCTCCAGTGCGAGGCAGGTTCCCGGCTCCAGCCCCAGTTCGGCGGCGCCCCGGAGGTAGATGTCCGGCTCCGGCTTGCCTTTCGGCACATCGTAGCCGCTGATCACCTTTGCAAACCGATGGTACAGATTCAGCGGGGTCAGGTAGGCCTGCAGCCGCTGCCGGGGAGAGGAACTGGTGATGGCGCAGGGAATACCCTGCTCGTTCAGCGCGTCCAGCAGTGCGTAGATACCTGCTTTTGCCGCCACGCCCTCTTTTGCTACAAAGGCGTCCATCAGTTCGATGCGCTTTTCCCGGATGGTGGCATAGTCAGCCGTGGGGCCAAACAGCGCGTGGAATTTCTCCTGCCCGGCAGTTTTATTGAGGCTGCGCATTTGCAGGGATTGCTCCCGGGTCATGGGGAAGCCGTAAAAGTGACAGGCTTCCATCCAGAACCGGGAGTACAGACACTCCGTGTCCAGAATGACCCCGTCCACATCAAACAGAACGCCCCGGATGGGGACTTTTTCTTTATATAAAGTAATTGCCATGCTTGGCAGCCTCCCTCAGTTGAATTGACAGATAAGAAATCCCTGCGGACAACGTTGACCGCTCCGAAGAGATGCCATAATTGTCAAGGATCCCTTGCCAATTGTCAACTGTTTTTTCTGAAAATGCCGCTAGGAATTTTGAAACAAATGTGCTATGATATGCGCAAGAGGTGAAAAACCATGGAAGAGAAAGAAGAACTGGAGCAGCAGGAAGCCTATGAGCCTCGTCCGACCTGGCAGGTTTGGGCGGCGCGGATTGGGCTGGTGCTGTTTATCCTGCTGGTGATCGGGCAGATTGTGAACATCGCCCGGGGTGGACTGTAATGCGGATTCTGGGAATTGACCCCGGCTACGGCATCACCGGCTTCGGGCTGATCGACGCCCAGCGGGGGCAGTACCGTCTGCTGAATTGCGGCGCCATCACCACGCCTCCCAATTCGGAATTTGCCTGGCGGCTGGAAGTCATCTACAACGACATGACGGAGCTTCTCCGGGTGTCAGCACCGGAGGCGGTGGCCATTGAGGAACTGTTCTTCGGGCAGAACGTCACCACTGGCATCAACGTTGCCCAGAGCCGGGGCGTGATTCTGCTGGCGGTGCGTCAGGCCGGGGTTCCGATTTTTGAGTATAAGCCCATGCAGGTCAAGCAGGCCGTGGTGGGCTACGGCAATGCCAGCAAGCATCAGGTGCAGGATATGACCAAGCGGCTGCTTCATCTGCAGGCCGTCCCGAAACCGGACGACGCGGCGGATGCCGTGGCGATCGCATTGTGCCACGCCCGCTCCAGTACGTCTCTTCTGGCGCAGGCCGAAGCGAGATATAAGATATGAGATACAGGATAGAAAATGTTTATATTCTGTGCGTTTCGTATCTTGTGAAGGATATCTCGTATCTTGTATCTTACCTTTTTGGGGGATTTTATTATGCTGTATTATGTTTCCGGCACGGTGACCGTTCTGGAGCCGGGTCTGGCGGTAATCGACTGCGGCGGCGTTGGCTACGGCTGCCGGGTGACCGCTTACACCGCCGGGCAGTTGAAGCTGAACCAGAAAGCCCGGCTGTATATTACCGAATCCATCCGGGAGGATGCCTTTGACCTGTACGGCTTTTCCAGCCGGGAGGAGCAGCGGTGCTATGAACTGCTGACCTCTGTCAACGGGGTCGGCCCCAAGGCCGCCATGGCGATCCTTTCTTCCGGCGGCCCCCAGAATTTTACTCTGGCCGTGATGACCGGGGACGAGAAGATGCTCACCGCCGCTCAGGGTATCGGTAAGAAGATTGCCCAGCGGATTATTCTGGAGCTGAAGGACAAAATCGGCGGCAGTGATGTGGAACTGGACTTTTCCGCCGGCGCGCCGGTTTCCGCGCCGGAGCAGCCGGGAAGCAACGTCGCCCTCGCCCGGGCGGCGCTGCAGGAGCTGGGCTATTCGCCTGCGGAGATCAGCACTGCGCTGAAAGGCGTTGACCCCAACGCATCCACGGAAGAAATGGTGCGCCATGCCCTGCGGGCAATGGTTATGAAGGGCTGAACGTTCAGTATGGCAGGGTCATGACCGACGCCCTACAAAATGTCTCCGAAAACAGGAGGATCTTATGAGCTTGGAATTTTCACAGGAACTGGACAGCCCCATCATTTCTCCCACCTTCGCGCCTCAGGACGCGGGGGAGATCGGCCTGCGGCCGAAGCTGCTGGCGGATTATACCGGTCAGGAGAAGGCGAAAAGCAATCTGTCCATTTATATTGAAGCTGCACGTCGCCGCAATGAGCCGCTGGATCACACCCTGCTCTATGGCCCTCCGGGTCTGGGCAAGACCACGCTGGCAGGCGTCATCGCCAACGAGATGGGAGCCGGCATTCGGGTGACCTCCGGCCCTGCCATTGAAAAGCCCGGCGACCTGGCGGCGCTGCTCACCAATCTGAACCCCGGGGATATTCTGTTTATCGATGAAATCCACCGCCTGAACCGGGTGGTGGAGGAAATTCTCTACCCGGCCATGGAGGATTTTGCCATCGATATTATTGTGGGCAAAGGCCCCAGTGCCAATTCCATTCGGCTGGATCTGCCGAAATTTACGCTGGTGGGCGCCACCACCCGGGCAGGCCAGCTGTCCGCGCCCCTGCGGGATCGGTTCGGCGTAAACCTGCGGCTGGAGCTGTACACGCCGGAGGAACTGGCGAAAATTGTCACCCGTTCCGCTACGATTCTGGGAATGCCCATTGATCCTGACGGCGCCATGGAGATTGCTTCCCGGAGCCGGGGCACCCCCCGGATTGCCAACCGTTTCCTGCGCCGGGTGCGGGACTTTGCAGAGGTCATGGGCGACGGAACCATTACGAAGGAGGCTGCCGATCTGGCTCTGCGCCGGTTGGAGGTGGACGAGCTGGGCTTGGACAACATCGACCGCCGGATGCTCACTGCGATCATCCAGAACTACGGCGGCGGTCCGGTAGGGCTGGAGACGCTGGCGGCGACCATTGGTGAGGAGGCTGTGACATTGGAGGATGTGTATGAGCCGTATCTGATGCAGCTGGGCTTCCTGACCCGCACACCCCGGGGACGCTGTGTCACCGCGCTGGCGTATGAGCACCTGCACATTCCCTATGAGGGACAGGCACAGTTCACCATCTGACAGGGTAAAACCCGGTGAAAGTTGCATAAACACGAAAAAAACGGGGAAAAATTTTTATAAAGGATTGACAAAATGTTCCTGTGTGTGTATAATCCGTGTTGTGGCAAAAGATGCCATCCATAAATTACGACCCTGCGTTATATCATTTTTCAGGTGGGATTTCACGGGGCAACAACAACCGAAGAGAGGTATTTTTCATGTACGAAGATAAGACTTTAGTTTGCAAAGAGTGCGGCAAGGAGTTCGTGTTCACCGCTGGTGAGCAGGAGTTCTACGCGGAGCGCGGCTTCCAGAACGAGCCTCAGCGCTGCAAGGCCTGCCGTGACGCCCGTAAGAATGCAACCCGTGCCCCCCGTGAGTTCTTCACCGCTACCTGCGCCCGTTGCGGCGGCGAGGCAAAGGTTCCCTTCCAGCCCAAGACTGACCGTCCCGTGTACTGCAGCGAGTGCTTCGCTCAGATGCGCGCCAACAACGGCTAATCTTAGAGAATCGGACAAATGATGACAGGGTCGGTTTCGCCGACCCTGTTGTTTTTCTGCCTTGCAGGTAACCTTCCCTTTTGGTGCATTAGTTCCTCGTCTTGTTCTCCATCCGACCGGACTGAATGACAGGGGGTTTTGGATCCGCCGCTTCCCAGGAAAGCGGCTTTTTTTCGTCCTCTTTCATTGAAACTCACCTCAGTGCGTAGTATGCGCAGAGGATGGCCGGTCATACAAATGGAAATTAATTGTGAACAATTGACAAAGATACTTGTAAATTTCTGGGGAATCTGCTAGTATGTAGCGTGCTACGTATATGAGAAGGTGATTCCTGTGAATGTGCACTACGGCCATCTGATCCGGATTCTGCACTGGTGTACCGACCGGGCAATGACGGAGGCACTGGAAAAGATGGATCTGACAGCAGCCCAGGGGCGGCTTATGGCCTTCCTGAGCCACCGGGGAGAACAGCCGACCTATCCCAAGGATCTGGAAGCGGCACTGCATTTGAGCCATCCCACGGTGTCGGGACTGCTGTCCAGATTGGAGCAGAAGGGCTTTGTGATACTGGAAACCGATCCGGCCGACCGCCGCAGCAGGCGAATTGTGATTTCTCCAAAGGGTATGCAGTGTCATGAGCGAATGCTCGGCGTGATCTGCGATCACGAAAACCGAATTGTCCGGGGCTTTACTCCGGAGGAGAGGGTACAGTTTGCCGCATTTTTGCAGCGTGCCATCGACAACCTGTGCCCGGAAGGGTGCCATGAGAAGGAGGACAATCATCCATGATAAAAGTGCTTGCCCGGTGTGTCCGGGAGTTCAAATGGCCGGCGATTCTGGCGCCGGTGTGCATGATCGGCGAGGTCTATATGGAGACGCGCATTCCGCTGGTGCTGGCGCAGGTGGTGGATCTGGGCGTCGAGGTGGGAAATATGGCAGCCGTGGTGCATTACGGCGGAGTGCTGGTGCTGTACGCCCTTGCTTCGCTGCTGTTCGGCATCGCTTCTGCTGTGCTGGCTTCCTATGCCGCCACGGGCTTTGCCCGGAACCTGCGCCACGATATGTACTATCAGGTGCAGAACTTTGATTTTGCCAATATCGATAAGTTCTCTACAGCTTCGATTGTGACCCGGCTGACCTCGGATGTGGCCAATATTCAGAATACGTTCCAGATGATGATCCGTATGGCGATCCGCTGCCCCATGATGCTGATTCTGGCTACGGCCAACGCTTATTCCGTCAGCCCGAAGCTTTGCCTTGTGTACTGCGTGGTGCTGCCGCTGATGGGTCTGGGGCTGTTTGCCCTGATCCGTATTGTTTACCCGATTTTTGACCGGGTGTTCAAGACCTATGACCGGCTGAACAACGTGGTGCAGGAGAACATCCACGGAATCCGGGTAGTGAAATCCTTTGTTCGGGAGCAGCGGGAGACGGAGAAATTCAACACGGTTTCCGGAGAGATTTACCGGGATTTCTGCAAGGCGGAACAGACCATGGCCTTCGGCAATCCCCTGATGCAGTTTGCGGTCTACACCTGCATTCTGGTGATTTCCTATGTGGGCGCGGTGATGGTTGTGGCCTCGGGGAACAATGCGGCGATGGGTCTGACCACCGGACAGCTGACCTCCATGTTCACCTTTACCACGCAGATCCTCAGCTCCCTGATGATGCTGTCCATGGTGTTCGTCATGATTACCATGTCCCGGGCGCCGATGCGCCGTTCGGCGGAAATCCTGATGGAGCAGCCGGAGCTGACCGACCCTTCCAACCCGGTCACGCAGGTGAAGGACGGCAGTGTGGACTTTGAAAATGTGTCCTTCCGCTACTCCAAAACCGCTGACCGAGCCGCGCTGGAGAATATCAACCTGCATATTTCCGCCGGCATGACCGTGGGTATCTTAGGCGGCACCGGCTCCAGCAAATCCACCCTGGTGCAGCTGATTCCCCGCCTGTACGATTCCACGGAGGGCGTGGTCCGGGTGGGCGGTGTGGATGTCCGGGATTACGATGTCAAACAGCTGCGGGACGCAGTCTCCGTGGTGCTGCAGAAGAACGTACTGTTCTCCGGCACCATCCGGGACAACCTGCGCTGGGGAAACCCCGATGCCACCGATGAGGAGATTGCCCACGCCTGTCGGATTGCCTGTGCCGATGAGTTCATCAACAGCTTCCCTGATGGGTATGATACCCACATAGAGCAGGGCGGCACGAATGTCTCCGGCGGTCAGAAGCAGCGGCTGTGCATTGCCCGGGCGCTGCTGAAAAAACCGAAGATCCTGATTCTGGACGACTCCACCTCCGCGGTGGATACCCGTACCGACGCCTCCATCCGTCAGGCGCTGGCGGGAGAACTACCGCAGACTACCAAAATCATCATTGCCCAGCGGATTGCCTCCGTGCAGGAGTGCGACCTGATTCTGGTGATGGACGGCGGAAAAATCGTGGCACAGGGTAAGCATGACGATTTGCTGAAGACCAGCAGTATTTACCGTGAGGTTTACGAATCCCAGACGAAAGGAGCGATGTAATCATGCCTCCCGTAAGAATGCGCGGCGACGGCCGCATGGCAAAAAGACCAAAGCAGACGATTGCCCGGCTGCTTTCCTATATGGGCAAATACCGGGGTACCCTGATCGTGGTGGGATTGTGTGTGGTGTTCAGCGCGGTAGCGCAGGCAGCCAGCTCCGCCTCTCTGGGCACGCTGGTGGATGACTACATTACCCCCATGCTGGGGCAGACGGCTCCGGATTTTGCACCGCTGCTTCGCTTTTTGGCGATGATGGCGTGCATCTATCTGGTAGGCATGGTGTCGTCCTTCCTGTGCAACTTCCTGATGGTACGGGTCAGCCAGGGAACACAGGAGACCATCCGGGACGAGATGTTCCGCCATATGCAGACGCTGCCCATCCGGTACTTCGACACCCATCCCGCCGGCGATATTATGAGCCGCTATACCAGCGATATTGATACTCTGCGGCAGATGATTTCCCAGTCCATTCCCCAGTGCGCGTCCTCTGTCGTAACATTGGTGGTGGTACTCATCACTATGCTGATCACGTCGCCTATTTTGACGGTACTGCAGCTGCTGACGGTGATGGTGACCGTTTTTGCAACCAAGGTGATCGCCGGAAGATCCGCCAAATTCTTTGTTGGCCAGCAGCGTTCATTGGGCGCGGTCAATGGCTATGTAGAAGAAATGATCAACGGCCAGCGGGTGGTAAAGGTGTTCACGCATGAGGATGCCTGCAAGCAGGAGTTTGACAAGCTCAACGAAACGCTGCGCAAGGACGCCTATCTGGCAGGCGCCTACTCCAACTGTATGGGACCGCTGAATAACAACCTGGGCTATGCCCAGTATGCCATTCTGGCGATTCTCGGCGGCTTGATGACCGTATTTTCCGGTGGCAGGCTGCTTTCTGTTGGCAGACTGATCAGCTTCCTGACCCTGTCCCGTTCCTTCAATATGCCCATTTCTCAGGTGTCCAACCAGATCAACGCCATCGTCATGGCGCTGGCAGGCGCCGAACGTATCTTCGAGTTGATGGACGAGGAGCCGGAGCAGGATCGGGGCTATGTCCGGCTGGTTAACGCGGAAATTGCCGAGGACGGTACCATTACCGAAACCGACAAGCGCACCGGGCACTGGGCGTGGAAGCACCCCCATCAGGCGGACGGCACGGTGACCTATACGGAGTTGAAGGGCGATATCACCATGACGGAGGTGGACTTCGGCTACGTGCCGGACAAAACCGTGCTGCATGACGTGACGCTTTACGCCCATCCCGGCGAGAAAATCGCTTTCGTGGGCGCTACCGGTGCGGGCAAAACCACCATTACCAATCTGATCAACCGGTTCTACGACATTGCCGACGGTAAAATCCGCTACGACAATATCAACATCAACAAAATTGCCAAGCCGGATCTGCGCCGCTCCTTAGGCGTGGTGCTGCAGGATACCAACCTGTTCACCGGTACGGTCATGGACAATATCCGCTACGGCAAACTGGATGCCACGGATGAGGAGTGCGTCAAGGCGGCGAAGCTTGCCAACGCCCACGATTTCATTACCCGTCTGCCCCAGGGCTACCAGACGGTGCTTACCGGAAACGGCGCCAGCCTGTCTCAGGGTCAGCGGCAGCTGATTGCCATTGCCCGGGCGGCTGTGGCGGATCCCCCGGTGATGATTCTGGACGAAGCAACCTCCTCCATCGACACCCGCACGGAAAAGCTGGTTCAGGATGGCATGGATGCCCTGATGCACGGCCGGACGGTGTTTGTCATCGCCCACCGCCTAAGCACCATCATGAATTCGGACTGCATCATGGTGCTGGATCATGGCCGGATCATTGAGCGGGGCAATCACGACGAACTGATTGCCCAGAAGGGCACCTACTACCGGCTGTATACCGGCGCGTTTGAACTGGAATAATTCTGGAAGGAGCGGATTTCCGCTCCTTCTTTTTTGGAATAACAGAATAATGGGAATACTACTTGACATTTAAGGAATTCTGTGATATACATATGATAAATGAGCAATTGCTCATACGTTCAAAAAATGAAAGGGGCATTTTCCATGAAAAAGACCTATAAAATCGAAGTGGACTGCGCGAACTGCGCCAACCTGATGGAACAGGCTGCCAAAAAGGTGGACGGAGTAGCGGACTGCACCGTGAACTTCATGACTTTGAAAATGATTGTCAGCTTTGCCGAGGGCGCGAACCCTGCGACGGTGATGCCTCAGGTGCTCAAGGCCTGCCGCAAGGTGGAGCCGGACTGTGAAATCGCCCTTTGAACGCATTTGAAGTCGGGGAGTTGGAAGCGGGATTTGCACGCTTCCCTTCCTTTTCCAAACGCCCGGGGAGGGGGTAGAATATGAATAAGAAGCAGAAGAAAATGCTGTGGCGGATTCTGACGGCGGCGGTGCTGCTGGTTTTGCTGGAACTGGGGAAAAGGCTGCTCCCGCTGGAGGAGCCTGCCCGTACCTGGGTACTGTTCGCATTGTACCTGATTCCCTATTATATAGTAGGCTACGACATTCTGGCGAAGGCCTGGCGGGGCATCCGGAACGGACGGGTGCTGGACGAGTGCTTTCTGATGGCAATTGCCACGGTGGGCGCGTTTGCCATTGCACTGCTGGAACAGAGCGGTGATTTTGCCGAGGCAGTGGCTGTGATGCTGCTTTACCAGACGGGCGAGCTGTTCCAGAGCTATGCCGTGGGCAAAAGCCGTCGCAATATCAGCGAACTGATGGACATTCGCCCGGATTATGCCAACGTGGAGGACAATGGGGTTGTGACTCGGGTCAGTCCGGAGGAAGTGGAAATCGGCAGTCTGATCGTGGTGCGTCCGGGGGAGAAGGTGCCCATTGACGGCGTGGTGGTGGAGGGCAGATCCAGCCTGAACACCAGCGCCCTAACCGGAGAGAGCGCTCCCCGGGAGACCGGTGTGGGGGACAGCATTCTCAGCGGATGTATCAACCTCAGCGGCGTGCTGAAAGTCCGTACGACTACGGACTTCGGTGAATCCACCGTGTCGAAAATTCTGGAGCTTGTGGAGAATGCCAGCTCCCGCAAGAGCAAATCCGAGGACTTCATCAGCAAGTTTGCCCGAGTCTACACACCTGCGGTCTGCGGCGGTGCGCTGGCGCTGGCTGTGCTTCCGCCGATTGTGCAGCTGCTGATGGGCTACAGCGGCGGGATGCTGCCGCTCTTTACGGATTGGCTGTACCGGGCTCTGACCTTCCTGGTCATCAGCTGTCCCTGTGCGCTGGTCATCAGCATTCCTCTCAGCTTTTTTGCCGGTATCGGCGGCGCCAGCAATCAGGGCATTCTGGTCAAGGGCAGCAACTATCTGGAAACCCTTTCTCAAACCGAATGTGTGGTGTTCGACAAGACCGGTACGTTGACCAAGGGCGTATTTGAAGTCAGTGGCGTCCACCACAGCACCATGGAGCAGGAAAAACTGCTGGAGTATGCCGCCTATACGGAAAGCGCCTCCAGCCACCCCATCGCAAAAAGTATCTGCAGTGCCTATGGAAAGCCTCTGGAGCTTTCCCGGGTGACAGACATTCAGGAGATCAGCGGTGAGGGAATCACGGCAAAGGTTGACGGCGTGGAAACTGCCGCCGGAAACGAAAAGCTGATGCAGCGGCTGGGTATCCCCTTTGAACCCTGCCATCATGTGGGAACCATTATCCACATGGCCGTGGGCGGAGAATATGCCGGGCATATCCTGATTTCGGATACGATTCGTGAGGACGCCCGCAAGGCCATCGCCGCGCTGAAAAAGGCAGGTGTGAAGAAAACCGTGATGCTGACCGGCGATGCGCAGCCGGTGGCAAGAGCGGTTGCCGAAGAACTGGGCATTGACGAATTTTACAGTGAGCTGCTGCCCGGGGATAAGGTCAGTAAAATGGAAGCACTTCTGGAGACCCACAGTGGAAGGGGCAAGGTTGCCTTTGTGGGCGACGGCATCAACGACGCGCCGGTGCTGGCACGGGCGGATATCGGCATCGCCATGGGCGCTATCGGTTCGGATGCGGCTATCGAGGCGGCGGATGTGGTGCTGATGGACGACAACCCCATGAAAATATCCAAAGCTATCCGGATCTCCCGGAAATGCCTGAAGATCGTCCACCAGAATATCTGGTTTGCCATCGGTGTGAAGGCTGTCTGCCTGATTCTGGGCGCCGTGGGCGTGGCCAATATGTGGCTGGCCATTCTGGCGGATGTGGGCGTGATGGTGCTGGCGGTGCTCAATGCCATCCGTGCCCTGTTCGTAAAGAAGCTTTAATGGATAATATTAACAAAAACCGGCGGGGAATCCTGTGTGCAATGGAGATTTCCCGCCGGCTTTTTGCTGCGCCGTTGTATTCCTGGGAAAGCTGTGCTACAGTAATACAATCGTTTCTATAAAGGGGGAAGCACTATGGCAAAGTATATCATGGCGCTGGATGCAGGCACCACATCCAACCGTTGTATTTTATTTAATGAAGCGGGCGAGGTCTGCTCCATGGCGCAGAAGGAATTCACCCAGTATTTTCCCCAGCCCGGATGGGTAGAGCACGATGCCGGGGAGATCTGGTCAACCATGCTGGAGGTAGCCCGGCAGGCCATGGACAATATCGGGGCGACAGCCGCCAATATTGCCGCCATCGGCATCACCAACCAGCGGGAAACCACCATCGTCTGGGATAAGGCCACGGGACAGCCGGTGAGCCGGGCGATTGTCTGGCAGTGCCGCCGTACCAGCAAATACTGCGACGAACTGAAGGAGAAAGGGCTGACGGAAAGTTTCCGCGCCAAAACCGGTTTGGTGATCGATGCCTATTTCTCCGGCACCAAGCTGCGCTGGATTCTGGAGAACGTACCCGACGCCCGGCAGCGGGCGGAACGGGGAGAACTGCTTTTCGGTACGGTGGAAACCTGGCTGATCTGGAAGCTGACCGGCGGGAAAGCCCATGTCACCGACTATTCCAACGCCTCCCGCACCATGCTGTTCAATATCAATACCCTTACCTGGGATGAGGACATTCTGAAAGAACTGGACATTCCAAGAGGTATGCTGCCGGAGGCCAAGCCCAGCAGCTGCGTTTACGGGGAGGCTCTGCCCCAGTTCTTTGGGGCGGCCATCCCTATTGCCGGCGCAGCGGGCGATCAGCAGGCGGCGCTGTTCGGCCAGACCTGCTTTACCCCCGGCAAGGCGAAAAATACCTACGGCACCGGCTGCTTTTTGCTGATGAATACGGGGAAAAAACCGGTGTTCAGCAAAAACGGTCTGGTTACCACCATCGCCTGGGGATTGGACGGCGAGGTGGAATATGCACTGGAAGGTTCCATTTTTGTGGCGGGCGCTGCGTTGCAGTGGCTGCGGGATGAACTGCGGCTCATTGATTCCGCCCCGGACTCCGAATATATGGCGCAGAAGGTGCCGGATACCAACGGCTGTTATGTGGTGCCCGCCTTTACGGGTCTGGGCGCGCCCTACTGGGATCAGTATGCCAGAGGTACGATCGTGGGGCTGACCCGGGGTGTGAACAAGAACCACATCATCCGTGCTACGCTGGACAGCCTGTGCTACCAGACCTGCGATGTGCTTCAGGCCATGGAGGCGGACTCCGGCATTTCCCTGTCCGCGTTGAAGGTGGATGGCGGCGCATCGGCAAACAATTACCTGATGCAGACCCAGGCGGATATCATTGATGCCCCGGTGCAGCGCCCAAAGTGTGTGGAAACCACCGCCATGGGCGCGGCGTATCTTGCAGGGCTTGCGGTGGGCTACTGGAAGGATAAGCAGGCCGTACGGAACAACTGGGCGATGGAACGCACTTTTGTCCCGGAGATTGCCCCGGAGGAACGGGAAAAGCGGCTCCGCGGCTGGCATAAGGCGGTTAAATGCGCCTTAAACTGGGCGGAAGAATAATTGAAAGGGCTGTCATTCTCTCAGGAATGGCAGCCCTTTTGTGTTTCGCATTACGGCGCCTGAGTGATGGTGCCGCCGCCGACGACCATATCTCCATCGTACAGCACCACAGCCTGTCCGGGAGTGACGGCTCTCTGGGGCTCGTCAAACTCCACTCTGGCGAAGCCGTCGTCCTCGGGATAGACCGTAGCCGGCTGCTCAGACTGGCTGTGGCGGGTTTTGACGGTTACCCGGAGCGGCTGGGTCAGATATTCAAAGGGATACCAGCACCAGTCGCCGGCACGCAGGGAGGCGGAGAAAAGCGCCGCGTTCGGCCCCACGGTGACGGTGTTGCGCTGCATATCCTTGCTGCAGACATAGACCGGCTCCCCCATGGCAAGCCCCAGCCCTTTACGCTGCCCCCGGGTATAGCAGGCGGCGCCCCGGTGCCGTCCCACCACCTGCCCCTGCAGGTTCAGAAAGTCGCCTTCCGGGTAGGTTTTTCCGGTGTAGCGCTGCAAAAACGCACCATAATCCCCGTCGGGGACGAAACAGATGTCCTGACTGTCCCGCTTGCGGGCGTTGACGAAGCCGTTTTCCGCCGCAATCTCCCGAACTTCCGCCTTAGTCAGATGTCCAAGGGGAAACCGGATATGAGAAAGCTGCTCCTGATTCAGGCAGGCAAGGAAATAGGTCTGATCCTTGGCCTTGTCTGTGGCCTTATATAATAGGTATCTTCCACTTGCCGGATCCTGCCGGATCCGCGCGTAATGACCGGACGCGACCCATTGACATCCCAGTTCCTGCGCACGGCGCAGCAGCCGGTCAAATTTCAGATACCGGTTGCAGTCGATGCAGGGATTGGGAGTCAGACCCTGTTCGTAGCTGGAAACGAATTTCTGAACGACCTGCCGGTCAAAATCCTCCTTAAAATTGAATACATAGTGGCGGATACCCAGTTTACGGGCAACCGCCCGGGCGTCCTCCACGTCATCCAGAGAACAGCAGGTACTGTCCTCAGTAGGGCTGTCATACAGCCGCATGGTGACGCCGATGCACGAATAGCCGCTTTGCAGCATAAGCAAAGCGGCGACGGAACTGTCTACACCGCCGCTCATTCCAACCAGAGCGTTTCTGTTTTCCATAGGAATTCCTCCCGCAAAAGTTCCATCTGAGTATATCAGCGCCCGAGGGGAAAGTCAATCCCAAACCCAACACCCGCCACCGCGCCGGTGGGAGTCCTCCCCAAAAGAAACGCAAAATTACAAGAAAATCCCCGAAAAAAATGACAAAATATCCGCGAGGCCTGTGATAGACTGGGGACGAATGAGCTGACGGGAAAAATATAGTAACAAAAATGTAATTATTTTCAAAAAAGGTATTGCATTTTGTAAACAGGTCTGTTATAATACCGTTACTTACATAAGAAAAAAAGGAGTAAGAGCTTATGAAGAAGAGAATTGTATGCGCACTGCTGACTCTCGTTCTGCTGGTAGGCCTGGTGCCCGTCACCGCTTCCGCAGCGGAGTATAAGACCAGCGAAGCGGCGATTACTGTTTTGAAGCAGCTGACGACATTCCGCGATACGTGCTATCGTGTGGCCGGATCCGAGTACCGGATCGGTTACGGAACGGTGTGCGGGGAAAAGCACCATTTCAATACCGATGGCACCCCCAAGACTGCTGAAAATGAGCATAAGATTTCTCAGAAGCAGGCGGACACGGCTCTGCGTACTTACCTGGCCGAACTGGATAAGAAGGTTAACAGCTTTGCTTCCCAGAACGGACTGTCTCTGACTCAGAACCAGCATGACGCTCTGGTGGTGTTCAGCCACGGCTACGGTACTGCCTGACTCACCGGCACCGGCGCCCTGAAGAGCGCGATTGTCAGCAAGGCCGGCACCAACGAGCTGCTGAACGTCATGAAGAACCTGAACGACGGCCAGTTTGCCCGGCATCAGGTGGAAGTCAATATGTATGTGAACAATGTGTATTCCAATACCATTCCTGCCACCTACAAGACGGTTACATATGATGCCAACGGCGGTAAGATTGCTCAGGGCAACGGCGAGACTTACTCCATGCGTTTTGACTCCTCCAAGACCATCGACCACATCAGCGCCACCAACAGCGGGAAGATCCTGCTGGGCTGGTATACGGATGGGGGCAAGTGGATGCCTAAGCTGAACTCCGCCTGCGCCGGCAAGACGCTGTACGCGCACTGGCAGAACGGCTACTCCTATGCTTCCACGGAACCTGCTGATTATACGCTGAAGACCAGCGAACTGGTTTCTACCACGGTTTACCTCAACCCGGATGCCAAGTCTGAGACGGTGAAGAATGCGAAAGGCTCTACTGTGAAGGTCACTACGGATGTGGCGATCAGCAGCGACTATCTGGATGCCTCCGGCAACCGCTGGGGCTATGTAGCCGACAAGGGCGGCTGGGTCAAGATCGGCACCCCCAAGGCGGACGCCATCGGCAGCAATGTGATTGCTACCGCGACGGTTTCCTACAACGGTTATCTGAACGTGCGTGACGGCGCCGGCACCGACAACAAGATCGTTGGCGCGCTGGCGAAGAACGACACTGTGAATATCTACGAAATCAAGACGGTCAACGGTCACCGCTGGGGCAAATGCGACGCGGGCTGGATCTGCCTGACCTACACCACGCTGACCATGGTGGACGGCAAGACCGTGTCCGACGAGGGCATGACTGCCTACGCCTTCACCGGTAAGATCAGCGGCGGCGATGTGGATGTGTATACGGCTGCGGGCAGTTCTTCTCCGCTGGCTACCTTTACAGATGCCAAGAAGAACGAATATCAGGTTATCCCCAACGGCACTGCCATTACCATTGCCAACCTGACGGTTGCTCAGAGCGGCTCTGAGAAGGCAACTTGGGCAAAGGTCACCTGGAAGAATCCGGAGAAGGATAAAAACGACAAGGATATCAAGGTCACCAGAAGCGGCTGGATCCCCATTTCCAAGGCTGGCTCCGCTTTGGGCGACGAGGATAACTACAAGGTTGTACTGGATTCCGTGAAGTACACGGTGGTCAGCGACACCACCAACGTCCGTGAGGCTGCCGGTGATGCTGCGGCTCTGGCCTTCACCCTGAACAAGGGCACCGAGGTTGAGGTCAGCAAGATCCGCCTGGTGAACGAGAACATCTGGGGCAAGATCACGGTTCTGGATACTGTTACCGCAGGCGGCGTGGGCAAGACCACCGGCTGGATCAATCTGGCCAGCAAGTATGTCAAGCGCTCCAGCGAGGTAACCATTGACAAGGAAGAGAGCGGTAACGAGCATGACACCGGCCTGATTGCCACCGTCATCGACACCGACAACGTGAAGGTTCGTAAGACCGGCGCTCTGTACGGCGCGGTCATCGGCTCCCTGAGCCGGGGCACTACCGTCCGGGTTTGGGAATCCAAGAAGGACGAGTGGTACAAGGTTGACTCCAACCAGAACGGCACCTATGACTACGATGGTGACGGCTGGGTCTCCGCAAAGTATCTGAACGTCCGTACCGGCAGCATTGGAGGCACCGAGACGGTGAAGGACAGCACAGGCAGCACCGTTACCACTGACGGCACCGGCATCGGCATCGTGGCCAATACCTATTCCGGTGTGAATGTCCGTCAGGGCGCCGGCATCGGCTACGCCGCTGTGGGCAAGCTGCTGCCTGGTACCAAGGTGGAAATTCTGGAGGTCAAGAACGGCGGCGCTGCCAAGTGGGGTCGTACCGAGCAGGGCTGGGTCTGCATGGACTACATCTCCATGGTCTCCTATAACGCCGTTACCGACAATACCAGCACCACCGATCCCAGCAAGGGTACCGCTGTGGATTCTCTGGACAAGGTGGACAAGACCACAACCACTGCGGTCTACACCGGTAAGACCGTCAACGCCTGCACCGTGATGAAAGAGCCCATCGCCTTTGACGGCTCCGATCCCGATGCCATTCAGGCTAACACTGTCCGTGAGCTGAACGCGGGCGCCAACGTCACCATCCATGAGCTGGCCGCCGTGACCCAGACTGTCAAGTCCGATAAGGAAGGCAGCGGCGACAACAAGACCGTCACCACGGTCACCACCACTACCTACTGGGCACGCGTCAACGATGGCTGGATTCAGGATCCTGAGGACAATCTGGAGCTGACTGCCCTGGATGAGAAGGTGCACACTCTGACCGGCGCGGATACCCTGAAGGTACGCGCGGACGCTTCTCAGGACGCGGCAAAAATCGACGTTTTGAAGAAGGGCGATCAGGTGAGCGTTACCGCGCTGAAGATTGAGAACGACAAGGTTTGGGGTCGTATTGAAACCGAAGAGGGCACCGGCTGGATCCGTCTGGACTATATGTCCGAGGGCGCCTACTATGTCAATAAGCCCGCTGAGAATACGACTACTACCACGCCTACGACGCCTGTGATGGGCAGCACCGGCAACACCGGTACCGGCGGTTTTGTGACCAACTCCAGCGGTTACAAGTACACCGGCAAGGTCATCAACACCAACTCCGTGAATGTCCGTTCCTCCGCTTCCACCAGTGCTTCTGTAACGACTACCCTGAAGAACGGCGCCGCTCTGGTGATCTATGAGACCACCATTGCCGAGAATATGGCTTGGGGTCGCTGCGATGCCGGCTGGGTCTACCTGTACTACGTGGATCTGACGCCCTGCACCAGCGGCGCAGTGGATGCCCGTGTGGTTTATAACGACAATACAGTCGCCTACTCCGACGTGAACTGCACTACCGCCACCGGCACCTACGCCAGAATGTCCGTTGTGGATATTTATGAGGTCGTCGGCAAGATGGCTAAGACCGATCTGGGTTGGGTGAACACCGACAATCTGCTGTAACGCATACAAAAACAGCACCGCAGGATTTCCTGCGGTGCTGTTTCTCCGTTTTGTGACGCATAAATATTGGAACTCATACTGTGAATAAAGATGCAGAAGGCTGGAAAGTGTGGAAAGGCGGGGAGCGCGGCGGAAAAGCCGAAGCTTTTCAGAAAATAAAACAGTTTTTGTGGATAATACCTGTAAATGCTGGAAACCGGTTCCGGAAAACAGGCATATTTCCAAAATCGCAGACGCTCTGGAAAAAATGGGAAAATTTCGTTGACAAATGTCTTTCCTGGGAGTATAATCCTGTATTATTACTCACAGAGAAGTGAATATTATTCATTCGGAGGCTGTATATTATGAATAACAAGGATTCCATCAAGAAAATTGTACTGGCTTATTCCGGCGGCCTGGATACTTCCATCATCATTCCCTGGCTGAAGGAGAACTACAACAATCCGGAGATCATCGCGGTTGCCGGCAATGTGGGTCAGGCAGACGAGCTGGAAGGCTTGGAGGCCAAGGCCATTGCTACCGGCGCCAGCAAGCTGATCGTGGCCGATCTGGTGGACGAGATGGTGGACGAGGTTATCATCCCCGCGCTGAAGATGGACGCCAAGTATGAGACTTACCTGCTGGGCACGGCTTTTGCCCGCCCTGTGATCGGCAAAAGATTAGCGGAAATTGCTCTGGCAGAGGGTGCGGATGCCATTTGCCACGGCGCTACCGGCAAGGGCAACGATCAGGTGCGGTTTGAGCTGGCAATTAAGCGGTTTGCTCCCGATATGAAGATCATTGCCCCCTGGCGGGAGTGGGACATCAAGTCCCGGGACGAGGAAATTGACTTCGCGGAAGCCCATCATGTGCCCCTGAAGATCAGCCGGGAGACCAATTACTCCAAGGATAAGAACCTGTGGCACCTGAGCCATGAGGGCCTGGATCTGGAGGATCCTGCCAACGAGCCAAACTACGAAAAGCCCGGCTTTCTGGAGATGGGCGTGTCTCCCATGATGGCGCCCGACGAACCGACTTACGTAACCATCGACTTTGAGGCCGGCGCTCCCGTTGCCATTGACGGCGAGAAGATGAAGGCCTCCAAGATCATCGAAAAGCTCAATGCGCTGGGCGGTGCCAACGGCATCGGCATCATCGACATTGTGGAAAACCGGCTGGTTGGCATGAAGGATCGGGGCGTTTACGAGACGCCCGGCGGCACGATTCTCTACTTTGCCCACCAGCAGCTGGAGATGCTCACCGTGGACAAGGACACCCTCCATGTCAAGCAGAAACTGGCAGTGGACTACGCCGACCTCATCTACAACGGCAAGTGGTATTCTCCCCTGCAGGAAGCCCTTACCGCTTTCGCCAACGAGAGCAACAAGTACGTCACCGGCAGCGTGAAGCTGAAGCTGTACAAGGGCAACATCATTCCCGCCGGCACCACTTCTCCCTACTCTCTGTACTCCGAGAATCTGGTGACCTTCGGCGAGAGTGACTATGACCAGAATCAGGCAGCGGGCTTCATCAATCTGTGGGGTCTGCCCACCAAGGTGCAGGCACTGCGGGAGCAGGGTAAGCTTTAATATAAATGCAGAATGCTGAATGCAAAATGCAGCTCCATTGAGTCGCTTCCTTGCATTTAGCATTTCGCATTACACTGACAGGATTAGAGGATAGTATTATGGAAAAAATGTGGGCCGGACGGACTTCCGGCGCTACGGACAGCATTGCGGATGATTTCAATTCCTCTATCCGCTTTGATTGCCGGATGTTCCGGCAGGACATCACCGGCTCCATGGCACACGCCGCCATGCTGGGCGCGCAGGGCATCATTTCTTCCGGGGAAGCCGATCAGCTGATCGACGGCCTGCAGGGCATTCTGGATGATCTGGAATCCGGGAAGCTTACGTTTGACTTTTCCTGCGAGGATATCCATATGTTTGTGGAGCAGGTGCTCACCCAGCGCCTGGGCGACGTGGGCAAGAAGCTGCACACCGCCAGAAGCCGCAACGATCAGGTGGCGCTGGATCTGCGAATGTACCTGCGGGAGGAAATTGATGAGATTTCCGCGCTTATCAAAGCGGTGCTGGAGGCAGTGGTTTCTCAGGCAGAGGCCAATAAGGACGTGATTCTGCCCGGCTATACCCATATGCAGCGGGCGCAGCCCATCCTGTTTTCCCATCATCTTATGGCCTACGCCATGATGCTGCTGCGGGATCTGGATCGGCTGGCGGACTGTCGGAAGCGGATGAATGTGTCTCCCATCGGCTGCTGCGCTTTGGCGGGCACCACCTACCAGACCGACCGGCAGTTTGAAGCAAAGAAGCTGGGCTTTGACGATATCGCCCGCAACTCCATCGACGGCGTTTCCGATCGGGATTTCTGCGTGGAACTGATGAGCGCGCTGTCCGTGCTGATGATGCACCTGTCCCGCTTCTCCGAGGAAATCATCCTTTGGGCCAGCTGGGAGTTCAAATTTGTGGAACTGTCCGATGCCTATACCACCGGCTCCTCCATTATGCCCCAGAAAAAGAACCCGGATATGGCGGAGCTGGTTCGTGGCAAGACCGGCCGGGTCTATGGTGATCTGATGGCCATGCTCACCACCTTGAAGGGGCTGCCTCTGGCTTATAACAAGGATATGCAGGAGGACAAGGAAGCGGTGTTCGATGCCGTGGACACGGTAAAGATGGGCCTGAAGGTGTTTGCGCCTATGCTGGCCACCATGACCACAAAGCCGGAAAACATGAAAAAAGCGGCGCAGGGCGGCTTCATCAACGCTACTGATCTTGCCGATTACTTGGTTAAGAAGGGAATGCCCTTCCGCAGCGCCTATAAGATTTCCGGTCAGATCGTTGCAAAATGCATTGCGGAAGGCTGTGTGCTGGAGACGTTACCGCTTTTTGCCTACCGGCAGTACAGCGACCTCTTTGACGAGGACTTGTATCAGGAGATTGACCTTCTGACCTGTGTGCAGAAGCGGATTTCCGAAGGCGGCACGTCCCTTGCTTCCGTGGAAGCCCAAATCGCCTATGTGAAGGAGCTTTTGGCATGACAAAGGTATTCATTGACGGCAGCGCCGGCACCACGGGGCTGCGGATTCGGGAGCGTCTCAGCAGCCGCGCCGATCTGGAACTGCTTACCTTAAGCGAAGAGATGCGCAAGGATACAAGTGCCCGCCGGGAAATGCTGAACGAAGCGGATATCGCCTTCTTGTGCCTGCCCGACGCGGCGGCGATCGAAGCGGTGTCCCTGATTGAAAATGACCATACGGCGGTGATTGACACCTCCACCGCCCACCGGGTCAGCTGCGGCTGGGCGTATGGCTTTCCGGAGCTGTCCGACGCTCACCGGCAGGCGATTGTTCATTCCAAACGGGTCGCGAACCCCGGCTGTCACGCCAGCGGCTTTATCGCCTGTGTCTACCCGCTGGTAAGCGGCGGCGTGATTGCCCCGGACTTTCCCTTAACGGCTTACTCTCTCACCGGCTATTCCGGCGGTGGGAAAAAGCTGATTGCGGAATACCAGGACGAAAACCGGGATGTGCGCCACGAAAGCCACCGGATTTACGGTACAAATCTTTCCCATAAGCACCTGCCGGAAATGCAGAAAGTCTGCGGTCTGACGAAAAAACCGGTGTTTTCCCCCATTTTGGGCGATTTTTACGCCGGTATGGCGACTACAATTTTGCTTCCCGGCATCGATGCCAAAATCGCGTGGGAAGCGATCAGCGACCACTACGCGGGGCAAAGACTGGTAACCGTCGCCCCGCTGGGCGGCGACGAAAGCGTCATCTACGCCAGCACCTACGCCGGAAAGGACACCATGCGCATTCAGGTCAGCGGGCAGCGGGATCAGTGCATGGTCACGGCGATTTTTGATAATCTGGGTAAGGGCGCATCCGGCGCCGCCATTCAGAATATGAATCTGCTGCTGGGAATCGAAGAAACCACGGGTCTGTCCCTGTAGCAAATGAAGGAGAGAATTATGAGAGTGATTGAGGGCGGCGTCTGCGCCGCAAAGGGTTTTTCCGCCAACGGCGTCCATTGCGGCATCCGGAAAAACCAGACGAAAAAGGATCTGTCCCTGATCTTCAGCAGCGTGCCGGCCAGCGCCGCCGCTGTGTATACCACCAATCTGGTCAAGGGCGCGCCTCTGACTGTGACGAAGGAGCATTTGGCGAACGGCATTGCCCAGGCTGTGATTTGCAACAGCGGAAACGCCAACACCTGCAACGCAAACGGCATGGAAATTGCCGAGGAAATGAGCGCCCTGGCAGCCAAAGCGCTGGGTATCTCTGCGGATGATATGATCGTTGCCTCCACCGGCGTCATCGGTCAGCCTTTGTCCATCGAACCCATCGCCGCCGGACTGCCGGAGTTGGTCGCGGGGCTTTCCCCTGAGGGCGGCAAGGCGGCTGCCGAGGGCATTATGACTACCGACACCGTGATGAAGGAAGTGGCTGTGGAGTTCACGCTGGGAGGAAAGACCTGCCGTCTGGGCGGCATCGCCAAGGGCAGCGGCATGATCCACCCCAACATGGCAACCATGCTGGTGTTTTTGACCACCGATGCGGCGATTTCCCCAGCCATGCTCCAAAAAGCCCTGTCCGGGGACATTGCGGGTACCTTCAATATGCTGTCCATCGACGGCGACACCTCCACCAACGATATGGTTGCGGTGCTGGCCAATGGTCTGGCGGGGAATCCCTGCATTGACGCAGAGGGCGAGGATTTCGGCGCCTTTATGAAAGCACTGAATACCGTCACCATCGCCCTGTGCCGGAAAATTGCCGGGGACGGCGAGGGTGCTACCAAGCTCTTAGAATGCAAGGTCACCGGCGCGGCAGACCTTGATACGGCAAAGACCGTGGCCAAGAGCGTCATCTGCTCCAGCCTCTTAAAGGCCGCCATGTTCGGCGCAGACGCCAACTGGGGTCGGGTGCTGTGCGCCATCGGCTACAGCGGCGCGAATGTGGACGTGAACAAGGTGGATGTTGCCTTCCGCAGCACCGCAGGCACCGTGGATGTATGCAAAAACGGCGCGGGTCTGGATTTCTCCGAGGAAACAGCAAAGACCGTTTTGCTGGAGAAGGAAATTGAGATTCTGGTGGAGTTACACAGCGGCGACGCTGCCGCTACCGCCTGGGGCTGTGATCTGACCTACGATTATGTAAAAATCAACGGCGACTACCGTACATAGGGCGGGGCAGAATATGGAAAATGAATTAACCAACATGGAGCGGGCAGAGGTGCTGACCCAGGCGCTGCCCTACATCAAGAAATACAGCGGAAAAATTGTGGTCATCAAATACGGCGGCAACGCCATGGTCAACGAGCAGCTCAAGCAGCAGGTGATGGAGGACATCGCCCTGCTGTGGCTCATTGGGGTGAAGGTGGTGCTGGTTCATGGCGGCGGGCCGGAAATCAGCGAGACCATGAAAAAGCTGGGCAAGCAGGCGCAGTTTGTGAACGGCCTGCGGGTCACGGACAAGGAGACCGTGGACATTGTGCAGATGGTGCTGGCAGGCAAGGTCAACAAAACGTTGGTAAACCTGCTGCAAATGAAGGGCGGTCACGCCGTAGGCCTGAGCGGCATTGACGGCGGCATTATCGAGGCCACCATGAAGGACGAGGCGCTGGGCTATGTGGGCAAAATCACCCGCATCCGCACCCAGCCCATTACCGACCTGCTGGAAAAGAACTACATCCCCGTGATTTCCACCGTTGCCAGCGACCGGCAGGGCAACACCTACAACATCAACGGCGATACCGCCGCCGCCTACATTGCGGGCGCGTTGAACGCGGAGCGCCTGATAATGATGACGGACATCGCAGGAATCTTGCGGGACAAGGACGACCCCAGCACCCTGATTCCTGCGCTGACGGTGAATCAGGCGAAAAAACTGTTTGACGAGGGCGTGATTTCCGGCGGTATGATCCCCAAGGTGGACTGCTGCATCGAGGCCATCGGCAAGGGCGTGAAGCACGTGGTTATCATGGACGGACGGGTGCCCCACTCCATTTTGATGGAGCTTCTTACCGACGAAGGCGCGGGCACCATGGTCATGGGAGATTGAAAATGAGTATTTTGCAAATGGATCAGGAGTTCGTGGCAAACACCTACAAGCGCTTTCCGATGGAGATTGTCTCCGGCAAGGGCAGCCGGGTGACGGATGTCCACGGGAAAAGCTATGTGGACATGGGTTCCGGCATTGCGGTGAACGCCTTCGGCTATGCCGACGAAGCCTGGATGGCGGCAGTGACCGCCCAGCTGGGGAAGGTGCAGCATACCTCCAACCTGTACTACACCGAGCCTTGCGCGGTTCTTGCCAAGCTTCTGTGTGAAAAAACCGGGATGAAAAAGGTATTCTTTTCCAATTCCGGCGCGGAGGCCAACGAGTGCGCCATTAAGGTTGCCCGGAAGTATTCTGCCGAGAAAAAGGGCACGGACTGCTATACCATCGTTACGCTGGTGAACAGCTTCCACGGGCGCACGCTGACGACTCTGGCGGCTACAGGGCAGGAGCATTTCCACGAATTGTTCCAGCCCCTGACCCCCGGCTTTGTCCATGTTCCTGCCAACGACATTGACGCGCTGAAAAAGTGCGTTGCGGAGCATAAGGTAGCAGGCGTTTTTATGGAAGTAGTGCAGGGCGAGGGCGGTGTGCTGCCGCTGACGGAGGAGTATCTGGTGGCGGCGGACACAATCGCCCACGAAAACGACATTCCTTTCATGATCGACGAGGTTCAGACCGGAAACGGACGTTCCGGTAAGCTCTACAGCTACATGAATTTCCCCATCCATCCGGACATTGTGTCCACAGCTAAAGGACTGGGCGGCGGCCTGCCCATCGGCGCGACCCTGATGGGGGAGAAGGTGCAGTCCGTACTGAGCTACGGCGACCACGGCTCCACCTTCGGCGGCAACCCGGTGTGCTGCGCCGGCGCGGTCAGCGTAGTGCAGCGGCTGACGGACGATTTCCTCGCTGGCGTGAAGGAGAGAAGCGCGTATATTTTCTCGGAGTTGAAGGATGCGCCCGGCGTGGAGTCGGTCACCGGCCTGGGGCTGATGATCGGCGTGAAAACCACGGCGCCTGCCGCGGATGTGGTAAATGCCTGCATGGACAAAGGGGTACTGTGCCTGACGGCGAAGGATAAGGTGCGGTTGCTGCCGGCGCTGAATATCCCGATGGAAGACCTGAAATACGCCGTGGATGTCCTCAAGACGACCGCGCGGGAGAAAGTGGTATAAGATGCGAATTTCTCATAGAATTACACTGGCACGCGGCGAAAAAAAGCACCTTGCCATTTTGGGCACGCTGGCGCTGCTGGCGTGGACGATGCTGCTGTTTCGGCTGAATTATCGGCGGATATACGACAATACGTTCTGGCTGGATGAGAACTGGTCCATCCGACTGGCCAGAATGCCGCTGGCGGAGATGCTGCGGCTGACGGCGCAGGACGTGCATCCCCCGCTTTACTATTTGCTGGTCATGGCCATGAACCGGCTCTTCGGAGACAACGGCCCGGCGTATCACTTGTCCGCATTGCTTCCCTATATGGGAATCCTGCTGCTGGCCTGCACGGAGGTTCGCAAAAACTGCGGCATGGGAGCGGCGCTGGTGCTGGTCACCATGTCGTCGCTGATGCCGGAACCGCTTTATTACAATGTGGAAGCCCGGATGTATTCTTTGGGGGCGTTTCTGGTGCTGGCAGCCTACCTGTCCCTGCGCCGGATTCTGACCGGGAACCGGCTCCCGGCATGGATCTGTTTTTCTCTGGCTTCTCTGGGGGCGGCGTATACTCACTATTACGCGTTGATTGCCGTCGCCTTTTTCTACCTGATTCTGGTGGTGCCCTCGGTGAAAGACAAGACGTTTCGGCGGCGGACGGCGGCAACCTGGGCTGCTGCGGTGGTGGGGTATCTGCCATGGCTGGGAGTTTTGGTAAAGTCCTTTACCGCCACCTCCGGCAGCTGGTGGCTGAATACCATCCCCACAGTGCGGGAGAGTATTCGTTTCTTCTTCAACAAGTGGTATCTGAGCGCTGCATTTTTCCTGATCGCAGGAGCCTACGTGTTCCTGTATGGGAGGCATCGTCCGGGAAAACAGGAAGAGAAGGCCGAGCCATCGCCTTCCCCGGAGTTGCTGTGGGTGCTGGCGGGGCTGCTGGCCATGGTCGGAACCGTTGCGGTGGGACTGGTGCTGTCTTGGATGGTGCGCCCGTTCTTCCTGACGCGTTACTTGTACCCGCTGACGCCGGTTGCCTTCCTGCTGATGGGCTTCTGCCTGTCCCGCATCGACCGAACCCGGCTGCTCACGTTGGTGCTGACGGCTGGAATTGTGGTCGCTGTCTGGCCGTCATATATCCACATCCGGGACGACGCCAAATATTTGGATATGCGCACGGCGGAATTCCTGACACAGGTGCAGCCGGAGAAGAATGCGGCAATTTACACGGAAAACACTGCGGATTTCCGGTACTATTTCCCGGATATCCCCGAATACACCAACGCCCAGCCGGAAGATCTGAAACCGGAATACGGGGATATCTGGTATTTCCGCGTGGTGGATGAAGAGCCGGAGGACATTCCGGGCTACACGAAGGAGAAAATCACCGAAGGCATTTTCACCGACTGGATCACATATTACCTGTGGCGCTATCAGGCGAAGCAGGGAAGTTAATTGCCCGCGGCTGAACAGCGGAGCATTTGCTCCACCGACGCGGTTTGAATGCAGTTTGGAGGAATGGATATGTTTTTGAAAGGAAAGAGTTTCTTAACGTTGCTGGATTTTACCCCGGAGGAAATCGAGGGGCTTCTGGAGTTGGCGGCAAAATTAAAGGCGGAAAAAAAGGCTGGTGTGCCCCATCGGCTCTGTGAAGGGAAGAACATCGCCCTGCTGTTTGAGAAGGATTCCACCCGTACCCGCTGCTCCTTTGAGGTGGCGGCGCACGATCTGGGGATGAATGTCACATATCTGGGGGCTTCCGGTTCCCAGATGGGGAAAAAGGAGTCCATTGCCGATACTGCCCGCGTGCTTGGGAGAATGTTTGACGGCATCGAGTACCGGGGCTATGGCCAGCAGATTGTGGAGGATCTGGCAAAATATTCCGGCGTGCCTGTGTGGAACGGGCTGACCAATGAGTTCCATCCCACTCAGATTCTGGCGGATTTTCTCACCATTCAGGAGCATTTTGGCGGGTTGAAGGGGAAAAAACTGGTCTATATGGGCGATGCCCGGTACAATATGGGCGATTCTCTCATGGTTGGCTGCGCCAAGATGGGAATGCACTTCGTGGCCTGCGCCCCGGCAAGCTATTTCCCAAATGCCGATCTGGTGAGCAAATGCAGAAGCATTGCCGCCGAAACCGGCGCCACCATTGCGTTGACCTCCGATCCCCTGACCGCCGTCAGGGACGCAGATGTGATCTACACCGATGTGTGGGTCTCCATGGGCGAGCCGGACAGTGTGTGGCAGGAGCGGATTGAAGCGCTGTCTCCCTACCGGGTGACCATGGAACTGATGGACGCTGCGGGAAGCCAGTGCCGATTCATGCACTGCCTGCCCGCCTTCCACGACCTGAACACCACCATCGGCAGACAGATTCACGACAAGTTCGGAATCTGCTGCATGGAGGTTACCGACGAGGTCTTTGAAAGCGACAGGAGCATCGTCTTTGACGAGGCGGAGAACCGGATGCACACCATCAAAGCGGTTATGGCCGCCACGCTGTAAAAAAATATGGGCTGTCCTTTTGGGACAGCCCATTTTGCATCAAGCGGTCAGATTTTGTATCCACTTGCCCTGCTTCAGCATAAATGTGCCCACGGCGCACTTCAGCAAAGTGGTGGACAGGCAGATGGAGAACAGAGGGAGAATGGACAGATTGGTAAATCGACTCAGACAGTAGGCCAGCGGCACGCAGCAGACCCAGACGAAACAGCTGTCAAACAGAAAGGTCACGAGGGTTTGCCCGCCGGAACGCAGCGTAAAATAGGTGGCGTTCACATAGGCGTCAAAGGGCATGAGGCAGGCGTTGATGCAGATGAGGCAGGTTGCCAGATGCCGTACCGCGTCGGTAGTGTTGTAGATTTTGGGGAATAGGCCGGAGAAGAGCGCCATCAGACCGCCGAACAGCAGACCGGAACTAATGGACAGGGTGATGAGTTTCCGGTTGGAGTCCCGCACTTCGGGTTCCGCGCGCCCCGCGCCCAGCATCTGTCCCATGATGATTCCAACTGCGTTGCCCAGAGACTGGAATACCACGCCTGCCAGATTGAACAGAGTGCTGGAAATGTTCATGGCAGGCACCACGTCCAACCCGCAGGTGGAGTAGCACTGGTTCATGACGGCCATTCCACTGGACCAAAGGGCTTCGTTGACCAGCAAGGGCATCCCCTTGACAAGGATGGTTTTCAGCAGCGTCCCCGGCAGGTACATACTGCGGTATGCGCCGACGATGAAGGGATTACGCTCGTGGTTCCAATGAACCCAGCCGGCGACGATTACCAGCTCAACATATCGGGAAATGACGGTGGCCAGTGCGGCGCCTTCCACGCCCATTTTTGGCGCGCCGAAGTGGCCGAAAATCAGCACATAGTTCAGCCCCAGATTCACCAGCACGGCGGCAATGCTGCCGACCATGGGCACGAAGGTATTGCCGCACTCCCTCAGGGTGCTGGCATAGGCGTTTGCTATGGCAAAGGGCAGAAAGCCCCAGAGCATGATGGCGAGATATTTCATTCCGTAATCCAGTGCTCCGGCGGCGATGGCGGCATCGCCCTCGCCGGTGAGGTACAGCCCGATCAGGGTACTGCCCTTTAAGAAGAAAAGTCCGCCGACAACAAGAGACAGCAGCGTGCAGATAATCAGCTTGAACCGGAAGGTGTAGCGCACACCCTTGGTATCCTGAGAGCCGTGGAACTGGGCAGTAAAAATTCCGGCGCCGGAACTGGCACCGAAAATACACAGGTTGAAGACGAAAATCAGGCCGTTGACGATGGACACGCCACTCATGGGAATGGTGCCCACCTGTCCAACCATGATATTGTCCAGCAGGGAGACGAAGTTTGAGATGCCGTTTTGGATGATAATGGGTACGGCAATTCCAAGGACATGGCGATAAAACGCCCTGTCGCCGATATAGCGATTCATGATAGTTACCTCAAAAAAAGAAATGCAGGGGAGAGCCACCGACCCTCCCGCTTTTTGTGAACGACCGGACAGACTGCGGGCGGGTCAACGACCCACCCGCTTCAGGTCAAATCTCGTTTCCGCCGAGGAAGACCCGCTTTTCGCTGTAATCTTCAGAGCAGACGATGAAGTCTGCCAGCTTGCCGGGGGCGATGGAGCCGATCTTATCCTCGGCGGCCAGAGCGCAGGCGGGGTTCCAGGTGGCGGCGCGGATGGCTTCCTCTTCGGGAATGCCCCAGCTCAGAACGTTTCTCAGGCACTGCCAGAGATTGGTGGCGGAGCAGGCGATGGTGCCGTCCGCCAGACGGGCAACACCGTCCCGGAGCCAGCAGTCCTGACCGCCCAGCTCAAATTTGCTGCCTTCGGGAAGACCCGCGCAGCGGCCGGAATCGGATACCAGAATCATCCGGTTTTTGAACATAGTGAAGGCCAGACGCACGGAGGCAGGGTGGATGTGGTAGCCGTCGCAAATGATCTCCGCCCGGACATTTGGGTTCTCCACGGCGGCGGGAATGACTCCGGGATTGCGGTGATGGATGCCGGGCATGGCGTTGTACAGGTGGGTCAGATGGGTCACGCCGGCGTCAATGGCAGCCTTGGCGTGGTCATAGTCGGAATCGGTGTGGGCGATGGACACAGTGCAAAGCTTACTGGCCTGCGCCACAAATTCCGCCGCGCCGGGCAGTTCCGGGGCGACGTCCACGATGCGAACCAGGCCGTCGCAGCCTTCGTAGAGCGCCTTGAAGCCCTCAAAATCCGGATTTTTCAGATAATCGGGGTTCTGGGCACCCCGCTTCTTGTAGGAAAAGTAAGGACCCTCCATCTGGACGCCCATGAGCCGGGCGTGACCTGCAGGAGCTTCGGATTTCAGCTGCTTCGCAGTGGCGAAGGCCTTTTCCAGCACATCGTAAGGCAGTGTCATAGAGGCGGGAGCGAAGGAGGTGACTCCGCAACGGGCGTAATACGCTGCCATTTTTTTCAGCCCTTCGTAGTCACCGTCGGAAAAGTCTGCACCGGAATTGCCGTGGCTGTGGACATCCACCAGACCGGGAATGACCGTGGCGCCTTTCAGATCGACCGCATCCGCAGGCTCCGCACCCGGCGCAATCGCGCCAAATACGCCGTCCTTTACTTCAAACGCACCGCTGACAAAGCGAAAGTCATCGGTAAAAATCCGCGCATTCTTATAAAACATAATCCAATGCCCCTTCCTGAAATTTCTGTAGGAATATGGTATCATGAAGCAGCGAAAAAAGCAATCCGGTTTGCCGGAAAAGTTACCGGAAGAAAAGATAAAGTTGGTAATGGAAAGAAAACGGTTGTTATTTGAGGGGCACCCTGATATAATGGAACCCGATGAAAAAGAAGGGAGAAAGAGGTGGCGAAATGAAGATTTCAAAGCTGGCGTCAGGCCTGTTCGCGGCAGCGGGCACGGTCTTGCTGACAGGCTCCATCGTGTTGGGCTTTTTGGCGCTGAATCGCCCTGCAACGGCTGTGAAGCCGACGGAGGAAGCGAACGCTCTGGCACAGTCGGTGCTGAGTGCGCTGGACAACGGCGACCTTTCCACCGTGGGAGCATATCTTTACGGGAAGCCCTCGCTGGGGCTTGACCGAGAGCCTGCCACGGCGGAGGGAAAGCAGGTGTGGAACGCCTATCGGGACAGTATTGCCGTAACCACGGATGCGTATTGCTATGGCGAGGGCGCGAACATCTACCAGACCGCCCAGGTGACGGTTATGGATATTGACGCCACCCTGTCCCAGCTTGGCAGGCGGGCAGGAGAGCTGCTGAAGCAGAAGCTGGATGCGGCGGAGGAGCCGGCAGCCCTGCTGGACGAAGACGGGCAGATCCCGCAGCAGCTCAGAGACGAAATCCGGGCGCAGGCTCTTCAGGAGGCGCTGAAGGAACCGGAAACCGTGACCACGCAGATCACCTTTCAACTAATTCAGAGGGACGGCCAGTGGTGGGCAGTGCCGGATCAGGCGCTGCTGGACATCCTGTCCGGCGGTCCGGGCTAAGGAGGGGACGGCAATGGCATACAAACCAAAATATGCTGCCAGCTCCCGGAAGCGGGAACCGGACATTATTCGCAAAAAGCCGGAGCCGGAAAGACCTGTCAGCCCTCCCAAAAGGGAACCAAGCAAGGCAGGCCGGATTGCCGGAATCCTTCTGACGGTGATCCTCGTGCCGGTGTGCACCTATGCGTCCGTCAGACTGCTGGGCGCCATGCTGGAAACCGTTGGCAGGCCAAAGACCGCAGTGATCGCGAAAACCAAAGATATGGCGGTACTGGACAACGTTGACGCCTATGTGGAGAAAATCATGGCACAGGCGGACAGCGGCCTGACGGCAGCCAACCTGGAACTGCCGGAGCCTGTTCCGGAGGAAACCCGACCTGATCTGCCACATTACACCATTCCCGACGACGCGCAGGTGGCGCCGGAACCTGACCAAAGCCGCTTCGGCAGGGTGGATACCCCGGAACAGATGAAGCCAATTCTGGAGCAAGCCAAATGGCTGCTGGACGGGCAGGAAACCTATTTCCAGCCGAATCAGGAAATTTATGAAGGCAGCATCATCCGGTATTATCTGGATGATACCATTTTTGCCGTTACCTGGCAGGAGGTTCACGACGACTCGGTGTATACCTTCTCCGAAGTGAAGGTGGCGGACGCATCCCAGTTCCGCAGACATCTGGCGGGCGGCGAGTACGGCTCGGATATGCAGTACCTGACTACGGAAATGGCGCAGAGCGTCAACGCCGTGGTGGCTTCTGCGGGAGATTTCTACCGCTTCCGGGATTTCGGCGCGGTGGTCTATCAGGGACAGGCGAAACGGGTGGAGGGCACCTATGCCGAAACCTGCTACATTGACCGCAACGGCGATATGCACTTTACCCGGGGCGGCGAGGTGCTGACCGTTCAGGATGTGCAGGCGTTTGTGGACGAAAACGACATCAACTTCAGTCTGGCCTTCGGCCCCATTCTGGTGGACAACTACGAGCTCCAGGAGCATACCTGGTACGGCGTGGGAGAAATTACGGAAGGGTATGCCCGGTCGGCGCTGTGTCAGATGGATACCCTGCACTATATTGTGGTCACCGCCAACACCACCGGCATTCACCAGACCATTCCCACGGTGGCAATGTTTGCGAAGAATGTGGCGGCGACGGGCTGCCGCATGGCCTACTGCCTGGACGGCGGTCAGACGGCCACGATCGTCATGAATGACGAACTGGTGAACCGCCCGGTGTACGGCCAGCAGCGCAAAATCAGCGATATCATTTACTTTGCCACGGCGATTCCGGAGGGAGGGACAGACAATGGATAAAATCGCATTTTACAGCGGCGGCATGGCAATCTACTGGAACTCCGTCCTCCTGACGCTGGCGGCAGCTACGGCCATCTGCTTCTTTCTGGCCTTCTATTTGTCCAAGAGTGGCAACGCTGCGGCTGGCTTTGCGGTGGTGCCGGTGGGTATCGTGCTGAGTCTGGTGTTTGCCCGGTTCTTTCACTGGTACTGCCGCGCGGACAGCTATGCCGGCTTTTCTGCCGCCATGACGGACTACACCTGGGGCGGCTATGCCTTGATGGGTGTGTTCCTCGGGTGCTTTACTGCGGCGGCGCTGACGCGGCTGGTGTGTCTGCACCGAAATTTGCCGGAAATGCTGGACGCCATGTCCCTTGCAGGCTGTGCGGGCATTGCTGTGGGACGCCTCGCCTCCCTGTTTAACGCCTCTGACCGGGGGCAGATTCTGGAGAATTTCCGCAGTTTGCCCATTGCCTACCCGGTGACCAACGCGGTCTCCGGCGCGGTGGAATACCGGCTGGCAACGTTTATGCTCCAGTCGATGGTTGCGTTGGCTCTGTTTGCCGGTTTGACGGTGTTTTACATCAAAGGACAGAAGCGAGGTAAGCTGCGGGATGGAGATACCTGCCTGATCTTCCTGCTGATCTACGGTGCGTCTCAAGTGGTGCTGGACAGCACCCGGTATGATTCCCTGTTCTTCCGCAGCAACGGCTTTGTCAGCGTGGTGCAGGTGCTGGGCGCGTTGGGACTGGTGCTGGCAGTGATCGCGTTTTCCAAGCGCATGGTGAAGGCAAGGGGCTTCCGGGCATGGCAGATTTTTGTGTGGCTGCTGATTGCGGCAGCCATCGGGGGCGCGGGCTTTATGGAGTATTACGTCCAGCGCCGGGGAAATGAAGCACTGTTTGCCTACAGTGTCATGAGCGCCTGCCTGCTGGCAGTGATTGGACTGACGCTGTTGATTCGGAATCTGGCGGTGTCCCGGGAGAAAAAGTATCATGGAACATATCGTGGTTAACGGACGAACCTTTTCGGTTCTGCGCCTGCTGGGCAAGGGAAAAGGCGGCTATTCTTATCTGGTGACGGATGGGCAGCGGGAGTACGTTGTTAAGCAGATTCATCACGAACCCTGCGACTATTATCAGTTTGGGGACAAGCTGGCATCGGAATTGCGGGACTATGACCGCCTGACGGCGATCGGCATCCCCATGCCCAAGCTGCTGGATGTGGACAAAGAGCAGGAACGGATTCTGAAGGAGTACATTCCCGGGGATACCGTCGACGTTTTGGTTCTGCAGGATCGGATGGAGGACGGGTTCTACTGGCAGCTGGAGGATATGTGCCGTCTGCTGTATCCTGCCAATACCAATATCGACTATTTCCCAACGAATTTTGTGGTCTGCAGCGGAAAGCTGTACTATGTGGACTACGAGTGCAATGACTACATGGAGCAGTGGAACTACGAAAACTGGGGCAGCCAGTACTGGTGGAAGTCCCCGGCATTTCTGGAACGGTTTCAGAAATAAACGAACCGGGAAGCGGCCGCTTCCCGGTTCTTGCTATGTTCCTTTATTTTCCGAAGGCATCCAGCGCCAGCTTGAAGGCGCCGTAGGCGCCGGCGTCGTTGCCGAGGGAGGCCAGAGTGAACCGCGCACCTGCCGCCGCGTGGAAGACGTACTTCTTGAAGTAGGGAACCACGCCGTCAATCAGCATCTGCCCTGCCTTGCTGACGCCGCCGCCGATGACCACCACCTCGGGGTTGACGGTGGAGCAGACGTTGCCCAGAAATTCGCCCATGTAGTTGTAAACCTGATCCAAAATCGTCAGGGCTTCCTTGTCGCCCTGCTTCCCGGCGTCAAAAATATCCTTGCAGGTCAGATTCTCCACGTTTCGCAGCACACTGGGCGCGTCGGTAGCGGCAAGGTGCTTCTTTGCCAGCCGGACGATGCCCGTGGCGGAGCAGTACTGCTCTACGCAGCCGTACTTGCCACAGTTGCAGGGAACCGTCTCGTCCCGGTTCAGCACCAGATGCCCGATTTCCGCGCCGGAGCCGTGGGCGCCGTGGAGAAGATTTCCTTCCACCACAATGCCGCCGCCGACACCGGTGCCCAATGTGACGAACACCATGTTGTCACAGCCCTGACCGCCGCCCTTCCAGAATTCACCCAGCGCGGCGACGTTGGCATCGTTGCCGGCTTTCACAGGGAAGCCGGTCAGGGAGGACAGGGATTCGGCGATATTGAATACGCCCCAACCCAGATTGATGCACTTATTCACAACGCCCTTGGCGTTGACGGGACCGGGAACGCCGATGCCCAGACCCAGAATGTCGCTGTCGGGAATTTTGTGGGCGTCCAGATAGTCCCGCAGGGATGCGGCAATGTCCGGCAGAATCTGAGATCCGCCGTTCGCGGTGACGGTGGGAATTTCCCACTTGTCCAGCATGGTGCCGGTTTCATCAAAGTAAGCGATCTTGACGGTAGTACCGCCCA
>JAXEAK010000071.1:0-9082 GCA_034094395.1 Faecousia sp.
ACTTTAATTCTTTCCGGCCTGAATCGCGCCAGAATGCGTTATCTTCCTTGCTGGGCGTCAGCCCAGCGGCGTCATCTGCCTTTTCTGGCACAATTCATTCTCGGAAAGCTTTTAAAGCTTTCAATCAAGAATTAGTATGAAATCCATTCTTCCCAGCTCAGAGTGATGCTGCCATCCGGGCGCTGGATGCAGGGAATTCCGATCTTTCCCTCCGCCCGAATGGAATCGAACAGAGAATTCCCGTCCCGCAGCTTCAGAAACGCTTTCAGATAGGCAGTCTGCTGGCAGAAATCCAGAAATTCATATTCCACGCCGGCGCGCGCCAGATCTTCACAGCACCGGACGGTGTCCGGGCAGATCCGCATCCCATATACTTTTAACATAAGAGCCTCCTGTTATAATTTAACATAAAAGCCTCCTGTTACAAAATTTTTCTGCGCCGCTTGGCGGTGCGCTCCTGAATGTCCAGCCGCAGGATCCTGGTTCTGTCCGCCACGGCGGGATTGTAGGAGAAGTCTCCCGCGTGGTAGTGGGACATGATGCACTCCAGCGCATGGAGCTTTTCCGCAGGATCGGTCAGCTCCCGGACGATTCCCCAGCCCATAACACTTTCATAGTTCATGGTGCAGCTGTGGCCGGCTTCATCCAGTACCAGACCCTGGGCGCACTCCATTTCTAAGCCCACATGATTGTCTGCGCGGAGCAGATCATATTTCTGCCCCTCAGAAGCGCCGTGAATGTACAGCGTCATGCCGTCCGGCTCCATGCCGAAGTTCACCGGCAGCAGATAGGGGGCTGGCTTTGCCGCAATGGCCAGATGCAGCACCTGGCACCGGGACATGATGTCTACAATTTCCGATGGGCTGGTTACCGCCCGGTCGTTTCTTCTCATAAGCATTCCTCACAGGATCGTGGTGTAACGCAGCAGATTCCGCTTTATCCGTTCTGCGGCGGACTGCGCCTGAACGATATAGTCCTGCCCGTCGGTCTGCGCCTGCCTCCAGGCGCCGGCAATGGCACCGCCGTCGCACACAGCAGCGCCGCGGCCGAATTTGTCAAAGGCGTGGGAACAGTTCTTGGCGTTGGCGCCCACAGCGCTGTAGCCGTCCGCCAGCAGGAACATCCGGGGGTATTTGGCGCGGAGGGTGCGCAGACTGTCCGGGGCGTTGGCGGCGCTCAGAGCGCCTACGCAGGCGTAGCCGTACTTCCCGGTGCTGTCCCCACCCCAACGGCTGACCAGATCTGCGGCGGCGGTATGTACCAGCCGTCCGCCGGCAAGCAGATCCTGCAATTCCGGGGCGGAACGGTTGGCGGTACGCACGGCGACAAAGACGCTTTTTTTCCCGGTTTTGCCGCCGGGGAGGAAGGGCGTGATGCCGTCGCTGCCCAGATAGCTGCCTAAGATCACGCTGTCGCAGGGGAAGGGCGTGTTTTCCCGAAAAATTGTCTGCGCTGCGAACCGGGCGTCGGCATCGCTGAGAATTCCCGGCGCGTCCAGCATCACATAATACCCAAGCTTTCCGGCGTAGGCGAGAATTTCGGTCAGCCGGGTCATGCCCTCCGCGCCCAGCAGGGCAAAGCGGGAAAACCGAATCCGGACGGCGGGCACAAGCCCTTTCAGACCATCCAGCAGTTCCCGGCAGGCCAGCGCGCAGGCTTCGGCGTCGGATCCCGCCGCGCCAAGGATATGGGCAGGCAGTTCGGATCCCGCCGCCGGAAGCTCCAGGATCACGGGGTTCCGGGATTTACGGATTTTTTCCTGTAGTACGTCAACGGACATAGAACCGCCTCCCATTGCTTTTCTCTATCATAGCACAGAATTTCCCTGCTGAAAAGAATAAATCCTTCCAGAAGTGATTTTTTTCGATATGGGCATACTAATACCGTGAAAGGGGGGAGTGGGATGAATCTCAAAGGATGGGCAGTGACAGCCGGAATCGGCGCTGCGGCAGGCGCCGTGGCGGTGCTGATGATGCCGAGAACCAACCCGACCCGTCGTCTGGCGGCGAAGGCTGCCAATAAAATGGAGGACGTGGCATGGAAGGTCTCGGACACCATTTCGGACAAATTGAATGATCTGGACATGGGCTGAGCCTGCAGGGCTGTATTTGTGGGATTTTCACAAATGCAGCCCGCAATTTTTGTGAGAGGTTATGCGTTTAACCTTTGCAAATTGTCCTGTTTGCGGCTATGATGGAGGAAAGAGAAAGACGGGGAGGAATCATATGAAACACAAGCACACTTTTTTCACAGCGGTATGTGCGCTGGCCATTCCGGTAGCGCTGCAATCCATGCTGCAGGCATCCTTCAGCATTGTGGATCAGATTATGATCGGACAGCTGGGAAGCGTCAGCGTGGCGGGCGTGGGACTGGCGGGGAAATTCGCGTCGATGTATTCCGTGGTGGTATCCGCCGTGGGAGCGGTGGCGGGGATTCAGATTTCCCAGTATTTGGGGCAGAATCACCCGGGGGAGGTCAGAAGCAGCTTTTTCCGGAATCTTTGGCTTGCCCTTGGCATCGCCGGACTGTTTTCCGTTTTGTGCCTTGCCTTCCCCCAGCGGATCATGGGACTCTATACCCGGGAGATGCAGACCCGGCAGGCGGCTGCCGGATATCTGCGAATTGTGGCTGGCACCTTCCTTCCCATGGCGGGCGCCACGCTGCTTTCCACGCTGCTGCGATGTCAGGAGAAGGCGCAGCTGCCACTGTATGCCGGCATCGTTTCGGCGATTTTGAATACCGGCCTGAATTACCTGCTGATTTTTGGGAAATGCGGCTTTCCCGCCATGGGAGCCAGGGGCGCAGCCATTGCCACGGTGCTTGCCCAGTGGGGAAATTTCCTTGCCATACTGGCGCTGTCCCGGGGAGCGCTGCCAAGGCGCGTGCAGGCGGCGGCGGGCGGGCATTGGCGGCAATATGCCGCCATGCTGGTGCCCATTCTGGTGTGCGAGGGATTGTGGAGCCTTGGGGAAAATGTCTATGCAGCCATTTATGGAAGAATGGGCACGGCCTCCAGCGCAGCCATGACGCTGATCAACCCCGTTCAGGGACTGCTGATTGGCGCGCTGTGCGGCCTGTCTCAGGCGGCGGGCGTTATCATCGGGAAAAAACTGGGCAGCCGGGAATACGATGCGGCATACCGGGCGGCGAAGAAGCTGCTTTTCTACGGGTTTGCAGGCTCCGCGGCGCTGTCTGCGGTGGTTGTGGCGGTCAGCCCGTTTTATGTGCAGATCTACCGGGTGGATGCCGAAGTCAAGCTTCTGACCGGAAGAATTCTGCTGGCCTATGCGCTGATTGCTCCGTTTAAGGTGCTGAATATGATTCTGGGCGGCGGAATTCTCCGCAGCGGGGGAAAAACGAACTATGTCATGGTCATCGACATGATCGGCACCTGGCTATTCGGCGTGCCGTTGGGACTGCTGGCTGCCTTTGTCTGGAAAATGCCCATTTGGCTTGTGTATTTTCTGCTGTCGATGGAGGAATGCGTGCGCTTTGGCATTTCCATGATGGTTTTTCGGAGAAAACGCTGGATGCAGAGTCTGGAAGCGGAGGAGATTTCCTATGGAACAGCGTGTGACAATCCGTGATATTGCGCAGGAGTTGGGCGTGAGCACCGCAACCGTGTCCAACGTGATTCACGGGAAGACGGGCAAGGTGTCGGAGGAAACCGTAAAGCGGGTGCAGGCGCTGCTGGAGCAGCGGCAGTACATCCCCAGCATGGCAGGCGTCCTGCTGGCGCAGAATTCCTCGAAAATCATCGGCGTTTTCGTGAACGACCACGAGAAATACCACGGGCACACCCTGGAGGATGCGTTCATTGCCGCGTCCCTCAATGCGCTTTCCGAGGAGATCGAGAAATGCGGCCTGTTTATGATGGTGAAAAAGGCCGGACAACCGGAGGAAGTGCTGACGTTTGCCTCCATGTGGAACATGGAGGGGCTGGTGATGATCGGCTTCTGCGCGCAGGACTACCGGTATTTGCGCAGTCATATGCGGATACCCTTTGTAGTATACGACGGCATTTGCGACAATCCGGAGCGGATTGTGAATATCACCATCGACAATTGGGATGGAGGCGCACAGCTGGGGCGCTATTTCCGGCAGGGCGGACACAGCCGTGCTCTGTGCGTTTCCGACAACGAAACCGGTGTGGACGCCCAGCGGCTGGCAGGTTTTCGGCAGGGCTTCGCTCCGGGGGCGGTGGAAACCATGATTATCCCCATGGAAAGGCAGGCGCGCTGGAACCGCTATACCGAGGAATTGGAACGGATTCGCGGAGTCTCGGCGGTATTTGCGGTGTCGGACGTGTATGCCGCAGATCTGATGCGCTTTCTGATCCAACACGGCATCTCCGTCCCGGAGGAGATAGCGGTTGCGGGCTTTGACGACACGCCGCTCTGCCAGCTGGTCACTCCCATGCTGACGACGGTCAGGCAGGACGTTGCCCTTCGGGCGGAGGTCGCCCTGCAGAAGCTTCGCGCGCTGAAAGAAAATCGTCAAACCGAAACCACGGTGATGCTGCCGGTAACGCTGGTGGAGCGGGAAAGCACCCGACTTTACAGATCGTCCGCATCCTGCACCGGTTTTTCCCCTGCTGTTTCCGGCCTGCCGGTATAGCTTCCATTCGGGTCTGTGACAATTTTTCGTTTCACGCGTCTCACCTCCCGGAGTTACTTTTCCCGGAAACCGGAAAAATAGCATTGCCTTTTCTCCCGCGCAATGGTAAAATCCGGATGGCAGGGAGGGAAAACCATGTTTGATATCACGTTGCTTGCCATGGGCAAGCTGAAAGAAAAATTTTATCTCGCCGCGGCGGCAGAGTACGCCAAGCGGTTGAGCGGTTATTGCCGGTTTACGCTGTTGGAGCTGCCGGAAGCCCGGCTTCCGGAGGATCCGTCCCCGGCGGAAATCACGGCGGGACTGGAAAAAGAGGCGGATCTGATTCTTTCCAAAATTCCCAGGGGCGCATGGTTCTGCGTCTTTACCCCGGAAGGGAAGCAGCTTTCCAGTGAGGAATTTGCCCGGACCCTGAAAACCGTGAAAAATTCCGGAAAAAGCAGCGCCTGCTTTCTCATTGGCTCTTCCTTCGGCATTGCCCCCAGAGTGAAGCAGCGGGCGGATTTTCGGCTGTCCATGGGTGCCATGACGTTTCCCCACCATCTTGCCCGGATCATGGTGCTGGAGCAGCTGTACCGGGCGGAAGCCATTCAGGCGGGGTCGAAATACCACAAATAATGCGTCAACGCCGGAAGAACCGTTTTCCCGGTCAGCCGCTTATTCAACGGGCAATCAAAAAACAGCATCCTGTCTCGGGCAGAGCGCCAACGCGCCCCGAGATCTTTGGCAACACCGCACAATGGGATAATCTTCTTGTCCCATGATACGGTGCTGCCCTTTTTATTATCCATCTCTTTTTGTGAGATACCTTGACAGGCGAGGTACTTTGTGATAGGATGGTTCCCGGAAGGAGGGATGCATATGTCCATTGCCGGCGATCTGATCCGTGGGCACACCGACGCCATTATTCTGGCACGGCTGCTGCGGGGCGACAGCTACGGCTATGAGATCAACAAAACCATCTCCACCCTGTCTTCGGGACGCTTTGAGCTGAAGGAGGCAACGCTGTACACGGCTTTTAAGCGGTTGGAGGAGCTGGGGTATATCACTTCTTACTGGGGCGGCAGCGGGGCTGGCGCCCGGCGGCGGTACTATACCATCACCCCGGAGGGCAGGGAAGCCTGCGCCCAGCTGATGGGGGAATGGAAGGAAACCAAAGAAATTATGGATAAACTTCTGGAATCGGAGGAATGATTATGAGAGATCAGCTTATTCAATATGTGTCGCTCCTGTTTGCGGGAGCGGAAGACTGTGAGGATACAAAGCAGGAAATCCTGCAGAATACCCTTGACCGCTATGACGATCTGATTGCCGAAGGGAAGGCGCCGGAGGCAGCCTACCGGCTGGCCATCACCGGCATCGGGGATATCAACGAAATTCTGGGGGCGGAAAGGGCAGAGGTTCCTGCGGTCAGTACGGTACACGAAAGCGCGGTCCGGGATACACCGGCAAAGAAGCTGCTGCGAGCCATTGCTGTGGGATTGTATATTTTGTGCCCGCTGCCCCTGATTGTTCTGGGGGATATGGGCATGGACAACCTCGGTTTGTGCGGAACGCTGTGCATTGTGGCGGTTGCCACTGTGCTGATGATTCTGGGCGGGAAAAAGGGAAAGAACGATGACAAGCGGGAAGACGACGGAGAGTATGAAGACGGAAAGCCCAAATCCGAGCTGCGCAGGAGCGTCAGCGCGCTTGTGTGGGCAGTGGGTCTTGCGGTATACCTGATCGTCAGCTTCCTGACGATGGCATGGCACGTTACCTGGGTGATTTTCCCCATTTTGGGCGCGGTTGACGGCCTGCTGGGTGCGCTGATTGACGGGAAGGGCGATAGAATCCGGCTGAAGAAGCGCATAAACGGCATGATCTGGGCGATTGGTCTGGCGCTGTATTTTCTTGTCAGCTTTGCGACCTTTGCCTGGCACATCACCTGGCTGATCTTCCCCATTACCGGCGCGGTTCAAGGGCTGGTACGCGCCATTCTGGATTTGAAGGAGGCAGTAAATCATGAAGGATAACGCCATAATTCGCATCATCGTGTGGACAGTATCTCTGGTGATTCTGGTGGGACTGCTGGTTCTGGGAATGAGCTGGAAATACCACAAAAACGGGTCATTCGGAACGCTGATGGAAGCAACGGAAGCACCAGACAGCGGCAATCCCGCGCGGAAGTCTGCCACGGTAATCGAGGATAGCTGGCTTTTGCGGTCACCTGCCCCGGATTCCGAGCAGACGACGCTTCTTCCTGCGGGAACAGCCGTTACGATCACCCGGCGCGAACTCGTGAACGGCAGCGAGTGGGCGTACATCGTTTCCCCGGAGGCCGGCTGGATCCCGGCAGATAGTCTGCGCCTTGCGGATTCCGGGGACAGCCCCGCCAGGATCGATGGAGCCGCACAATTCAGCGCCGACATTCAGGAAATTGAAATCGACTGGGTATCCGGCAATATTCGTCTGATGCCTGCCAACGTAAGCAGCATCGAAGTCAGCGAAAGCAGCGCAGAGGATGCCAAATACGCTATGGTCTGCAAGCAGGACGGTGGGACTCTGAAAATCGAATACTGTAAGAATACCACTTTCGGCGATTTGAAGAATCTCAAATTCAGCAAGGATTTAACCATTCTCGTTCCCATGGATTGGAGCGGCAGAGCTGTCAAAGTGGATGCCGCTTCCGCAAAGCTGTCTGTGCAGGATCTGACCATTCAGGAAGTGGACGTGGATACCGCTTCCGGCAAGTGTCAATTTGATCACTGCACCGTGGATACGCTGGATATCGACACTGCCTCCGGGGATGTCTATTTCGAGGGCAGTCTGAATCGACTGGACTGCGACTCCGCTTCTGCCGGTGTGCAGGCGGTGCTGGACAATGTGCCCTATAAAATCGATATGGATACCGCTTCCGGTAAAGTGGAGTTGGTGCTGCCGGAGGATGCCGGCTTTTCCGTAAAACTCGACTCCATGAGCGGCAGCTTTGACTCTGATTTCCCAACGACCACGAAAAACGGCCGATATGTCAGCGGCAGCGGCGCCTGCAGCATCGACATCAGCTCCATGAGCGGCGGCATCTCGATCCGCAAGGCTGCATGAAAGACAGAAGCACCGAAACCCGCGGGTTTCGGTGCTTCCTTATGACAGCAGCCCCAGAGAGATTTTCCACTCCAGCACGTGCCGAACGGCGCTGTTGAGCACGTCAATGTCAATCCGTCCATCCAGCACCGCTTGCAGGACGGCCTCATATTGGACAGCGTATTCCGTGGAGCACAGCAGATCATTTCCGGCCAGAACCGCCATTACAGCGGCTTCTCCGGCGCCATACTGATCGGTAATGGCCTGCATCACCAGATCATCCGTCATGATCACGCCGGTGTAGCCCATAGTCTCCCGAAGATATTGGTGAACGGCGGGGGAGAGGGAGGCGGGCAATTCGGCGTCCAGGGCTTCCACGGTGATATGCCCCACCATGACGGCGCCGCAGCCCGCCTGAATTCCGGCGGCAAAGGGAAGCAGGTCATTTGCTTCCAGTTCTTCCAGCGTGCGGCTGTCCCGGGCGATGCCGGTGTGGGTATCCGTATTGTTGCCGTAGCCGGGGAAATGTTTCAGGACGCTGCCAATGGAAAAGGCGTTCATCAGATTGACCGTGCTGGAAACGACCTGAGCGGTGGTTTGCGCGTCCTGTCCCAAAGACCGGGTGTACAGGAACGCACCCGGGTCGGTGGTGATGTCGCAAACCGGCTCCAGATTCACGTTGATGCCGAGATCGGAAAGCAGGCGGCATTTTTCCTCTTCCTCCGTCAGCACTTCCTCCAGCCCGCCCCGGTCATACCGGGCGCGCAGGGAGGAAAACCGCTTCTCCCGAAAGGCGGGATACCGGCTGATCCGGGTCACGTCGCCGCCTTCCTCGTCCACGGCGATGAGCAGCGGCGTTTCCGCGGAGGATTGATAGTCTTTCAGCGTCTGGCGCATGGTTTCCGGAGTCTGCTCCTGAAAATCCTCGCCGAACAGCACCAGCCCGCCCAGATGATAGCGGGGAATGTCCTCCACAGCGGTTTCCCGATTGCACCGCGCCAGAAACAGCTGCCCGACCCGCTGCTCCAGAGACATATCGGAGATTCGCTGCCGAATGGGATCCGGCGGCACGATTGCCGCAGTTGCGGGGACGGTGGTTTCCGTGGTTTCCTCCGGGTCGGCGGCAAAAACCTCCCTTTGGGCGGGAGCGGCGCAGCCGGTGAGGAGCAGACAGCAAAATAAAATGGGCAGAAATTTCATGACGGACTTCTTCTTTCTATAGACAGCGTTCCCCTCTGCCGCAGAGCAGAGGGGAATGGTTATACTAATTCTTGATTGAAAGCTTTAAAAGCTTTCCGAGAATGAATTGTGCCAGAAAAGGCAGATGACGCCGCTGGGCTGACGCCCAGCAAGGAAGATAACGCATTCTGGCGCGATTCAGGCCGGAAAGAATTAAAGTTTT
>JAXEAK010000072.1:0-2730 GCA_034094395.1 Faecousia sp.
GAGCGTGGGTTATCTCCCAAGTTCCGAGCCTTGCTCTCTATGTTTTGATATGCACCTACGGACAGAATAATCCAACGATACCGGGTTCTTTACAACGTAAAACGGACTGTTTTCTGTAGTCAAAAGTCCAACGATAGCAAGGAATTTCCCGCTTTAGAGGTCAGTAGATGAATGGGTGCATTCCCAAATGAAAAAGTCTTGATATGACAGCAGTTTTTCGCATAAAAATAACGAACCGACAGTCGATAATTGTATCAACTGTCGGTCCAGTTATGGTCCGAGTGGCGAGACTCGAACTCGCGGCATCCTGGTCCCAAACCAGGCGCCCTACCAACTGGGCCACACCCGGATATTCTTCTGAAAGGGAAGACAGCGGTCAGGAAAGGGTGGACAACGCACACCGACCGCTAACGGTTATTATACACAAAATCGGGGAAAAAGCAACCCCCAAATGGATGGGGGCGGCATTACCCATTCGGACGAATCAGGGAAACCAAATGGCACAGCGTCCACATCAGCCAGAAGCCCGGACGGGTGTTCTGGCGCGTATATACCCAATCAAAAACTGTGCCCAAAAGACCGCCCCGATCCAGAATACAGGGGCTGGTTATGGTACAGGCCTGCGGGCGGCGAAGGGGGAACACGCCGGAAGCGTGAAGCACCCGGGTAACCCTCCGGGCTTCCCGAAGGGGAAGCTTTGCGGCATCATACAGGCAGTACCACAGCACGGACATCAGGCGGTTGGCCGTCGGGGCATCCTGCCGGCCGGCGGTATAGCACTCCAGCATGATCTGGACGATGGAAATATGAGATTGCAGCTTTTTTCTTTGGTTGTCTCCGCTGATGCAGGTCTCCGCCGACCCAGAACGCACCCGGTAGAAGTAGACCATCTCCGGAACCTCCACGCAGACCGGAACCTTTTCGGAAAGGTCATACAGAAACTGCCCGTCCTCCCCGTGCGTCAGTTCCGGACGGAAGGAAACCTTCTGCTCCAGCAGGAATTCCCGCCGGATCAGGCTGCGCCATACCACAGCGCCCGGGCCGGGCACATTGATTGGCAGAGTTCCGCTCTGCCGGAGAGCCTCCTGCTCCGGTGTCAGTGACTGCGAAAACTGGAATCCGCCCACAACCAGCTGGTCGCAGCGGTGCTGGCGAATCAGGGCAGACAGCCGCCCCAGCACATTGGGCGCAATAAAGTCATCGGCATCCACAAACCAGATATACTCTCCGGAGGCTGCCTCCAGCCCGGCATTCCGGGCAGCGGAGACACCGCTGTTTGCCTGATGAATGGGGACAATTCTGCCGTATTCCGCCGCGAAAGCGTTCAGAATGGCGCCGCTGCCATCCGTTGAGCCGTCATCCACGCAGAGAATCTCGTAATCCGGAATATCCTGCTCCAGCAGGGAATGCAGACATTCCTCCAGATACGGCCTGGCGTTGTACACGGGGACAAGGATACTTAAGAACATGGAATGCTGCACCTCCCAACGGGCGAACGGCCGGGCTTATACGTTGAACAGGAAGTTGACGATATCTCCGTCCTTCATGACGTATTCCTTGCCTTCGCTGCGAACCAGTCCCTTTGCCTTGGCGGCGGCCATGGTGCCGCAGGCCTTCATATCCTCGAAGGTAATGACCTCGGCGCGGATGAAGCCCCGCTCAAAATCCGTATGAATCTTACCGGCGGCCTGAGGCGCCTTGGTGCCCTGCCTGATCGTCCAGGCGCGGCACTCGTCGGCACCGGCGGTGAGGAAGGAAATCAGACCCAGCAGGGAATAGCTGGCCTTGATCAGACGGTCAAGGCCGCTTTCAGCAACGCCCAGTTCCTCCATAAACATGGCCTTTTCGTCGGGATCGTCCAGTTCGGCAATATCTGCTTCCAACTTGGCGCAGATGGGAAGGCACTGGCTGCCCTCGGCATCGGCAAGCGCCTTTACAGCCTGATAATGCCGGTTATTTTCCGGCTCGTTGACCTCATTTTCGGACATATTCGCCACATAAATGGTCTTTTTCAGGGTCAGCAGATCGGAGGTGCCGATCAGCGCCAGCTCCTCGGGGTCATCGGTATAGGTACGCGCCAGTTTGCCCTCATTCAGGTGCTCCAGCAGGCCGGTAAAGACCTCCACCTCCCGGGCGAACTTCTTGTCGCCGCCCTTCATGGCCTTCTGCGCCTTGTCGATGCGCCGCTCCACCATTTCGATGTCCGCCATGACCAGCTCCAGATTGATGATATCAATGTCCCGCAGGGGGTCGGTGGAGCCTTCCACATGGGTCACATTGCTGTCCTCGAAGCAGCGAACCACATGGATGATGGCGTCGGTGGTTCGGATGTTGCTCAGGAACTTGTTGCCCAGACCCTCGCCCTTGGACGCGCCCTTCACAAGGCCTGCGATGTCCACAAACTCAATGACGGCGGGGGTGACCTTTTTGGGGTTATGCAGCTTTGCCAGCCAGTCCAGCCGCTCATCGGGCACGGAGACCACGCCCACGTTGGGGTCGATGGTGCAGAAGGCGTAGTTGTCCGCGGGGACACCCGCGTTGGTGATTGCGTTAAACAGGGTGGACTTGCCCACATTGGGCAGTCCCACAATACCTAATTTCATTTATTTCAAAACTCCTTTATTTGCAATGGTTTTTTGGATTCGGGGGGTGAGCTCCGCACCAATTCCGCACCAATTTTTCGTCAGCGCACCATTTTAGCTCGCCATGGTAGTGCTCTGTTCAAACTGT
>JAXEAK010000073.1:0-3671 GCA_034094395.1 Faecousia sp.
ACCCAGACGCTCAAACTTGACGGTACCGTCAACCAGAGCAAACAGAGTGTCATCCTTGCCGATACCAACATTGGTGCCGGGATGGATGTGGGTGCCTCTCTGACGCACCAGAATGTTGCCGGCCAGAACGAACTGACCGTCAGCACGCTTGACGCCCAGACGCTTGGACTCAGAGTCACGGCCGTTGTTGGTGGAGCCGCCGCCCTTGTGGTGAGCAAAGAACTGAATACCAATCTTCAGCATGGTGTTACACCTCCAAAACTTCGATATAATCAGGATATTCGTCCCGCAGCGAGCAGAGGTAAACCAGCATACCGGCAAGCACTGCCTGCACGGTGTCCTCTTCATCGCAGGAGACGGGGAGGGTCAGGGTGATGCGAGCCTGCTCGTCCTTGACCCGAACCTTGGCTTTGGCACCGCACACATCATTGATGGTGGCCTCCGCCATGGCAACTGCGGCAGACACGGCGGCGCAGACAATGTCGCTGCCCGCCTCGGCATAGCCGCTGTGACCCGAGACGCTGAATCCGGTGATCCGGTCGTTCTCGGTGAAAAATTCGCATCTTGTCATAAATTACAGAGCGATCTTGGTGATCTCCACCTTGGTGTAGGGCTGACGATGGCCGATGTGGCGCTTCTCACCCTTCTTGGCCTTGTAGCGGATGATGTCGATCTTCTTGCCCTTGCCGTTCTTGACGACCTTGGCCTCGACAGCGGCGCCTTCCACGACAGGAGCGCCGATCTTGGTGTTCTCACCATCCAGCACAGCCAGAACCTGATCGAACTTGACGGTGGACTCTGCCTCCGCGTTCAGCTTCTCGACGAACAGGACGTCGCCCTCAGCCACGGTGTACTGCTTGCCACCGGTAACGATAACTGCTTTCATTTGTTTCACCTACTTCATATTGTGTAGTCTCGCTTTAGAGGCGCGGTGTTTTTGACGCACCAACTTAAGCCCCTTCAATGCGGCTTGTCTATTCTACCATCCGGCAGGAAAAATGTCAAGAAGTATTTGGCTGGTTTACTTGCGTTTTTCCCACAATTTTGCTATACTATCCGGGAAACATCCTGTGAATTCTGTCAGAAGGCGAGGTGACGTTCCGTGAAAACCAAAACATGGATCCTGCTTCTGAGCGGGTTGCTGCTGATCAGCCTGCTGGCCGGTTTCTTCGTCCTTCGCCGGCAGCCGGATGCCGCCCTCGCGGAAATTTCCAGCGGAGGAAAAGTGGTGAAAACGGTCAACCTTCGTGAAAACCAGCAGTTTACCATAACCGCCGGTAACGGCGGTGTCAACGTCGTTACCGTCCAAAATGGAAAAATCGCCGTCACCGAAGCCAGCTGCCCGGATCACTATTGCATGAAACGGGGCTTCTGCGCTTCCGGGACGGATATTGTGTGCCTGCCCAATAAGCTGGTCATTCACTTTCTCGGCGCGCAAATTGTCGACGGGGCGGTTGGTTGACCTTGCCCCAATGGAAAAATGGTGGTATAGTGTGAGTAAATAAGAATCATCCGCACCCCTTGCCTCTCCCTCTGGGAGAGATGGCAGCCGTCAGGCTGACGGAGAGGGCACCCTCTCAGCTTCGCTCCGCTCAGCAGCTCTCCCAAAGGGAGAGCCAAGGGTGGTTCGTTCAATAAAGCACAACATTCCCAACCATCATTCCGTCCAAGGAGGTTCGGACTATGAAAATCCAATTCATCGGCGCGGCGCACGAAGTTACCGGCAGCTGTACGCTGCTGGAAGTAGGCGGGCGGTTCTATCTTGTGGACTGCGGCATGGAGCAGGGCGCGGATATCTTTGAGAATGTGCCCCTGCCGGTGAATCCCGCCGATGTCGAGGCGGTATTCCTGACCCATGCCCATATCGACCACTCCGGAATGCTGCCAAAGCTGTGCAAGGACGGCTTTTCCGGCGCCATTTACGCCACGGAGGCCACCTGCGACCTGTGCCGGATCATGCTCATGGACTCCGCCCACATTCAGGAATCCGAAGCCCAGTGGCAGACCCGGAAGGCCGAACGGGCCGGTCAGCCCCCGATACAGCCGGTGTATGATGTGAACGACGCGACCGCTGCCATCCGCCTGCTGCGTCCCTGCCAATATGGGGAGATTTTGCAGGTTGCCGAGGGCATCGTCCTGCGCATGACGGATGCCGGACACCTTCTCGGTTCTGCGTCTATTGAACTGTGGCTGACGGAGGGAAAGGAGACCCGGAAAATCGTATTCAGCGGTGATGTGGGCAATACCAACCAACCGCTGATCAAGAATCCCCAGCCCGTTTCCGAGGCAGACTATCTGGTAATCGAATCCACCTACGGCAACCGGCTCCACGAACCGGTTCGCGGAGATGTGGTGGCAGAGCTGGCCTCCTATATTCAGCGGGCGCTGGATCGGGGCGGCAATCTGGTGATCCCTTCCTTTGCCGTGGGACGCACACAGGAAATGCTGTATGCCATCCGGGAGATCAAGCAGCGGGGGTTAATCAAGGGACACGATTATTTCCCGGTGTATGTGGATTCCCCGCTGGCGGTGGAGGCTACGGGAATTTTCCTGCAATGCAGTGAAGCAAATTTTGACGAGGAAACGCTGGCGGTGATCCGGCAGGGCATCAACCCCATTTGGTTTGACGGCGTGACGCTGTCCGTGACCTCCGAGGAATCCAAGGCAGTCAACTTTGACACCCGCCCCAAGGTGATCCTGTCTGCCAGCGGTATGTGCGAAGCGGGTCGAATTCGCCACCATCTGAAGCACAACCTGTGGCGCAGCGAGAGCATTATTCTGTTCGTGGGCTATCAGGCGGAGGGCTCTCTTGGGCAGAAGCTCCAGAAGGGCGCCAAATCCGTGCGGCTGTTTGGCGAGGAAATCGCGGTCAATGCGGAAATCGCCACGCTTCACGGAACCTCCGGTCACGCGGATCGGGACGGCCTTCTGAAGTGGCTGGGCGGTTTTCAGGAAAAACCCGGCATGGTATTCGTCAACCATGGCGACGAAGAGAGCTGCGAAGCTTTCCGGGAGACCCTGAAGGGTTTGGGTTACCGGGCGGAGGCGCCCTTCAGCGGCACGGAATATGATCTGCTTACCGGGAAAATGGTAACCTTTACCCAGGGCGTGCGCATCAACCGGGAGGCCATCTTCAAGGGCAGCCAGCGGGCAAAGCAGGTGTATGGGGATTTGCTTGCCGCCGCCGAAGCCTTGCTGGCGCTGGTGAAGACCCGCAAGGGCTGCACCAACAAGGACAACGCCAAGCTGGCGGCGCAGATCCGCGCGCTGACGGAAAAGTGGAAGAAGTAAAGCCCTTCGATAATGAAGCAAATCGGGCTTCCGTCAACTGAGCCTCCCCCCAGAGGGAAGCTGTCGAGTGAAGCGAGAATGATGAGGGGAAAACAGGTCGATCTTTCTGCCGGGGAACCCCTCATCCGCCCCAGTGTGGGCACTGGGGCACCTTCCCCCTCGGGGGAAGGTTTTCACCCGCTAAATTCGCCTTTTGCCGGTGAAGTGCTGCTTTCTGCAAGGGAAAAAAAGAGCCTGCTCCTTTCGGGGCAGGCTCGAATTGTACTGCAGCAAGGGAAATAATGCCTTAGGCCTTCTCCAGAGCCAGAGTTCTGGTGGTCAGGTCGCAGACCTCGGAAGGTCCAAAATACTGAATGGCGCCGGGATAGGTGAAGCAGGTC
>JAXEAK010000074.1:0-8978 GCA_034094395.1 Faecousia sp.
AAGGTGTATCTGGAAAAATACCTGGAAGCCCTTGCCGCAGAAGCCAATTGATTCTATCCGGGAAAGCCCTGCTTTCCCGGCGTTTTTTTCTCCGTTTTTATTGACTTTTCCCATGGTTTGTGAAATAATGTGTGGGCTATAATATAGACAAGAGAGGATCGTTTCTATGATGCAATCCAGAACACATACCTGCGGGGAGCTGCGCCTGTCTGACGCAGGCAAAACCGTTACCATTGTCGGCTGGTTGGAAAACGTCCGGGAGGTCGGCTCCAACTTCGCCTTCTGTGTCCTGCGGGACTACTATGGCACCACGCAGGTGGTGATTGAGAACGAGGAAATGATGCACGTTATCAAGCCCATCAATAAGGAATCCACCCTGTCCGTCACCGGCGTCGTCCGGGAGCGGGAGAGCAAGAATCCCAAGCTTCCTACCGGCGAAATCGAGGTTGTCCCCGAGAAAATCGAGGTGCTGGGCAATTGCATCCACAACCAGCTGCCCTTTGAGATCAATAAAAGTAAGGATGCGGACGAGAACACCAGACTGAAATATCGCTTTCTGGATCTGCGCAATCCCGCCGTTAAGAAGAACATCGTGCTGCGCTGTCAGGTGGTGGCGGAGTTGCGCCGCCTGATGACCGAGAAGGGCTTTTTGGAGATCACTACCCCCATCCTCACCGCTTCCTCCCCCGAGGGTGCCCGGGACTATCTGGTGCCCGCCCGGAACCATCCCGGCAAGTTCTATGCCTTGCCTCAGGCACCCCAGCAGTTCAAGCAGCTGCTGATGACCTCCGGCTTCGACCGCTATTTCCAGATTGCCCCCTGCTTCCGGGACGAGGACGCCCGTGCCGACCGCACTCCCGGCGAGTTCTACCAGCTGGATATGGAGATGGCCTTCGCTACGCAGGAGGACGTGCTGAGCACGCTGGAGGATGTGCTGGTGCCCGTATTTGAGAAGTTCGGCAAGTACAAGCGGGTTTCTCAGGCGCCCTTCCGCCACATTCCCTATAACGAGGCCATGGAGCGCTATGGCTCCGACAAGCCTGATCTGCGAATCGATCTGGAGATTCAGGATATCACCGCGGAAGTGCAGGGCTGCGGCTTTACGCCCTTTGAGGGCGCTACCGTCAAGGCGGTTGCCGTGGACAACTTCACGCAGACGAGAAAGTGGATTGACAAGCTGCTGGCCGATGTGGAGGTGCAGACCGGCAGCAAGGCCTGCTGGTTCAAGGTGGACGAGAACGGCCAGCTTACCGGCGGCGTTTCCAAGTTCCTCACCGATTACACGGACGCCCTGACCGCCAGGCTGAACCTGAAGCCCGGCTCCTTCGTGTGCATGGCCGCCGGAAAGAAGGCTGTCGCTCAGAAGACCGCCGGTGTCATCCGCACCCTGCTGGGCAGACGGATTCCCGGCCACTTTGACGAGGAGCAGTACGCCCTGTGCTGGATCGTGGATTTCCCCATGTACGAAATCGGCGAGGAATCCGGCCAGCTGGAGTTCTGCCACAACCCCTTTTCCATGCCTCAGGGCGGCCTGAAGGCACTGGAGGAGGCCGAGGGCGACACCGAGAAGCTGCTGAACATCAAGGCCGACCAGTACGATCTGGTGTGCAACGGCTACGAGTCCGCTTCCGGCGCCGTGCGGAACCACGACCCGGAGATCATGGTCAAAGCCTTCCAGATGGTGGGGCTGGGGGAAGACGATGTCAAGGCCAAGTTCCCCGCCATGTACAATGCCTTCACCTATGGAGCGCCTCCGCATGCCGGTGCGGCGCCCGGTGTGGATCGCCTGATCATGCTGCTCACCGGAGAAGAGTCCATCCGGGAGGTCATTACCTTCCCCATGAACAAGAACGCCCAGGATCTGATGATGGGCGCGCCTACTGCGGTGGACAAGTCCCAGCTGGACACCGTGCATATCGCACTGATCGAAGAATAAGGCGGCAGGGCAGCCGGCCAATGCGTGACTAGGCTGGGTAGTAATCGCCACACCATTGGGTACTGCTCGGTACCGTTATATTGCAACAGTTGCGCCCCGCTGAACATTTCAGCGGGGCGAATTTTCATTCTGTTTTCTTTTCAGAAATTGCCCGGTTTACAAACAAATTCGCCGGGTCATGGGGCTGGAAGCTCTGCCAAAGCAGAATGGCGGAGGCAATCACGCAGGTCAGGCCTGCCAGCACCTGACTGACCCGGAAGGATCCCCAGTACAGGCTGTCCACCCGAAGCCCCTCGATGAAGCAGCGCCCCAGACCGTACCACGCGCAATAGCCCAGCGCGATTTGCCCATCGTACTTCCGGCGCCTGGACAGGAAATGCAGCAGGGAAAAGCCAATCAGATTCCACACGGATTCATACAGGAACGTGGGGTGGTAGTATTCCCACTGGCCGGTGACGGTGTTGAAAAGCCCCATGCGGAAGAAGCTGTTTGTCGCCGCGCCGAAGGCCTCCCGGTTGAAGAAGTTGCCCCAGCGACCCAGAATCTGCCCGATGAAAAAGCCCAGCAGGGTGATATCCAGCACGGTGGAGATCTTCAGTTTTTTGATTTTACAGAATACGATCACACCGATGACCGCGCCGATGACGCTGCCGTAGATGGCAATGCCGCCTTCCCAGATGGCGAACACCGACAGCGGATTGTCAGCGTAGTCCTTCCAGGAGAACGCCACGTAATAAATGCGGGCGCAGATAATTGCGAAGGGCGTGATCCAGAGCACGCCGTCCAGAATGTCGTCCTCCTTCAGGCCGAACTCCTTGCTGCGGCGGCAGGCGTATATCACTGCCAGAATCAGCCCAAGGCCAATGGCAATTCCGTACAGATGGATGGTCAGCGGCCCAAGGGAGAAAGTCCTGGGCGGATTGACCTCAATGCCCAGAAACGGGAAGGAAATGGAAGAATAATTGCTGGGATTCATGGCAAAACATCTCCTATCGATTCAGATTGGTTCAATGATGGACAGGCAACACCGATCCGGTTTTACCACACGCTTCAGAAATGCGCAGATTTCTTCCGCGGTGATCTGCCGGTAGATTTCCGGAAAACGGAAATAGTCAAAATCTGAAAAATGATAAGCACAGACACGGAAGCAGGTGGCGTCGAAGCTGTCCAGATTCCGGATTCTCCGACCAAGCGCGCTGCACTTCATCCGCAGATAGTCCGCATCCGGTACGCCGTCCCGGGCGATGATTTCTGCCTGGGCAAGGATTGCTTCCCGGACAGCCCGCGCGTCTACGCTGTCGCCGGAGCACAGAAGCATGGCGCAGCCGTCCACCGTCTCAAACCCGCCGCCGAAGGAGGAATCGATCAGTCCCTGTTCATACAGGCGCAGGTACAGCTCGGAGGATTCGCCGAACAGCGCTTCCGCTGCCAGATCCGCCACCATTTCCTCCCGGATGGCGTCGCTGCCGGTGCCCAGCGGTTCGCACTTGAAGGCAAGGTTAAACATGGGCATGGCGACTTCCATTTTTGCGGTGATCTCCGGTGCCGGACAGGTCATTTCCTCCAGCCAACCCCGGCATTTTTCCCCAACCGGCCTTTTTTCGCTGCCCAGCATCTCCTCCGCTGCCTGAACGACCATATCCGGTTCCACGTCGCCTATTACGCACAAAAGCATATTGCCGGGAGTGTAAAACGCCCGGTGGCAGTCGTACAGCACTTCCGGCGTGATTTCCCGGATGGTCTTGCTGGTGCCCAAAATCGGCACCCGAATGGGATGCTCCCGATACATGGCCTGCATGAGGTTGTCAAAAATCACGCTGTCCGGTGTGTCCTCGTTCATGCCGATTTCCTGATCGATGATGCCCCGCTCCTTTTCCACACTTTCCTCGGTGAAATAGGGGGTGGACACGAATTCCAGCAGCAGCCGCAGGCAGGCATCGAAGTTTTCCGTGCAGGAAAAATAGTAGGCGGTCAGGTCGTAGCTGGTAAAGGCGTTGACGCTGGCGCCCAGAGCGGCGAATTCCGCAGAAACGTCCCGTGTCCCCGGCAGGTCGAACATTTTGTGTTCCAGATAGTGGGCAACGCCGGCGGGAGCGTGATGGGGCTGACCATCCAGGCGGTAGTCCGTATGGATGGAGCCGTAATTGGTGACGAAATAGGCAAGCCGCTTGGTAAAGCCCTTTCGGGGCACCACGCACACCGTCAGGCCGTTGGGAAGCGTCTGCCGGTACAGCGTTTCGTCCAGCTCCGGATAGTCAAAGCGTGTCATTGCTGCACTCCTTTCAGAAAGTAGGTGCTGTTCAGGGTCAGCGACCGGGCACAGCGCACCACGTCTTCCCGGGTCACGGCTTCCACGGCCTGCAGGTAGCCTTCCCAGTCCAGGATCGTGGCGCTGAGGGCGGCGGTAGCGTAGAAGCTTTCGATGGAGCCGGGGGAGTCATGGACGGCGCGAAGGCTGGACAGAATCGCCTCCCGGGCGGCGGTCATTTCCTCGTCCGTGATGTCCCCATCCCGGCAGGCCTGCAGCTGGCGCAGAACCTCTTCCCGGACGGTGGACTCCTTGTCAAAGTCAATGCCCGCGTTCACCAGCAGAATTCCCTTGGAACCATAGTAGGCAGAATCGATGGAATAGCAAAGACTCATCCGCTCCCGGATGTGCAGGAACAGCTTGCTGGTCATGCCCGCGCCCAGAATGGCATTCAGCATCTGCATGGCGGGCATATCCTCACAGCGGTTGGTGACCGGGGTGGTGAAGCCCATGCACAGCTTGCCCTGAGCCACGTCCATGGTGTCTGTAATATCGCTGCCGGAGTTAGGCGCAAAGGCGGTCTGGGGCGGTAGCGGGGCGGGCGCACGATCCAGCGTGGAAAGCAAAGGCTCCAGTGCGGAAAGCACCTGCTCCTGCGGGGCACTGCCCACATAGAGTAGCTCCATGGGGCTGGTGCGCAGAATTTCCCGGTAATGGGCGGTCAGCCCTTCCGGGGTGATGGCTGCCACGTCCTCCGGTTCGCCCAGACGGGGCAGGCCGAAGCTGTCGCCCGCGCACATCTCCTTCAGCAGCCGCTGCATGGCGTACAGACGCTTGTCGTTGCGGTCGGATTCGATGGTGGAGATCAGATTTTTCTTCTCGCTTTCCACAAAATCCGGCAAAAAGGCGCCATTCTCAGTAGGAGAATCCAGAAGTAACTCTCCCAGAAAGGACAGCATGGGTGCAAGTACCCGGTCGCCGGGCAGGGCAAACCGGTCGTCCATGAAGGCGCAGTAAAAACCTGTGGTCTGGTAATCGCCCACCCGGCGCACCAGCGGACTGACGGCAGCGCCGTACAGCTCGTCCAGACGCTGGGTGATGGCGCGCAGGTCAGGGCAGCTTCGGGTGCCCCGCAAGAGCACGGATGGCAGCAGGGCGTTCATTGCCGCTTCCTGTTTTCCCATGGGGCGCACCAGCTGAAAGCTGAACGCCCCCTGCTTGAATCGGGCATCCCGGAAATAACGCAGGGTCACGCCCGGCGCAATGGAAATCGTGTTCATCATTTTTTACCCCTGAATCAAAAACGAATTGTCAATACCTCATAATGGCGTTACGAGGTATTATATACCATTTTTTCCAAAATAGGAAGTAGGACACAAAAATTTAAGACTTTATGTGTTGTGTTTTTTCGCCCATTGCGGTAGAATAGAGAAACTGAGCAAAAAGGAGGGATACGGCATGGCATGGCTGGAGATCACCGTGGAGACATCGTCGCAGACCGTCGAGGATGTGGCGGGTCAGCTGACGGCGCAGGGGTTTTCCGATCTGGTCATTGAGGATCAGGCGGAATTTGAGACCTTTCTGGAGGAAAACCGGGCGTACTGGGACTATATTGACGAGGATTTTCAGCGCAGGCTTTCGGGTCTGTCCCAAATCAAGCTGTATCTGGAGGACACCGACGAGGCAGGCCTGTCCCGGCTGAAGGACGCCGTTGCCGCTCTGGGACTGACCATGACCGTCAGCGCCCTGCCGGACACCAACTGGGAGGAGAGCTGGAAGGCCAGCTATCCGCCGCAGGAGGTGGGACAGGATCTGGTGGTGCTGCCCTACTGGCTGGAGGACACCGGGACGACCCGTAAGAAGATCATCCTCGATCCCGGCCTGACCTTCGGCACCGGTGCCCACCCCTCCACCCAGATGGTGATGGAGACCATGGAGGAGACGGTGAAGCCCGGCTTTCGCTGCCTCGACCTTGGCAGCGGCAGCGGAATTTTGTCCATTACCGCGCTGCGCCTGGGAGCGGACACCGCCGTGGGTGTGGACATCGACCCCAAGGCGGAGGACATCGCCCGGGAAAATGCCGCCTACAATGGTTTCGGTGCACCCAGGTTTATGGCGCTGACCGGAAATGTCACCGAGGATAAGGCTTTGATGCACACTCTGGCGGGCAAGACCTGGGATCTGCTGCTGGTGAATATCGTGGCGGACGTGATTCTGAATCTTGCGCCGGTGCTGCCGGACTTTATGAATACGAAAACAACGCTTGTGTGCTCCGGGATTCTGGACACCCGGCTGGAGGAAGTGCTTGCCGGGCTGAAGGACGCCGGACTGACGGTGACCGGCATCCGGGAGAAAGAGGAATGGCGCTGTGTTACGGCAAAGCGGCGTGACGGACTGGAGGTTTCCCAATGAGTATTCCCTACCGCTACCAGCGGACGTTAAAGCGGCTCGGCGTAGCCGCCCTGATATTGCTGCTGATTTTCCTGATTGCCTGGCTGTGCTGGGTCGTATGGCTTCAGCGCTATGTTGTCTACACCAGCAGCGGCGCGCAGTTGGACTTCAACCAGTCCTCCTACGAGATTTCCGGTGTGGAGGCCGCTCCGCCGGCGGCTAACATGAATGTGTCCATCTTCTACAACGAGGGCGCCGATGCCATCGACACCACCAAGGAGATGACGCAGCTTTCCGGCTACTATATCACCAGCGATATGTACAAGGAGGATATGGACAACGTCATGCTGCAGGTGGAGCGCCTGCCCAGCAGCACGGCCATCATGGTGGATATGAAGGGTCCGTTTGGCACCTTTTTCTATAATTCCAAGCTTAGCGAGGCCATCCAGTCCCAGAGCACCGACATTCCCGCGGTGGCAAAGCTTTTGGAGCGGCTGAACAAGAAGGGCTTTTACAAGATCGCCCGCATCAGTTCCCTGCGGGACAGAACCTTTGGCGAAAACCACGTGCCCAGCGGCCTGTATATGCTCAGCCGTGCCGGACTGTGGATGGATGAGGGCGGTATGTACTGGCTGGACCCCACCAATGCCACTACCATCAACTGGATTTCCTCCGTGGTGCTGGAGCTGAAGGAAATGGGCTTCGATGAGGTGCTGCTGGACGACTTCCGCTTCCCGAATTCTGAGCAGTACATCTTCAACGGCGACAAAACGGAGGCGCTGCAAACGGCTGCCACCAAGATTATGGAGGCCTGCTCCTCGTCCAAATTTGTGGTTTCTTTCGGCGTAGACGACCCCGCCTTTGCCCTGCCGGAGGGACGCAGCCGCCTGTATCTAAGCAACGTGGAGGCCAGCAGCGTCAGCGCCAAATTCAATCAGGCCACTGTGGAAGACCCGGAGATCCGGGTGGTGTTCCTGTCTGAGACCGGCGACACCCGCTTCGATAAGTACAGCGTCCTGCGTTCGCTGAACGTGGCGGAGGAAGTGGAGCAGAGAAAGGAAGATTGAATCCACCTTTTCCGGCGAATTTCACATCCGCAGAAAACAAAAAGCCCGCCTTTAGCCGGATGGCATCAAATAATAAGCGATACCTGCTCCATGTGACCAGGTATCGCTTTTTTCTACCTACATAGGGTGGCTATAGCGAAAAAGCTACAAGCTGTATTATCCGGGTATTATGGATCCCCATAGTACCGTGAATATCAGCCAATCCAGAAATCCTATGATTGCAATGTGAATGGGGTAAAATCCGTAAAAGAATGGTTTCAGATTTTTCTCTCCGCGTTTGCCATTGTATAGCAGAATCAAAATAAGAGAAATCAGAAAGGATATAGGGTAATATGACCGGTCAAAAACAAATTTTGCAAGAATCATACCCAATATCTGATATAATCGATTGTTGCGCAATAGATACGCCACGATAATCAGAAAAACACCATATCCGCGATAGTCTCCGTAGACGACGAATTGGGCTATATAGCACGCAATAAACACAATGATGCCCTGCAAAAGGACAGACAATGGTCTACTTTTGATTTTATTGGCGTGCTCCATAAGCCACAGTGCACACAGGGCTTGCAGATAGGTAAAAAATACATTCTGATGATACCAATACCAGGGCCAGCCCGGAGTTCCTTCCTGGTATCGGCCGAAGAAAGCTGCATCAAAAGGGAACTCCGACAGCAATGCGAATATTGCAAGGCGCAGCAGATAACGTTTCTTACTATGGGTATGACGGAAACCCTCTGCAAACGCAAATGCAAAAACAGGAAAGGCAATTGCGCCAATCCCACAAAGAATATGTTTATAAAACCAGTCTATCAAGCGCATCTGTTCCGGAGATATTTGCCCGGCAGCCAGCATTGGATTGATAATTCTATAAGCAGCAGATGCAAAGAAAACCTTAGTCACATGATCGACAAGCATACAAATCGCGGCAATCATTTTAAGCTGGTTGTCGGAGAGACATTGGAAATGCGAAAGTCTTGTATTACACCGACTTGTAATGGAAGTATACATAGGCAAATTTTTCCCTTGTGTTTATCCTTTAATATGCGTCATTTGCAACTTCAATCCACAGCCAATAGAATCATAGCACATAAATTGAAATTGTACAACGGATTTGATAAATGATTGTGGTTTCCTATTTCCTGTGATCGCATCCATTCGTTTACAAAATGCCACTTCGATACGGGGTAATCCCCGTAATACTAATTCTTGATTGAAAGCTTTAAAAGCTTTCCGAGAATGAATTGTGCCAGAAAAGGCAGATGACGCCGCTGGGCTGACGCCCAGCAAGGAAGATAACGCATTCTGGCGCGATTCAGGCCGGAAAGAATTAAAG
>JAXEAK010000075.1:0-17803 GCA_034094395.1 Faecousia sp.
GCGGGCTTCGGCGGATCTTTTGCCCCAATCGTGCAGTATGAAAAGTGGGAAATACATCCAGTATTCCCGCATTTTCCATACTTTCGCTTGTGCCAAAATCTCTCGTCGAATCTCCTTGTCCCATTATGCGGTGATGCCTTAGCTCAGCGCATCCAGAGGTAGTCCATGAAGCCGGGAACCTGCTTTTCCCAGTCGGCCTCGCAGTGTCCGCCGCCGGCCTGACAGTTTACCCACACGGCTGCGCCGCTACTGTGCAGACTCCGGGCAATGGCATGGTTCCACTGATAGGATTCGCTGCGGGGATCCTCCCGTTCCGGGTCGTGCTGCCCCCAAGCCTCCCGGGAGCCCCAGGACAGGTACACCCGGGTGTCCGGATCCACTGGGGTGCCGGCCGCATCCGCCAGCACCGCGTCCGGGCAGAAGCCAATGGCGCTGGACAGGCAGGCGGCCTTGGAAAACCATCGGTTGTCGTGCACAACTGCCCGAATGGCCATCAGTCCGCCCATGCTGGAGCCGGCAATTCCGGTGCATTCCCGGAAGGGAATGGTGCGGTATTCCCGGTCGATCAGGGGCTTCACCTCTTCCAGCAGCCAGCCAAGCGTTTCATCACCATGGGCTTCCAGCGGCCCGAAGGCGGTGTTCACAGCCGGGTAGGGCAGATATTCCTCCAACCGGTGATTGCCGGTGTGGCTGCACTCCATGCCCACAACAATCATGTCCTTTTCCCAATGATCCAGAAATTCCTTCAGCCCCCAGCATTTTCCATAGGTTGCATCGGCATCAAAAAAGAGGTTATGCCCGTCGAAAAAGTACATGACGGGATAGCGCTCTTCCGATCGGTCATAGTCCTCCGGCAGATAAATGTGCAGCGGCCGGTTTTCCCCGTTGGGGGTATAGCGGCAGTTTCGCTTGATAACCATATTGTCCCTTCCTTTTCGCAGCTTTGTGTCCCATTATACCGCACTCCCATGATTTTGCAACATGGAAAAGAACTTCTTGCAATTTCGCACTGTACCCACAAAAGAAAGACGAAAAATAAGCAAGAAACTGCTTGACAAATTTACCAAAAGGTAGTATAGTCTTTTGTATAAGTTTGATAGGCTAATTGGCTAAAGTGATGTAAAGCAAAGGCGTTTTTCATCCGGTCTCACCGGGCGAAGAGCGCCTTTTTCTTATATGTTAAGAATTTTTGCAACTTACTTTATGCAACTTGGGGATGAAAACGATGATTAAACTGGAGAATGTAAACAAGTATTTCGGCGACCTCCACGTTCTGAAGGACATTAATCTGGAGGTAAGGGAGGGCGAGAAGCTGGTTATCATCGGCCCTTCCGGCTCCGGCAAATCCACTACCGTGCGGTGCATGAATTTTCTGGAGACACCTACCAGCGGACATGTGTACATAGACGGCGAAGAACTGACGGCGAAGAACAAGACCAAGCTGGTACGAAGAACGACCTCCATGGTTTTTCAGCAGTTTAATCTGTACCCCCATATGACGGTGCTGCGCAATCTCACGCTGGCGCCCATGAAGCTCCACCACAAGACCCGGAAGGAAGCGGAGGAACTGGCCTACCACTATCTGGATGTGGTGGGGCTGCGGGACAAAGCCCATGTCTATCCGACTACCCTTTCCGGCGGCCAGCAGCAGCGAATCGCCATTGCCCGGGCACTGTGTTCCCAGACCAAGATCATTCTTTTTGACGAGCCGACCTCCGCGCTGGATCCGGAAACCATTCAGGAGGTTCTGGACGTGATGATCAAGCTGGCGAAGGAGAACATTACCATGGTGGTGGTGACCCACGAGATGGGCTTTGCCCGGCAGGTTGCCGACCGGATTGTGTTCATGGCGGACGGCATGATTCTGGAGGAGGGGACTCCGGATGCGTTCTTTGAAAACCCCACCAATGAACGACTGAAGCAGTTCCTTGGCAAGATTATCCGCAAGTAAACTGATTTCTCCTGTCCGGCCTGTTCACCGGATGGATGAAATAAAACCGATTTTAGGAGGAAAAGAGTATGAAAATGAGGCGTTTTGTATCCATGGCTCTGTGCGTGCTGATGCTGCTGCCTGTGCTTGCCGGCTGCGGCGCCAAGACCGAGACCCCTGCCACCACCGCCGCTCCTGTGGCGACCGCTGTTCCCGCTGTCACTGAGACCGAGGCGGCTGCCGTTGACTATGCAGCCTATGGCGAGGATGTGGCCAAGATCATTGACCGCGGTGTTCTGCGGGTCGGCGTTAAGAACGCGGTTCTGGGCTTCGGCTTTCAGGACGAGCTGACCGGCGAGTACTCCGGTATGGAGATCTCTCTGGCTAAGAAGATTGCGGAAGTCCTGGGCGTGGACGTGGAGTTCACCGCCGTTACCGCCGCTACCCGTACCGAGCTGCTGGATTCCGGCGATATTGACTGCGTTCTGGCGACCTTCACCATCACCGAGGAGCGTAAGAAGAGCTGGGACTTCACGACTCCCTACTACACCGACTATGTCACCGTGCTGGTAGAGGATGCCTCCGGCATAAAGACGCTGGCTGACCTGGCTGACAAGAAGGTTGGCGTTTCTTCCGGCTCCACCTCCGCCAAGGCACTGGTCAAGGCCATGATCGAGGCGGGCATGATCTCCGGCGACAACTTTGACGCCGATTCCTTTGACCCTGCCACTTGGACTGAGGGCGTGAGCTTTGCCCAGTACGACGATTATCCCACCATTTCCACCGCGCTGAGCGCCGGTGAGGTGGATGCCTTCTGCGTGGACAAGTCCATTCTGGCGGTGTATCATACCGACGGCCGCTCCTACATCGATGATAAGTTCTCTCCTCAGGAGTACGGCATCGCCACCACCAAGGATTCCGGCATGAGCAAGCTGTGTGAGGATCTGGTTACCGGCTGGCTGGCTGACGGCACCATCGATGCCCTGATCGCGGAGAACGGCATCGCGTAAAGAAACAGGTAATTTGCAAGCAGAATTCCACGGGCGGCTGCCTTTTGGGCAGCTGCCCTGTGGGTAGAGGGAGGTCTTTATGGCTGGATTGTTTTCCGCCGAAGCGTGGAACAAAGTATGGACATACCGGGGCACCTTTCTTCTGGGACTGGAAAATACGGCGTTGACGGCGCTGTTTGCGCTGATGCTGGCGCTGGTGCTGGGCATTCTCTTCGGACTGTTTGCCACCAGCGGGAAGCGCCCTCTGTCCATGCTTGCGAGAGTATATGTGGAAGTCATACAGAACACCCCTGTTCTGCTGCAAATGTGCTTTTTGTATTATGCCCTCGCGTTTTCCAATCACAGCATCGGCATTATTAAAACGGGAATCATCACGCTGGGTGTCTACCACGGCGCGTATATGGCGGAGGTTGTCCGCTCCGGCATCGAAGCCATTCCCAGAGGACAGTTTGAGGCTGCGGCCTCCCAGGGCTTCGGATATTTGCAGCGGATGTGCTACATCATCCTGCCCCAGAGCATTAAAATTATCTTGCCGCCCATGGTGAATCAGGTGGTGAATCTGATTAAGAATACCTCCTGCTTGTACATTGTCGGCGGCGCGGATCTGATTTCGGTGACCTACAGCTTTGTCACCGGCGAAAATACCGGCGGCGCCTATGCTCCGGCCTACCTGATCAGCGGCCTGCTGTTCTTCATTGTCTGCTGCCCGCTGTCCAGTCTCGCAAGTATGTGGGAAATTTCTCTGAAGAAGCGGGATGTCCGCGCGGGAAGACCAGCCAAGAGTGTGGAAAGGATGGTGTAGGGTATGGAACAGATCAAAGGCAGTCTGACCATGATCACCAACCCCGCTGTCTTTGCATACATTATGAAAGGCGTGGGCTTCACCATTGTCATTTCCGTGGTAGCAGTGCTGTGCGGGATTTTGTTCGGCTCCATCCTTGCCATGGTCAGAAACTACTGCACCAGCGGCAAAAGCCGGATTTTCCAGTGGCTTTCCGTGGTGTATATTGAGATTTTCCGGAATACTCCGTTGCTTCTTTGGATTTTTATTTGTCTGGTATTTTGCCCCTGCCCAAAGGTGCTGGAACACAAAATGTGGGGGCTTTCCTCGGCGGAGGTAAAGCTGCTGTTTAAGACGGCGGTGGCGTTGATCCTGTTTACCTCCTCCGTCATTGCGGAAATCGTCCGGGGCGGCCTGAACTCCGTCGCCCACGGCCAGTTTGAGGCGGGACACGCTCAGGGCTTTTCCACGGTGCAGATCATGCTCTATATTGTGCTGCCCCAGGCCTTCCGGAATATCGTACCGACCTTGCTGAGTCAGGTGATTACCACCATCAAGGACTCGTCCTACCTTGCCAACGTGGCGACCATCGAACTGATGAGCCGGGTGAAAAAACTCCTGAGTTCTGCCCATCGGTACAACGGGCTGAACACCGTGAACGTTTCTGACGTGTTTGTACTGTTCGGATTCGCCTGCCTGATCTACTTTATGATCAATTTTACCCTTTCGTGCATCGTCAGAAAGCTGCAGAAGCGAAAAAAAGCGATGCCGGTCAGACGCTAGGGGAGGATGAAAACATGAAACAGTATGTGGTCACGATTTCCCGACAGTTTGGTTCTCTCGGCAGGATCATCGCCCAGCAGATGTCCCGGGAGTTGGGCGTCAACTTCTACGACCGGGATATTGTGGAGGAGACCGCCAGCCGGATGGGACTGCCGGTGTCCGTCATCAGCGATACGGAGGAAAACTCCAAGTCCATCTACTTTAAGCAGCAATATCCTTTGGGTATGGGCATTACCAGCATGAGGGACGAGATCTTCCTGATCCAGAAGAATATCATTCGGGATTTGGCGCAGAAGGAATCCTGCATCATCGTGGGACGCTGCGCGGACAGCATTCTCATGGACATGGAGAATCATCTGAACGTGTATATTTACGCGCCGGTGGAAGCACGGATGCGCAATTGCACGGGAATTCTGAAGATGGATGAAAAAACCGCACGGAAAATGATCCGGGAAGTTGACCGCTCCCGGGAGCTGTACCATCGCCGTTACTGCCCGGAATACGTGGATCCTTCGACGAACAAGGATATCATGCTGGACTCCAGCCGGTTCGGAACGGAAGGAACCGCCAGAATTCTGGTTGGACTTGTGAAGGATATGTTTGCCTGATATTAGGGGAGCTCAGAGCAAGAAATGCCCAGTAAGGGCGGCACTGTATTGTCTGCAGCGCCGCCCTTAGTGTGCTGGAATAGGGAAAGGAAGAAATACCATGACCAACACGAAAAAACGGCTGCCGCCCATCGGCGCCCGGATCATCAAGTCCGCGCTGGGCGCAGCCATCTGCATGCTGATCTATTTCGTTCGGGAACTGCTGCCCATTGGCAGCGGCATTCCGTTTTACAGCATTCTGGCCGTCCTCTGGTGTACCCAGCCCTATACCACCACCACGCTGGATAAGGCAAAGCAGCGTACCTTCGGCACCTTTCTGGGCGCGGCCTTCGGTCTGGTGTTTCTGCTGTTTTTCCGTGCCATTGGCTGCACAAACAAGGTGGTGGTATATCTGACGGCCTGCGCCATGCTGATCCCGATTCTGTATACCACGGTGCTTCTGGAAAAGCGAAATGCCTCCTACTTTTCCTGTGTGGTGTTCCTGACCATTGCCATCAACCACAGCTTTGACGAAAACCCCTATTTGTTCGCCTTTAACCGTGTACTGGACACGCTGATCGGCATTGGTGTTGCCGTGCTTTTGAATTCCGTCCACCGGCCGGTGAAGAACAAGGAGAATATTCTCTATGTCAGCGGCATTGATTCCGTGCTGGTGTCCAGTCAGGAGGTCATGATTCCCTATAATAAGGTAGAGCTGAACCGGCTGATTGCTATGGGGGTGAAATTCACCATTTCCACCATCCGCACCCCAGCCTCCATGATGGAGCCGTTAAGCGGCATCAATCTGAAGCTGCCCGTCATTGCCATGGACGGGGCGGTACTGTATGATATCCGGGAAAACCGGTATCTGGATGTATTCGCGCTGGCACCGGATACGGCGGCGACGGTGGAGGAAATTGTGGAGGAAGCGGGCGCGCATTCCTTCGTGAATGTACTCTGCGACAACACCCTGCTCATATACTATGGGGATTTCAAAAACGACGCGGAGCGGGATTTGTTTGCCCATCTGCGGCGCTCTCCCTACCGCAACTACACCCAAAAGCGGTTCCGGGGAGATCCCCGAAGTGAAAAGGTCATTTATATCATGGTTCTGGCGGAAACCACCGTCGCCGGGCAGTTGGCCGGACAAATCGGCGAACGGCTGGGAAAGGCCGTGCGGATCGTCCTTGCCTCCGCGGGAGAATATCCGGGGTATACCTATCTGAAGGTCTATTCCGCAGACGCCTGCAAGGCCAATATGCTGAAGATCCTGCAGGAGCGCACCGGCGCGGAAAAGGTCGTAACCTTTGGCAGTATTCCCGGGCAGTACGATGTGTACGTCCACGACGACGGCGGAAACTCCGCCGTCAAGGCACTGAAGAAGCTGTATGAGGGCGGCCGCCTGAAAACACGGTGATGTGCCTATTCCGGAAGCTTGCCGGCGTATTCCCCAACGATTTCCAGAAACAGTTCCTCGTCGATGGAGTTATCCTCCCGGATACAGCGGAAGAAGGTGCTCAGCAGCCCGCCGGCGTAAAAGGCGGCGACGCCCTTCAGCTTGTCCCCATTCCGGGCAAGGTCGGGGCAGGCGCGGCGCAGCACCAGAACCACATCCTGCGTCAGCTGCTCCAGAAGAATGCTCAGCAGCACCGGGAACATAGTGCTGTCCCTGATATTGCGCACCATGTTTTCGTGCTGCCGATAAAACCGGAGCAATTCCCGGCTCATTTGCAGAAAATACGTCGTCACATCGGAATCCGCCACATCCGACGGCAGCTGCTGCCGCAGTGAGGATGCCATTTCCCGAATGAAGAAGGCAAAATAGTCATATTTGTCCGCGAAATGCTTATAAAAGGTGGTACGGCGAATCATCGCCCGCTGGCATAGCTCGTTGACCGTCAGTTCCTCAAACCGCTTTTCCTCCAGCAGGGAGACAAAGGCGTTTTGCAGGGAAAGATAGGTTTTGCGGATGCGCAGATCCATGTTTTCTTCCATGTTATCCTCCCGGTTTGGAAACACTTTTGCGTTTTTGTCAGGTATCTAACAAAGTTGGATACCTGACTCTTGCTTTTCTATCCCAAAGAGCATATCATGTTTCTTTACAAATGTCAAATAACAGTCATATGTATTGGAGGCGTGACATGGAAAACCAGATTTGGTTTGATGTGTGGAAGGAAAGCGGGCGGCCGGTCTGCCATCCGGCGGCGGACACCCGGATTGAGAAAAGGGGGAGCTGACGTGGCGCAGGAAAAGGCAAAAGGCGGAAACGCCATGGAGCGGGTGGCTGCCTTTATTGTGGATAAGCGGAACTTGTTTTTCCTTTTGCTGGCAATCGGCATGATTTTTTCCGTATTTTCCACCAAATGGATTGAGGTTGAGAATGATCTGAAGGCGTATTTGCCCGCGGACAGCGAGTCCCGGCAGGGACTGGATATCATGGAGGAGCAGTTTGTCACCTACGGCACGGCGCAGGTGATGGTGGAAAACGTGTCCATGGACGCTGCCCGCAGAATTTACGACGGCCTGAAAGAGATACCGGGTGTGCAAAGCGTGGACTACGATGAAGAAGAGGACTACCGCAACGTATCCAGCCTTTACACCATCACCTTTGACTACAGCGAAACCGACGACGAATGCCTGCAGGCACTGGATTCCGTGCAGGATTACCTCAGTGGTCAGGACTACTATGTTTCCACCGCTCTGGGTAATTCCACAGCCGATATCATTGCTCAGGAAGTCCGGGTCATTATGGTACTGGTGGCCGTGGTTGTCGTGGCAGTGCTGCTGCTGACCTCCCAGACCTATGCGGAAATTCCGGTGCTGCTGCTGACCTTCGTTTCCGCTATGATTCTGAACCAGAGCACGCAGTTCCTGATGGGAAAGATTTCCTTTGTGTCCAACTCCGTCACCAGTATTTTGCAGCTGGCGCTGTCACTGGACTACGCGGTGATTCTGTGCAACCGCTACAAAGAGGAGCGGGAGCATCTGCCCATCCGGGAGGCGGTCATCGTGGCGCTGAGCAAGGGCATCCCGGAAATCGGCTCCAGCAGCCTGACCACCATCGGCGGCCTGGTTGCCATGCTGTTTATGCAGTTCAAAATCGGCCCGGATATGGCCATCTGCCTGATTAAGGCGGTGCTGTTTGCGTTGCTGTCCGTGTTCGTGATTATGCCGGGGCTGCTGATGCTCTTCGGATCGCTGATGGATAAAACCAGACATAAGAATTTTGTGCCAAAGGTTCCCTTCGTGGGGAAGTTCGCCTACAAGACCCGTTATGTGATTCCGCCGTTTTTTCTGGTGCTGATTCTGCTGGGCTACCACTTCTCCGGCCAGTGCCCCTATGCCTACGGCGAAGAGGGAATTGTGACCCCAAAGCAGAACTACGTTCAGGTCGCGGACAACAAAATCCGGGACAATTTTGGCGCCACCAACTTTGTGGCGCTGGTGTACCCCAAAGCGGATTATTCCGTGGAAAAAACCATGCTGGCGGAGCTGGATGCCTATGACGAGGTGGATTACTCCATGGGGCTGTCCAACGTGGAGGCAATGGACGGCTATATGCTGGCGGATAAGCTGACTCCCCGGCAGTTTGCGGAGCTTTCCGGACTGGATTATGAGCTGGCGGAGGCGGTATACGCCGCCTATGCTGCCGAACAGGAGGAATATGGACAGATCATCGGCGGCCTGAATACCTACAAGGTGCCGCTGATTGACATGATGCTGTTCGTATGCGACAAGATCGACGCGGGGATTGTGACACTGGACGAGGAACAGATGGACTCCCTCAAGGAAGCCCAGACCCAGATGGAATCGGCGAAGAAGCAGCTTCAGGGTGAGGACTACAACCGGGTGCTGATTTACCTGAATCTGCCGGAGGACGGCGACGAAACCTACGCGTTCCTGGACACCCTGCGGGGCATTGCCAGAAGCTATTACCCCGAGGGGAACCTTTACGTGGTGGGCAACTCGTCCGTGGATCAGGACTTCAAGCTGTCCTTCGGCACGGATAATGTGGTGATTACTGTGGTGTCCATCCTCATTGTGCTGGTGGTGCTGCTGTTTACCTTCCAGTCGGCGGGTATGCCCCTGCTGCTGATTCTGGTAATTCAGGGCTCTATCTGGATCAATTTCTCCATTCCGGCCTTTACCGGCTCCCCGCTGTTCTTCATGAGCTATCTTGTGGTCAGCTCCATTCAGATGGGCGCCAATATCGACTACGCCATTGTCATTTCCAGCCGGTATCAGGACTTGAAAACCAAAATGCCTCACAGAGAGGCCATTATTGAAACCATGAACTTCGCGTTTCCCACCATCCTGACCTCCGGCAGTATTCTGGCCTGCGCCGGAACGCTCATCGGCATGATGACCTCCCATGTGGCTATCGTGGGCATTGGTCAGAGCCTTGGCCGGGGCACGATTATCTCGATCGCGCTGGTGATGTTCGTGCTGCCGCAGATTCTGCTCATCGGCGGAGAACTGGTGGATAAGACTTCTTTCTCCATGCCCCGGACAAATCTGCCGAAGATTGCCAGCAGCGGGCATATCCGTGTGGACGGACTGGTTCGCGGTGAGATCCACGGCTATGTCAACGGCATTGTCCGCGCGGATATCAACGGCGACGTGGAGTTGAATCTGCTTTCCGGAAAAACCACGGAGGAAGGAGAGACGGAACATGAAACGTAAGCTGCTGGCAGCCATACTGATTCTGACGCTGCTGGCCGGGTGGATTCCGGCGGCGGCAGAGGAGGAAGCTTCTCTTTCCGAAACCATACGGATCGGCTCTGTGGAGGACTTCCTGTCCTTTGCGCAGGACTGCACCCTCGACAGCTGGTCAGTGAATAAACAGGTGCTGCTCCTGACGGACATTTCTCTGGAGGGAACGGATTTTTCTCCCATTCCCACCTTTGGCGGCAGCTTTGACGGCGGCGGCCATACCATCAGCGGGCTGACCATCCGCCAGAGCGTCTCCCCGGCGGGGCTGTTCGGCTGCCTTCAGGCCACGGCAGTGGTGAAAAATCTGACGGTTCAGGGATACGTTGCCCCCGACGGCGACGGTATGACGGCAGGCGGCGTTGTGGGGGAGAACTACGGCAGTGTGGAGCACTGCGCCTTCTCCGGCACGGTAGAAGGGAAAACCAACACCGGCGGCATTGCCGGCCGGAGCAGCGGCACGCTGCGCAATTGCAATGTGCAGGGTACCATTACCGGAGACAACCGTACCGGCGGCATTGCCGGCTATAACGATGGTCAGATCGACGGCTGCAGCAGCAGCGCGGCGGTGAACACGGCAAGTGTGGATCCCACCATCGACCTTAAGGACATTCATCTGAACTTCAATTTTGATTTCTCCCAGACCTCCAATCTGGACACCGCCGACGCGGCCACGGACACCGGAGGAATCGTGGGATATTCCAGTGGATCGGTTGTTAACTGTGTCAATACCGGCAATGTGGGCTATCCCCACATCGGCTACAATCTGGGCGGCATTGCGGGCAGAAGCTGCGGGCTGGTGGATTCCTGCCGCAATCTGGGTACAATCACGGGACGCAAGGATGTGGGCGGCGTGGTCGGACAGGTGGAGCCGCATATCCAGACGGTGCTTTCCCCGGACTATCTGGAGACGCTGAGCAGGCAGTTTGAAAATCTGGGCAGTCTGGTGAACAGTGCCGGCAGCGACGGCGCTGCTACGGGCGGTGCGGTTCAGTCCTGCATTCAGTCTATCTCCGGATACCACAGCAGCGCAAAATCCGCGCTGGAGTCGCTGGCTGCCGCAGCGGGCAGCGGACGAGTGGATGTGGACGCTTTGGAGGCTCTGAGCAGCTCCGTACATGGTATGGTCAACGCCTCCGGAAGCCTGCGCAATACCATCGGTCAGGGCGTGGATACGCTGACCAGCGACGTGAGCGCCATTACCGGTCAGATCAACGCCATAGCCCACACCTTCGCACTGGCCACCGAGGATGCCAAAAAGGATCTGGTGACGGATATTTCCCAGGTAGATCTGGATGACATTTCTCAGGGAAGAGTGGTTTCCTGCGCCAACCAAGCCCGCGTAGAGGGAGATCTGAATGTGGGCGGCATTACCGGCATTATGGGGCTGGAGTCCACCGCAGACCCGGAGGATGACGCTCCGGGGGGAAACCTGACCCAGCGGCGCCGCTATGAACTCAAGGCAATTGTGCAGAACTGCGAGAACACCGGCGTGGTGACCGGCAAGCGCAGCTATGTGGGCGCTGTTTGCGGGCGAATGGAACTGGGGCTGATCTGCGATTCCCGGGGCTATGGCGCCGTCACCAGTGAAAACGGCGATTATGTAGGCGGCATCGCAGGTATGACCGGCGGTACGATCCGTAACTGCTTTGCCAAGTGTACGCTGTCTGGTGGAAGCTATGTGGGCGGTATCGTCGGCTGCGGAATTGCGGAAGATTACAGCGGCGATTCCAGCACGGTCGCGGACTGCTACTCCATGGTGGAGGTGCTGGAGGCCGAGCAGTATGTCGGTGCGGTTTCCGGCGCCAATATCGGGGACTTTACGGGAAATTACTTCGTTTCCGATACACTGGCGGGCATCAACCGGGTCAGCTATTTCTCAAAAGCCGAGCCGCTGACCTATGACGGCCTGCGCAAAGCGGAGACGCTGCCGGCAGAGCTTCGGAAATTTACCCTGTCCTTTGTGGCAGACGGGGAGACTATCAAAACGCTGAGCTTTGACTACGGAGATTCCTTTGATGCCTCGGTGTTTCCGGAGATTCCCCAGAAAGAGGGCTGCTATGCCCGGTGGAGCACCACCGATCTGACCGATCTGCGGTTTGACACGGTGGTGGAGGCGTCGTATTATCCGTATATTACGTCCTTGTGCGCTTACCAAACCCGTCAGGAGGGGAAACCGATCCTGTTTGTTCAGGGACAATTCAAGGACGGGGACGTACTTCAGGCCGAGCCGGACAGTACAGAGTTCCACAGCACGGAAGAAACGCTGCTGGAGCAGTGGCGGGTGGCAATCCCGGCTGACGGGCTGGAGACGCACAGCTTCCGTTATCTGCCCGGTCAGGGGCATACTGCGATCTATCTGCTGAAAAACGGAAGCTGGAGCAAAGCCAAAACGGAGCAGATGGGCAGCTACCTGGTTTTTGAGGCTTCCGGATCGGAGGTCGTGTTTGCGGTGGCCGCCTTCGAGCCGCAGGATCTGCGCTGGGTGATACCGGCAGGGGCTGCCGCGGTGCTGGTGCTGATTTTGCTGCTGATTTTCTGGAGAAAATGGAAGAAGAATCACCCAAAATCGCCAAAAGCAGGGAAGAAAAAGCGCTGGCTGCTGATTTTACTGGTTATTTTGCTGCTGGCGGGAGCGGCAGCCGCCACCGGCTATCTGCTTTTGCCGAAGGAGGCACTGCCCCAGAGCGCACAGGCTGTTTCTCTGGTACAGAATTGTCTGGAGCAGCCGGAGCTGGAGATGTGCCTGAATGTGAAAGCCCAATTTGAAAACACGGAAACCACCTTTACCGCCCAGATCAGCAGAACCACGGAAGGGGAAAAACCGGTCAGCGCGATCACCGAAAACGGACGCAAGCTGTACTATGCGGACGGAACGGTTTTCCTGCCCAACGGAACGGCCTACCGGCTCAATCAGGCAGCGCCGGATTATTCCGACTTGCTGGAACTGGTGGGTATTGTTTATGGTCAGGCGCAGACAGAAGCGTCGGAGGGCGTATACACCATGGCGGTGGAAGGGGAGACGGCGGCTTCCATATTGAAGCTGCTGATGCCCTCCGTACAGGCGCTGGTGCCGGAGGCAAACAGCCTGACAGCGGATGTGATTGCGGAAAACGGCGGGCTGAAGCAGATCCGTTTTACCGGAGCCGGAAATCTGACAGATTCGGTCAAAACGCCTTTCTCCGTATCGGCTACGCTGGATATTCTGCCGGTTTCCGAGGATATCGTCATTCCCGGAAGCGTTGCGCAGGCCATTCGATCCGGTCATTATCAGGCGACGGAAATCTATTCCGATGATCTGGTGCGCCTGGTGAACGCCTGGACGCAGCTGCGAAGCAAGAATCCCATCACTGCAGAGCTGGTTCTGGAGGGGAACTGTGGGCAGCTGTCCGTCAGCGATACCTTCACCTACTATCGGTGGCGGGAAAGCGGCAGGGAGATCAGCGCCGTGGAGAAGGACGGCAAAACCGTCTACTTCACAGATCAGGCCGTATGCAACGAGCAGGGGCGGACAGCGTCCACTGCGCAAATCGGTACAGTAGATGCCACCGGATTGCTGAAAGGGATCTACGATAACTTCAGCAACGCAGAATTCACCTGCCGGCAGGAAAACGGTGTCAGCATTTACACGGTCACACTGAATCAGCAGGGAATGGCACAGCTGATGGAGACGGTGCTTCCCAAGGCAGGCGAAATGAACATTGCCTATGAGAAGGGAAGCATCCGGTTGGCCGTTCGGGACGGACTGATCCAGAGCGTGGGCGTGACCTGCGGCGGCAGCGTAAAGCTGCTGTCCGGGACGTTGGACGCAAGCCTCAGCGCGCAGGTTCTCTTCCGAAATGACAGCCCCGGGCCGGATCTTCCGGAGGCGGTAAAGGCCGCCCTGCTGAAATAAGGGTGCACCTGCGGTTCCGCCCGCAGAGTGCCATCCCCTCCGAAGGGCTGCTCCGTGAACCCGGAAAGCATGAAAAAAGCACCCCCATTGGGGTGCTTTTTGCTGCAAATAGGAGAGATTACTGCTGCCGGAAGGTGATTTCGCCGGTCTCGGGATCCATTGCGTCCACAATGGCCAGAGATTCCAGATGATAGCCAAGATTCCGGATGATTTTACCGCCCACCTGAAAGCCTTTCTCAATGACGATGCCCAGCCCCTCGATGGTGGCGCCGGCTGATTCCGCAATGGAAATCAAGCCCTGCAGGGCACAGCCGTTGGCGAGGAAGTCGTCAATAATCAGCAGATGATCCTCGGCACCAAGAAATTTCTTGGACACGATGACCTGATTTTTGTTTTTGTGGGTGAAGGACTCCACCTCTGCGATATACATATCGCCTTCAATGTTGATGGATCTGGACTTTTTGGCAAATACCATGGGAACGCCGAATTCCTTGGCCACAAAGCAGGCAATGCCGATGCCGGAAGCTTCGATGGTCAGCACCTTGGTAATGGGCTTATCTGCGAAACGACGGTGAAATTCCCGGCCGATTTCCTCCATCAGGGAAATATCCATCTGATGGTTCAGAAAGCTGTCAACCTTTAATACGTTTCCGGGGCGGACGATTCCGTCTTTCACGATCCGCTGCTCTAAGAAGTTCATTGCGCACACCTCCTGAAGATGGTAAGCATTATAGCATATTTTTGCGGAATTGTCAGGTGTTTTCCGAAAAAATGACAAAATTTTTCTGCATTCCCTGCGCCTCATCCGGGCCGTTTCCGCGATGTGCCGGAGGTTGTGCACGAATTTTTACGTAAATTTCTCAGATTCGGTTGAATTGGTAACAATTTCATGGTACACTGCAAACAAAGAGAATCGTGGATTCTCAATCTTATTCAGTAACAGGAGGAACCAATTATGGCACTTTGGGATACAATCGGCAAAAAGGCATCCGCCGCGACGGGCAAGGCCGTCCAGCAGGCGAAGAATCTGGCAGAGGTTGCCAGATTGCACGGCCTGGTTGCGGAAGAGGAAAAGACACGGGACGACGCCTATCTTCAGATCGGTAAGCTCTACGCGGCCAGCCATGCGGATGACGCAGAGCCGGAGTATGCCGGCCTGATCGCGCAGGCAGCGGAAGCTCAGCGGAAGATCGAGGTGCTCGGCGGACAGATCCGGGACATGAGGGGTGTGACCTGCTGCGAAAAGTGCGGCGCGGAGGTGCCTAAGGATGCGGCCTTCTGCAGCGCCTGCGGCGCTGCCATCCCCAAGGCAAAGGTCGTGGACGGCGTGTGTGACGATGTGGTTGATACGGCTGCAGAGACTGCCCCTGCGGAGCCGGCAGCGGAGGTGCAGGAGAAGCCTGCCGCTCCCGAGACGGGTGACGCAGAATAAGGGCAGCACCGCACAATGGGGGCTGCGGGCTTCTCCGAATCTCCCCATTATGCGGTGATGCCTAAGAAATGAAAAGGGTGACGCGCGAGCGCGTCACCTTTTTTATCGTACGGATTTGGCATACTCCGTGGGCGTGATGCCGAATTTTTCTTTGAACTGGCGGGAGAAGTGATGGACAGTGGAGTATTGCAGCTCGGCGGCGATTTCCGTGAAATTCAGATTGTTTTCCCGAATCATCTGCTTGCTCTCCTGAAGCTTGATGCGGCGGATATACTCGCCGGGAGAGATCTGCAGATTCTTGTGGAATAGAGCGGTCAGATAGCTGGGGCTGACATCCACCTGCCGGGCAACCAGCGGTACGGACAGCTTTTCCCGGATGTGGGAGGAGATGAACTGCTGCGCCTGCCGGATGATCTCGTTTTCTGAGTGTACCGCATTGGCGGTCTGCAGTTTCCCGGTGCTGGGGGAGGTGATCTCCCGCATCAAAAGCAAAAGCAGCAGATTCAGCTGGCACAGAATGATATCGTTGGAGCAGGCATCCATCCGCTCCTGCTCATGGAGCATGGCCTGCAGCAGCGAAACCACTTTCTGCGGGGCAGTGAATTTCCGATTCAGCAGAGGATCCAGCTCTGCCCCCTGCACAGCGAAAGACAAGGTGACAAACCGGGGCGCAACGCCGATATCAGCATATTGCATATGCCACTGGCCGGGACCATAAATCACCAGATCTCCCTGCTTCAGCAGCAGATCCTGCCCGTCCGCTACGGAGTGTAGCGCACCCTGATCCACGTAGGTCAGTTCCGCCATGGGGTGAGATTCGCCGGGGAACAGGAACCCCTGCTCCTTCTCCTGATAGAAGAAGGTATAGATGCCTTCCACCTGAAGCTGGCGCCCCATGGGCTGGTTTCCGCTGCTGCGGGTGCCTACCTGCTCCGGTGCCGCCGCGCAGCTCATCAGCGCCTCTGCATTCCCCATAAAGGGACTGACGGAGAACAGAACCTGCGGCTTCACGCACACGGGCTTGTCCAGATAATAGTCCTGATACAGCTGCCCGTCCAGACTGACGGACAGAACGCTGGAGCCGCTTCCGTTGGCAATCCAGGTATCCGTCACAGCCCGGTAGACTACCGATTCGGACTGGGAAAGCGTCATGGTGGCTGCCGCGGATCGGTCAAAGCCGCGGGCGCTTTGCGTCCGCTCCGGCGGTACGGTGCCAAAGCCCTGAAAGGTTACCTGGTTCAAATTGCGGATCATGGCTGTTCCCCCCAAACGAAAATAACAGGGTCGATATGCTGACCCTGTTATTATACAAAAGAAAGTGGAAAATGGCAAACACTTTTCCGCAAAAAGCCCCGTTGCTTTTTATACTAAAATCCGGCGATTTTTTTGGTATTAACGCTGGTATTCAAATTCCAGGTCGTAGATATCCACGGTCTCGCCGTCCTGAATGCCCATTTCCTCCAGCCGGGCAAAGAGTCCGGCCTTGCGCAGCAGGCTGTCAAAGTGGTTGCGGGACTCATAGTCGTCAAAGTTGATGTTCTCCACCTGCCGGGACAGCCACTCGCCGGTGACCATCCAGGTGCTGCCGTAATGCTCAATCTCGAAAGCGGTTGGATCGGCGGGAGCGGAAATTTCCTCCACATATTCCGGCTCGTAGATGGTAACCGGGGGCAATTCCCTCAGCTTTTGCGCCACTACACGCATGAGCTGTCTGGTGCCCTGCGTGGTACCGGCGCTGATCTCGTATACCTCGCAGCCCGCTTCCGCTGCCGCAGCGCGAAGTCGCTCCAGATTGTCGGAGTCCGGGGAAAGCAGGTCACACTTGTTGGCGGCGACGATCATGGGACGGTCGCCAAGGTCAACCGAGTAGCTGTGCAGTTCCTGACAGATGGCATGGAAATCCTCTACCGGATCCCGACCCTCGCTGCCGGAAACGTCCACCACGTGTACCAGCAGCCGACAGCGGTCGATGTGCCGCAGGAAATCGTGCCCCAGACCGGCGCCCTCGGCGGCACCTTCAATGATGCCGGGAATGTCCGCCATGACAAAGGACACACCCTCCTCCACATAAATCACACCCAGGTTGGGGTACAGAGTGGTGAAGTGGTAATTGGCAATTTTGGGGTGGGCGTTGGAAGTGACAGAGAGAAGGGTAGATTTGCCCACATTGGGGAAGCCCACAAGGCCAACGTCCGCCAGCAGCTTCAGCTCCAGAATTACGTCCCGCTCCTGCCCCTTGAGGCCTGCCTTGGCAAACCGGGGCACCTGACGGGTGGGAGTGGCAAAGTGGGCGTTGCCCCAGCCGCCGCGACCGCCCCGGGCGATGACAAAGTCCTCCCCGGTGGACATATCCACGATAATCTGGTTGGTTTCGGCATCCCGGACAACGGTGCCCCGGGGCACGTCGATGACCAGATTCTCACCCCGCTTGCCCGCCATTTTCCGCCCCATACCGTTCACACCGGCGCCGGCCTGATATTTGCGCTTATAGCGGAAATCCAGCAAGGTGGACAGATTGTCGTTCACATGGAGCACCACGCTGCCGCCGTGGCCACCCTCGCCCCCGGCAGGGCCGCCGGAGGCCCCAAAATTTTACCCGGGGAAGGCTAACGCGCCCGCACCCCCCAGGCCGCCCAAGACCGTGATTCTGACCTTATCTACAAACATAATTTTCC
>JAXEAK010000076.1:0-26944 GCA_034094395.1 Faecousia sp.
CTCATCGACAATACCTACGCCTATTGCAGCCAGAAATACGACTATGAGGGCTGGAGCAAGCCCCTGTGGGATCTGGCGGCGGTGTGCTGGGTTGTGCACGGTGATTTTCTTGAGAGCGCCTGCGTGCCCGCCCCGATCCCCACCCGGGATTTCGGCTACAGCTTTGGCATGACCCGGCACCCCATGCAGTATGTTTACTGCATCCGCAAGGATTGCCACGCTGCCGGAAGAGGTGGCGCCCTATGTTCTGCTGCCGGGAGATCCACACCGGGTGAAGAAGGTTGCCGCGCTGTGGGATGAAGCCCACTTTGTAGCGGACAACCGGGAACATATCACCTACACCGGCACCTATAAAGGGATGCCCATTACCTGCACCTCTACGGGTATGGGCTGTCCCTCCACCGCCATTGCCATAGAAGAGCTGGCCAGATGCGGCGCCAAAACGCTGCTGCGCATGGGCACCTGCGCCGGTATCCGGCAGGAGGTTCAGCGTGGAGACTTCGTGATTTTTGACAGTGCCTGCCGGTTTGAGGGAACCACAAAGTGCTATGCGCCGGTGGAGTATCCTGCCGTATCCCACTACGAATGCGTCCAGGCGGCTATTACCGTGGCAAAGCGGGAGAAACTGCGCTACCATGTGGGCACCTCCCGGTGCATTGACGCCATCTACACCAACCGTCCGGACAAGAATGCCAGCTTCGACGGCTACCGGTTGCACGAATGGGATTACTTTATGGAGGACATGGATGCCATGCACGTCATCGCCGGCGACATGGAGAGTGCGGCCGTCATGGTGCTCAGCCGGCTGTTCGGTCTGCGTGGCGGCTGCGTCTGTATGTGCGCCACCAATCTGCTCAACGATTACCGTGCCGGCGGTCAGGCTGACTTCAACGCCATCGGTTACGGCGGTGATCTGGAAGCGGAGTTGAACCGGCTGGCGCTGGAAACCATGTATCAGATCTATTGCAACGACAATCAGCCGTCTTCAGAGGGCTGAACAGGGCGCCTCGCTGAGGCGCGTGGGAAAAACAGGGGGAATACCAATGGCCGATAATCTGCGCCAGTCGCCGACCGACACGCCGCTCTACCGAATGACCAGCGTACTGGCTCGGTGGGTTGTGGTGAGTGTGCTGTGGCTGGTGTGCAGTCTGCCGCTGGTCACGTTGGGGGCGTCCACTGCCGCCGCTCTGGGCGTGTTTTCGGACGGGGAAGAAAAAGCCGGACTGACCGGCAGCTTTTTCCGCCGTCTGCGCGGGGCATTTTTTCCGGCAACCGCACTGTGGCTGCTGGTGCTGGCAGTTGCCGGTCTTCTGGTGCTGGATGTGTGCTTCTACCGCCAGCTAACCTCCGGCGGCAGTTGGATTCTTCTTGGTGTGGTACTGTTGCTGGGGAATCTGCTGCTCGGGTTTTTCCGGTTCGGCTGCTTTTGTATTGTATCCGGAGAAAAGACCGGTTTTCGGGAACTTCTAAAGAAAGCGACGCTGACAATGGGCGCGTGTCTGCCGGTTCTGGCGATCATGACCGCCATGGATCTGGCGGTATTCGCCACGCTGGTACGACTACCCTATCTGCTGGTAACGCTGGCAATCCTGCCCGGAGTATTTGCCAACGTACACAGCAGACTGATCCGCGGATTTCTGCGGCGGTATAGCGATACTGCCGAAACGCCGTAGCCAGCGTCGTGATTTCCCGCTCCCCAGCCGCGCCCTTCCGGCGCGGCTGGAACTTTATTACTCGTATTCTTTTGCCCCACAGGGGGCTTTCGCGAAAGGAGGTGCGGCCATGCTGAAGGCACTGGATCCGCTAAGAGAATTTACCTATCCTTCCATACTGCTCCGGCTGGGACTGGCCATGCTGTTCGGCGGCGTCATTGGTCTGGAAGGCACCCGAAAAGGGCGTCCTGCGGGCTTTCGTACTTATATGCTGGTAAGTCTCGGCTCCGCGCTGACAATCCTTCTGGGACAATATGAGGTTCTGATGACGAAAACCCAATGGGCGCAGGCTCTGCAAACGGCAGACGCGCGGGTAGACGCAGCCCGGTTTGGCGCGCAGGTAATCAACGGCATCGGCTTTCTCGGTGCGGGCACCATCATCGTCACCGGAAAGCAGCAGGTGAAAGGACTGACCACCGCCGCCGGGCTTTGGGCAAGTGCCTGCGTGGGACTGGCCATTGGCTCCGGGTTTTACGAATGCGTGATTCTGGCCTTTTTCCTGGTGTTTCTTGTAGTGAAGCTGCTTCCCTATCTGGAGGACGCGTTCATTGGAAATCTGCGAAACATGAATATTTATGTGGAGTACGACCGAATCGAACACACAGGGCAGGTTGTCAATCAGATCCGGTCGCTGGGCACGCAGATCTATGAGATTGAAATTGACCGTCAGGCGGAAGAATCAGGGCGGCGTCCCTCTGCCGTATTCATCATCCATCTAAAACAGAAAATGCACCATGCTCAGGTTCTGGCACATATCTCCGGGCTGGAGTGCATTTCCGCCATTGAGGAGATTTAGGGTATGCTTACCGTTTTTGCTTCCCTTCGGGCGCTTTCCATGGTGTCCGTTGCCGTCAGAATGTGTCTGGCGGTGCTGTGCGGCGGGATGATCGGTCTGGAGCGCACCTATCGTCGCCGCCCTGCGGGCTTCCGCACCCATATGCTTATCTGTCTGGGCGCGGCAATCACCACGCTGACCAGCCAGTTTCTGGTGCTGTATATGGGCTACTACACAGACATGGCCAGAATCGGCGCTCAGGTGGTGGCAGGCATCGGCTTCATCGGCGCAGGCACCATCATCGTAACCCGGCACCAGCGGGTCAAAGGACTGACCACCGCCGCCGGGCTTTGGGCTGCCGCCATTGTGGGGCTTGCTCTGGGAGCCGGTTTTTATGAAGGCGGTCTGACACTGACGGTGCTGGTCATGGTGGCGGAGCTGGTTTTTTCCAAAGTGGAGAGGCTGATTCTGCACAGTTCTCTGGAAATGAATCTGTACCTGCGCTATGACGACAGCAAGGCAATGGAGCGGGTTCTGTGCTTCCTGCGGGACAACGGCATCAAGCTGATCAGTATTGAGGTGACTCGCCCTCAGGAGGATGCCGCCCACAAGGCAACGGCGATTTTCCTTCTGCGGCTGAACAAGAAGCTGAGGAAGGAGGCGTTCCTGCGGCAGCTGTATGCCATTGAGGGCGTTTCCTCGGTGGAGGTTCTGTCCTGCTGAAATCTTTCCTGCTTCTAATACACACAATGCCAAAGCAATGGAGGATCGGGATTTCATCCGATTCTCCAACCTTCAATTTGTTCCAGCCGAATGTTTTCTATTGAATTTCAGTGTGAAATCGTACGGATATTCCTCCAGACAAGCGAAAAAGCCATCTGCTGAATCAGCAGATGGCTTTTGTTTAATACTAAAACCCGACGGAAACCTTTCAATCAGGTTTTAGCATAAAAATGAAGATCAGAGCACCTTGCTCAGAAAATCGATGGTACGCGGCTGCTTGGGATGATTAATCACCTCGTCGGGAGTTCCCTCCTCCACAATGTAGCCGCCTTCCATGAAGATGACCCGGCTGGCCACCTCCCGGGCGAAGCCGATCTCGTGGGTGACCACCACCATGGTCATGCCATCGGCGGCCAGCTGCCTCATGACCTGCAGAACCTCCCCGACCATTTCAGGATCCAGCGCAGAGGTCGGCTCGTCAAACAGCATGATATCCGGATCCATGGCCAGTGCCCGGGCGATTGCCACGCGCTGCTTCTGACCGCCGGACAGCTGTGCCGGATAGGCCGAGGCCTTGTCCAACAGTCCCACACGATCCAGCAACTTCAGCGCCTTTTCCTTGGCCTCGGATTTGCTGGCCTTTTTCAGCTCGGTGGGTGCCAGCGTCATATTCCCCATAACATTCAGGTTGTTGAACAGGTTAAAATGCTGGAACACCATGCCCACGTTTTCCCGAACCTTGTTGATGTCCGTTTTCTTATCGGCAATATTGTGGCCGTCCACAATGACTTCCCCATCCGTAATGTCCTCCAGCCGGTTGAGGCACCGCAGCAGCGTGGACTTGCCGCTGCCCGAAGGCCCCAGTACCACCACGACCTCTCCTTCGTAGATGTCGGTGGACACGTCCTTCAGCACCTCCAGCTTTCCGAAGTTCTTTTTCAGGTGGGAAATGTGGATCTTTACATTATTCTTATTCACGCCCACGGTTGAGTCTCCTTTCCAGCCGCTTTGCCAGACGGGACAGCAGCGTGATGATGATCAGGTACATGATGCCGACGATGGCCCACACCTCAAAGGCACGCATAGTATTGGCGACCACATTCTTGGCGGTGTTGACCAATTCCGGGAAGCCGATAACCGACAGAATGGAGGTATCCTTCAGCGTGATGATGAATTGGTTAATGATGCTGGGAATCATGGTGCGAATGGCCTGCGGCAGCACAACCCGCGCCATTGCCCGCCAGTAGGGCAAGCCCAGAGAGCGGGCAGCCTCCATCTGGCCGGGATCCACGCTCTGAATGCCCGCGCGGATGATCTCCGCCATATAGGCACCACAGTTCAGCGCCAGCGCGATGGTGCCGGCCTGAAGAGCAGTCAGAGTGAACTTAGCGCCGCTCAGGATGCCATTGATTGCCTGCGGAACACCAAAGTAGATCATAAACGCCAGCACAATCATGGGCACACCGCGGATCACATCCACAAAAATCGTGGAAATGGCATTGCACACGCGGTTTTTCAGGACGCTGAGAAGGCCAAAAATCAGGCCGAGAATACAGGCGAACAGCAGGCCGCACAGCGCCAGCAGCAATGTCTGACCCATAGCCTTAAGCAGTAGGCCGCCGTAGACGGAGAGAATGCGAATCACGCTCAGGACTCCTTTCGGGTGGGGATCCCGTCATCCCACCGAACGGAGTCGGGGAACTACGGGTATGAAGAAAGAGGGGACGCCCACAGGCGTCCCCTACAGGCAGTTGAATCAGCCCAGGTACTTGGCCAGGATCTCGTCGTACTTGCCGTTGGCCTTGATGTTGGCCAGACCGGCGTTGAACATATCCACCAGCTTCTGGTTGTCCGCGTTGAAAATGGCAAAGCCATAGTCGCCTCCGGCATTGGCGGTGCCCTCCAGCACCTTCAGAGCCAGACCGCCGTCCTTAATGGAAGCCTGCATAATGGGGGTATCCTCAAAGCAGGCAACGCACTGACCGCCGATCACAGCCTGATACATGGTGGGAGAGTCCTCAAAGTAGACAATGTTGAAGCCGTACTCATCCTTCAGGCTCTCCGCGTAGGAAGCGCCCTGAGTGCCGGTCTTGACGGCAACGTCCTTGCCGGACAGATCCGCGAAGCCGGTGATGTCGGAATCGGCGGCGACGGTCATGCTCTGGGTAGCGGTGTAGTAGCCGTCGGAGAAGATCCAGCCGGAAGCCTTACGCTCCTCGGTGATGGAAGCGCCGGCGATCATGCCGTCAGCCTGACCAGCCTGGCAGGCAGCAATGGCGGCGTCCCAGCCCAGGCTCTTCAGCTCGTAGTCAAAGCCCTGGTCAGCGGCGACGGCTGCGAGAATGTCCACGTCGATACCAACGAAATTGCCGGAGGCATCGGTATACTCAAAGGGCTTAAAGACGGTATCGGAGGCAATGATCCACTTCTTGCCGTCAGAGGCGGAGGCAGTCTTGGAACCACCGCAGGCAGCCAGAGACAGCACCATTACGACAGCCAGACACAGTGCAAAGAACTTTTTCATAGTAATAATTCATCCTTTCCTCAATATGTTCTCTGAAAACAGATCCCCGCCCTTTTCAGGCAGGGAGATGAACGGGAAAAGGCGACAGCACGCCGCTATCGCCTTAGATACCGAACATCTTAACGGGAATTTTAGCACTTTACTGTGTAAAAGTCAATACAGCAAACCGCGAACGAAATAAATTTGACGGTTTCGCCAAAATGTCACAGCATTTGGGCGGCATCCTTAAGCAATTGGTACGCTTTTTCAAAGCCCAGCGTGCTGGTGCACAGGGTCAGGTCGTAGCTGCGGCAGTCGCCGTAGGTACGGCCAGTCATTTTTTCGCAGTATGCACGGCGGGCACGATCAGCGGTATCCATGTTGGACTCCAGCTCCTCCAGGGGCGTATCCGGCAGCATCTTCCGGATACGCAGCAGCCGCCAGCTGCGGTCGGCATGGACGAACACCCGCAGGCAGTGATCGTATTCCCGGAGGATGTAGTCCGCGTTGCGCCCCACAATGACGCAGCTCTCCTTGTTTGCCAGCTCCCGGATGGCGCGAACCTGGGCGTTCCACAGCTCTTCGCTTAAGGGGCGGCTGTAGAAATTAAACAGGCTCTGGGTAAATCCAAACTCGTGGGGCACCCGCTCATCCCAGAGCCGAACCTGCTCAGGGGTCAGGTGTACGCTTGCCTTGGCGGTGCGCAGAATGATGTCCCGGTCATAGTAGGCAATTCCCAGTTCCCGTGCCAGACGGCGTCCCAGATCGCTGCCGCCCGCGCCGAATTCCCGGCCAATGGTAATAATCCGTTTCATAAGGAACCCTCCCATGGCATCTGCCCCTTCACGGCGGATGCGCCAGAATCCAAACCACAGCGCTGTGCTGTAATCCAGTTTGATTATAGCATATTCTCTGCCCCGGTTCAATATGGTTTCCGAAATATGGTGGAAGATTCGGGAAACTCTGATTCGGTCGACAAGCGCCGGCGGCAGAAGATTTTGGCTCAGCCGGACGGTCTAAAATGGCACGAGTGATGCAAAAGGTTCGCCGTGAAAGTGCAGACGATTGATTCAAAGCTTCCTTAGGCTATGCGTCAAAAGGGCTGCCATCGTCCGACAGTTCTTTCCCATTCCGGTGACGGCAGGCCGCTATTCATAGTCAAAGGATTTCAGGAAGTCCTTCGCCCGGGCAGTGGCCGGATTGGCAAAAAAGTCCTTGGGATTGCAGCTTTCCTCCACAATTTCCCCGTTCTCGATGAAAAGAACGCGGTCGGCAATGGCACGGGCAAAGTTCATTTCATGGGTGACGATGACCATGGTGCTGCCTGCGCGGGCAAGAGACAGCACCACCTCCAATACCTCCCGCACCATTTCCGGATCCAGCGCAGCGGTGATTTCGTCCAGCAGCAGGATCTCCGGGTGCATACACAGCGCCCGCACAATCGCCACTCGCTGCTTCTGCCCGCCGGACAACTGCCGGGGGTAGTCGTCCTTCCGATCCGCAAGCCCCACCTTTTGCAAAAGTTCCAGAGCCTCCGCTTCCACCTCGGCACGGGAACGCTTCTGAACCTTCATGGGCGACAGCAGAATGTTATCCAGAATGGTCTTGTGGGGAAACAGCTCATAGCTCTGGAACACCATGCCAATTTTCTGCCGCATTTTCGTGATGGACTTATCGTCCCGCAGCACCGGCGCACCATCCAGCAGGATTTCTCCGCCCTGAATGGGTTCCAAACCGTTCAGGCAGCGAAGCAGAGTGCTCTTTCCGCAGCCGGAGGAGCCGATAATCACCACCACCTCACCCTTGTGGACATCAAGGCAAAAATCACGGAAGATCTCATGCTCCCCGAAGGCTTTGCGCAGATGCCGGACACTCAGCAATACGTTTTCCACAGCTATGACCACCTTTTCTCCAAATAGACCGACAGCCGGCTGATCGGCCAGCAAATCAGGAAATACAGCAAAAATACCACCGCAAAGACACCGAAGGCGGCGTTGGGTGCGGTTCTGCGGTTGGCCTCAATGATCTGCTGGGCAACCTTCAGCACCTCCACAATGCCGATCATCATCACAAGGCTTGTGGTTTTGATCATCCGTGTAATCAGGTTGATGGACAGCGGGATCAGGCGGCGCACGGTCTGGGGCAGAATCACATAGCCATACACCTGCAGGGGATTCATACCCAGCGCCTGAGCGCTTTCGTGTTGGATGGTGGGAATGCTTTGCAACGCGCCCCGCACCAGATCTCCCATTTCCGCCGTGCCCCAGAAGCTGAACACGAATATGGCCGCAGTTTCCGCATTCAGATTCCAGCCGAATACCCGGGTAGTGCCGAAATACACCACAAACAGCAGCACCATCTGGGGCATAATCCGGACAATTTCCAGATAAATCCGGAAAAACGCCTTGAGAATTTTGTTCTTGGAAGTCATCAGCATACCCGCGATGACGCCCAGAACGATGCTGATGGCGACGGAAATCAGACTGATGCGCACCGCCACCCACAGGCCGCCCAGCAGCCGCAGAAAATTCGTGCCTTTGAACAGCACATCAATTCCCAAACTCTGCATAGCGCAGCCTCCTTTCCAGGACACTTCCCAGAATAGACACCGGCAGCAGCATAATGAGGTAGAACACTACCAGCAGGGTCAGGCATTCGATGGTCTTGGCATACATACCAATCAGATCCTTGGCGGTGAACATTAGATCCATCAGGCTGATGGTGGAAAACACGCTGGTCTCCTTCAGCAGGAAAATCAGGTTGGCCAGAAGTCCCGGGACGCTGGAGCTCACCGCCTGAGGCAGGATCACAAACCGAAACACCTGTGCGCGGCTCATGCCCAGGCTTTGGGCGCTTTCCGTCTGAATGGGAGCGATGCTCTCCAAACCGCTGCGGAAGGTCTCCGCCATGTACGCACCGCCCAGCAGCCCCAAACCCAGACTGCCACAAACCTGCGCGGAAATGCGGATCCCGATTTTGGGCAGGGCAAAGTACAGGAAAAACAGCTGCACCAGCAGTGGTGTGTTGCGAAACAGTTCAACATAAACACCCACAACGCGCCGCAGTACCGGAACTTTCAGGTGCACCGCTACCGCGCAGGCAATTCCCAGCACCAGCGCCAGCAGCACCCCCTGCCAGCCGACGTTCAAGGTCAGCAGCAGGGCATCCCAGAACCGGGGAAGGTAGGCTTTCATAACCGCAAAATCCATAGCTTTCTCCCCGCTCAGCCTTGCCGTCTGTGGTCGATTTTCCGGGCAGTCAGATTGCCTAACCCCTGCAGCAGCTGCACAATCGCCACAATGAATACCAGCGTCACCAGCATAACGCCGGTGTCGTAGCGATAGTAGCCGTAGCGAATGGCAATGTCTCCCAAGCCGCCGCCGCCAACGACACCAGCCATGGCGGAATAGCCCAGCACCGTGCCGAGGACAATGGTCGCGCCTACCAGCAGAGAGGTTCTGGCTTCCCCAATCAGCACCTTGCGCACAATGGTGCCGGTTTTTGCGCCCATGCTCAGCGCCGCTTCAACGACTCCGGCGGGCACTTCCTTCAAGGAGGACTCTACCATCCGCCCGATGAAGGGTGCAGCTGCCAGCGTCAGAGGAACGATGGTCGCCGTAGAGCCGTAGGTCTTGCCCACAATGACCTTGGTCAGGGGCATGACGAGGATTAACAGAATCAGGAAGGGAATACTCCGGGTAATATTGATAATCACGTCCAGAATCCGGTAGACTGTCCGGTTGGGGGCAATGCCGCCCTCATCGGTCAGCGTCAGGGCGATGCCCAGCGGCAGGCCGATCAGATAACCAAAAAAGGTGGAGGCAAGGGTCATATAGCAGGTATCCCGGATGCCCTCCAGCAGCATTTTTATCATGGTTTCATCCCACATGGCTTTCTTCCTCCTCATCCGCCATCAATAGCAGCCGCTTTGCCGCCCGGGATTTTGGATGGTCGAAAATCTCGGCAACGCTGCCTTCTTCCTGTACGGTGCCGCCGTCCAGCACTGCCACACGGGTACAGATTTCCTGAATCACCCGCATTTCGTGGGTAATGACCACAATGGTGATGCCCATGGTATCCCGGATGGTTTTCAGCAGTTTCAAAATGGTTTTGGTCGTTTCGGGATCCAGCGCGCTGGTGGCCTCGTCGCACAGCAGGATATCCGGCTCATTGGCCAGCACCCGGGCAATTGCCACCCGCTGCTTCTGCCCGCCGGAAAGCTGGGAGGGATAGGCTTTTGCCTTCTCCGCCAGGCCTACCTTTTCCAGCAGGGCAAGGGCTTTTTCCCGCCGTTCCTTCTTGGGAATGCCCCGGATTTCCAGAGGAAAGCAGACGTTTTCCAGCACCGTCTGCTGCTCCAGCAGGTTAAAATGCTGAAAAATCATGCCGATTTTCTGCCTGCGCAACCGAAGCTGCTCCTTGTTCAGAGACAGCAGGCTTTCTCCGTTCAGTAGTACATCTCCGCTGTCCGGCCGCTCCAGCAGGTTCATACATCGAACCAGTGTACTCTTTCCCGCGCCGGACAGGCCAATGACGCCGAAGATTTCTCCTTTTCCAATGGAAAGGGATACTCCTTTCAGCGCCTCTACGCTGCCGTTTTTCGCGGAGAAGGTTTTGCAGAGATTCCGGATCTCCAAATAGCTTTCTTCCATATCCTTACCTCGATTTCTTTGTTTCGGGGAAAACAGGGGCGGGCAGCGGCGTTTGCCGCTGTCCGTCCCCGCTGTTTGAATCAATCCTCGAAGGGAACCACCGCTCCGTCGTAGGTGTCGGTAATAAATTGCTTGATTGCGTCGGACTTGAGGACGGCAGCCAGTGCCTGAATGCCCTCGTTGTTCTCGTTGCCTTCCTTCACCACCAGCACGTTGACGTAGGTCTTTGCTGCGGTGGAAGCGCTGGTCTCATAAGCCACGGCGTCATGGGCAACGGAGAAGCCTGCTTCCAGCGCATAGTTGCCGTTAAGCACCACGAAGGCGACCTCATCCTTGACGCGGGAAACCTGTGCCGCTTCCAGCTCCTGAATCTTCACGTTGTGGGGATTGCCCACGATATCCTTCACCGTTGCCTTCAGACCCGCATCCTCCTTCAGGGTCAGAATGCCGTTGTCCTGCAGCAGAAGCAACGCCCGAGCTTCGTTGGTGGTGTCGTTGGGAACCGCAATCACATCGCCGTCGGCGATATCACCGAGGGAGGACTTGGTGCCCGGATAGATGCCGAAAGGCTCATAGTGGATACCAGCCACCGGCACCAGATGGGTGCCCTTTTCCTCATTGAAATTATCGAGGTACGGAACGTGCTGGAAGTAGTTGGCATCGATCTCGCCGCTGTCCACCACCAGATTGGGCTGCACATAGTCTTCAAACTCGGTAACCTTCAGCGTCCAGCCTTCTTTGGCAAGGATCTTGGCGGCCTCGGCCAGAATTTCCGCATGGGGCGTGGGAGAGGCGGCGACGGTGATGGTTCCCTTCTCCTCTACAACGGGAGCTTCCTCCGCTGCGTTGGCAACCACGCCACCCTCAACGACCAGCGTATCCTCGTAATCCTTGCCGTAGGTGTCCAGCAAAGTGGCCTCATAGTCGGCGTGGAAGAAATTCTCATTGCTCAGAGCCTTAATCTCGTCGTTCAGCCAGTTCAGCAGTGTGGTGTTGCCCTTGGTGACGGCGGGAGCAATGGTGTCCGCGCTGCCGAGAGACGGGATACCCACGGTGTAGCCGGGATTCTCAATGGCGAAAGCGATGACTTCGGTGTTGTCGTTGGCCCAGGCGACACCATTGCCGTTTTCAAAGGCGGTCTTGGCTTCCGCGTAGGCGTCGTACTTTTGCAGCTTGATCTCGGGGTTGTTCTTTTCCAGGTAGGTCTCGGCGGTGGTGCCGGAAATCACGATCACCTGATCGTCTGCGCCGATGTCAGACAGAGAGGTGATGACCCGGCTGTCCGGGGACACGACGCCCAGCGCCACGTTCATGTAGGGAAGGGCGAAGTCAACCTCCTGCGCCCGCTCCGGGGTCACGGTGAAGTTAGCCAAGATGATATCCACCTTGCCGGTCTGCAGGTACTCAATACGGTTGGCGGCCTCTGTGGAGACGTAGTTGATCTTCACGCCCAGATCCTGTCCAATGCGATCGCCGAAGTACACGTCATAGCCCTGATACTGCCCATTCTCGTCCACATAACCGAAGGGGCTCTTGTCGGAGAACACGCCGATGTTGATGGTGCCGCTGGACTTGATCTCGTCCAGCGTCCGGAAGGTGCCCTTGGACTCCGGGGCAACCGAAGCAACGGGTTCGGTCTTTGCGCCGCAGCCGGCCAGCAGGGAGGCGGCAACGGACAGGCTCAGAAATACGGCTCCGATCTTCTTAACAAAATTTTTCATAGGGAAATTCCTCTCTTTTCATCAAAATTCAGGGAATCCAAGCACGAAAAAAGCCGGGGCTTTCAAAAGCTCCCGGGCAAATGGCATCGTGACATCCCTTACGAAATATCATACTTCAGGTGCAACAAGCAGCAAACGAATGCACCCCGCCATACGGATATGCCCGGGAGATACGCATTCGACAACACAGCTTTGCAGCATAAGAATTCTGTTCAAACATTGCATTCCGCTCCTTTCCTTTGGCTGCTCAGATTCGATGGTGTGATAATACACCTATTTCTCCTGTTTGTCAATAGGTATTTAGAAAATATTTTCCTATAATACCAGTTGGTTACTATGATTAACGCTGCGGGCAAAGCCCCGAAATCTCCAGATTTCAGGGCTTTGCCGATCATTTTCACGTACCGGGAGCAATCCGCAGCTTCAGCGCAACGGAAATACCCGTCCCCGGAGTGCCGTTACCTTCCAGATGGATGTCCAGCGGCACATTGACGGAGGTTTTTCCGGCCAGCAGGCTTCTGCTCACCGACTCATCCCGGAATCCCAGCGCATAGCGGCCATTGCCATAGTCATACAGGGTGTAAAGCGCCTGATCGCCGGCATCGCGCAGCGCCACGGAGCGAATGGCATTCAGGCGGGAATCGCCCGGGGTCAGCCGGAACACAGCCCGGCTGTATCTGTCCGACGCGTAGAGCACCGCATTGGAAGCATCCAGCGTAATCTTTGCGGAGCCGGCACTTACCTTCAGGGTCACCGGGCTGGAGGTAACGGTTACCCCGCCCATGGAAGTCGTCAGAACCGCCCTGTATTTCAGCTTGGAATTCAGCGGGCAGTCCTTTTTTCTGGAAATGACGAACGCATCCGAATCCAGCTGGCGGACAGCAAACTGGCCGGTTATTTCGGAAGTATACCCGTCTGCCGAGCTGTAAATCCGGATGGTCTCCTCCGCGTCCGGCAGGCGCTGGCAGTTGCGGTAGGTGGGCGTAAGCGTAATGGCGGTGTCGTCCCGGTTTACGTCTATGGATCCTGACAGTTTCAGCGCCGCGGATATGGCCAGTCGCTTAACCGGCAGCTTCACAGAGCAGTCACAGCTGCTGCCGTCTGGCAGGGTAAAGGTCAGATTCATCTGATAGGTATTGCCCAGCGTCAGTGTCTCCACAGCCCGGAACTGAAGTCCTTCGCGCGCAAACTTCTTCGTTGCGTCCTGCAAACGGGTTCTGCCCTTGTATTCGTCCACCGTCCAGTCCAGCTTCGTATAGGTGCCACTAAAGTAATTGCGGAAGGCAGGCTGCACCGTCACCCGGGACGCAGGGAACTCCGGATTGATGGTTCCGCTGACCTTGGCGGATACGGCGGGCTTGCTGCTCTTTTCAGCCAGCGTCTTCACTGTAATGGCGGTTTCCCTCGTGGTGTCCGCCGTGGAAATATACAGCTTATAGGTGGCGCCTGGCTGGGTCGCAGGATTGGTACTAACCTTGATTGCGCCGTTCGCATAGACAGCATCCAGCTGATCGGTGGCTTTTCCTCTGCTGTCCGCCACACGGACGGTAGCTTCAGAGAACGCATAGTCCGCAGGAGACGCTGTCAGGGCAATTTCCGCGCTGTCGCCCACCACGCTGTTTAAGGTGACGGAAGCGGGCTTCGCGGAAAGCGTCACGGATCTGGTACTCACCTTGAGCTTCAGCGGTACTGTTTTTTCCACATTGGAGAAGAAGACGGTAACGACTTTCGTTCCGGCTGTGACTTTACCCTGAGGAGCCAGCGTAAAGCTGCCGGTTGTGAGGTCAAAGTTCGAGACATCAAAGCCATCCGCCGTAATGTGATCGACGCCAAGGCTCTCCAGCGTATCCGTTTTGCCGGTGCACTGCAGTCTCAGTGTCACGCCCCGGCTTCCCGTACCGGCAAGGGTCACAGAGGAGGCGGACAGCTTCACTCCGGGCGCCTTGCAGGTAAGTTTTACGGGCACGGTAACCGGCGCGGGGATTGCCCATTCTGCAGTCTCCACCGACACACAGGCGCTGCCGGAAGCGGATTTGGAAGGCGCGTCATCGGTAAGGGTCAGCATTCCCTCCGACAGGGCAAGCCAGTTGGGCAGAGCCGTCGCGGTAACTCCCGTCACCGTTGCGCCGGAAATGACAATGGGCTGACTCTGTTTGTCATAGAAGGAGTTAAAGGTCAGCGTGGTTGCCTTCAGCTTTGGCGTGGATTTTCTGACAGTAAGCTTCAGCGCCGCATCCGTGGTAAACTCCTCATCTCCGATTTTCACCGCTACCCGGCTGGTGTAGCTGCCCGCCACCTTGCCGGGGTTCTGGATGGCCTGGTCAGTGGGCACCACCAGCAGGGTGCGGTCATCCTTCACCACCAGCCGGAACAGCTTCGCCATGGTCTCGTCCACAAACCGGGCAGAATCCACGGCCACGTCGCTCACGTCCGCGGGCTCCCGGAGGGAGAACGCCGCAGCTTCCGACAGGTTCTGCTTCAGAAGAAGCACCACATCAAAGGAAGCGTAGTCCGTGCGCAGCAACTCCGTGGTCAGAGCCGTAGTGCCCAGCTGAACGCCGGCAAGCTCCGCTGCTGTCTCCCCGGCGGTTACGTCCACCCGGCATCGGTCAGAATAGGTACGGCCGTCGATGCTGGCCGACGCAATGACATAGGTCACGCCGCTTCTCAGGGCGCTGACCTTGCCGCTGCCGTCCACGGTAACCGCCGTCATCAGGGGATCGTCCCCGGCCGCCGTTTCCACAGCCCAGCGGATATCCCCGGGGTTCAGTTCGGCGTCTGTCTGAATCGTAAGCTGTGCAAAGCTGCCCACCGGAAGCGTCAGGTAGGACTGATCCAGTTTCAGAGAATGTATCGTCGGCTCATTGGCCACCCAGTCGATCGTGCCGCCGTAACCCTGCATGGTCTCCGCTGTCCAGGTCTGATTTTCGCTGGGATAGATGGCAGTTGCCCGAATCCCGTGGAAAGCGTCTTCCGCGATTTCCGGTGCGTCTCCCGCGAAGGATATCTCCTGAACGGCGCTGTCCGCCAGCGCCCCGGAGGCGATGGCAGCCACGCTGGTTGGGAATCGGAGCGTCTGAAGGTCAGTATCGCCCCGGAAGGCACAGCTTTCAACGCTCAGCAGTCCGTCGGGAAGGAATACTTTCTCCAATTGGGTGCACCCGGCAAAGGCGAAGGCTCCCACGGTTGTCACGCCGGGCTGCAGCTCCACGCTGGTGATCGCATCTTTCCAGTGATCCCAGGGGGTGCCGCCTTCCGAGAAGGAATGCATTTCACCGCTGCCGAAAACTGTCAGCTTTCCGTTCTGCAGCGTCCACGTCAGGCTCTCGCCGCAGCTGCCGCTGCACAGGCCACAATACGCGCAGACATTGTCCACAAAGCGGTGCGCCATAGGGATGACTTCCTGCGCGGTAAGGATTTCCTGACAGACGGCGCAGTGTGATCCCTCCGTCAGACCGGTTGCCGTGCAGGTAGGTGCAACCGCCGGGTCAGTAACGGGTGTGTGTCCCGTGGCGGGAACTTCCTCCTGCTTTACCAGAATATTCCCGCAGACGGAGCAGTGTTTGCCCTCGGTCAGGCCGGTTTTCGTGCAGGTAGGCGCAAACGCCGGGTCAGTAACGGGTGTGTGTCCCGTGGCGGGAACTTCCTCCTGCTTTGCCAGAATATTGCCGCAGACGGAGCAGTGTTTGCCCTCGGTCAGACCGGTTTCCGTACAGGTAGGCGCAACCGCCGGGTCTGTGACGGGTGTGTGTCCCGTGGCGGGGACTTCCTCCTGCTTAACCAGAATATCCCCGCAGACGGAGCAATGTTTGCCCTCGGTCAGACCGGCTTTCGTGCAGGTAGGAGCAACCGCCGGGTCGGCAGCCGGCGTATGGTACAGGCCTGTGGTGCAGGCCTCCACCCAGGTAACATTGCTGCCAAAGCTGCTTTGGATTTCCGGTGTCCATGTTGTGCTTCCGTGAGGATAGTAGGCGGTTACGGGATAGGCGAACGCTGTGCTGTCACCCGGGAAACCATTTCCCAGGAACTGTACCTGCGTCAGCTTTGTGCAGCCCCGAAACGCGCCGCCGCCTACGGCAGAAACGGAATCGGGGAAGGTTATGCCGGTCAGGCCTGTACAACCGTTGAAGGCATTGCTCCCGATGGAGGTGATTCCCTCCGGGAGCACCACCGAAGCAATCTGCCGGCGGTAGGCATACCATGGAGCGCCGTCAGCGGTAAAATCTGTCATGTCTCCCGTGCCCGTGATGGTAAGCACCCCTTCTGCGGAAAGCTGAAAACGCAGGCTGTCTCCGCAAGTGCCTTCTCTGGCATCATCAGCCGGATTGTAATTTTTGGAAGCCATGGGATAGCTGGCATGAAAGGCTTCGGTGTCAAATTTTGCGTCCCGGGTATGTCCAGGGAAACTATTCGGGCATTTCAGGAAATAACGATAGCTGCTTACGCCGGCATCCCAGGTAGAATCGGCGTTATAGTAGTAATCGCCCACTTTCACAATGTTCCAGCCGTGGGCGCCGCCATTGCCCAAGCCTCCGATGAACCGGCAGTCTACACCCAGCTCCAGCGCCAGCCGGTACAGCAGCACCGCGTAACCCTGACACACCGCCGTACCATTGATCAGCGCAGCATAGGCCGTAAATTTCAGCTTGTAGGAAGCTATGTTCAAATTGGCATAGTCATAGACCGTGTGGGCGCAGATGTAGTCATAGATGCCCTTTACCTTGGCATAATCGCTTCCGCCCTCCAGATCCAGACTGCTCAGCAGCTCCGCCACCCGGTTGTCCATCTCCTTTTCCTGAGCGGCGGTGGTGTAGTAGGAAACGGCATAGGTAATGGCATAGCGATAGGTGCCGCCGGAAGTGTTGTACGAAATGTTCGCCGACCAACCGCCATACTGCCAGGCAAGATAATCGCCCTCAGTAGGGACTCCGGTATGGACAAGCGCCGTGTCAAACACCTCATGGCAGACTTCGCTGTAATCCGAATTGCTGGTCGCCACATACACCGTGAACGCTCCGGTACGGCTGCGCAGATAGCCGCGGGTTTGCGTAGCCGCCGTTGCGATGGACACATAGGAACCGGAGTAGGCTTCCGCAGATGCAATATACCGGGAAGCATCGATCTCCGGCAGGGTAATGTCGGAGATGTCCACCAGTCCCTCGTAGCGAGGGTTCAGCTGGAGGGGAATCTCCAGGAAAGCCGGCTCCCGGTCACTGTCCGCCGCAAACGCGGCTATGGTTTCTTCCGGCATTTCCGGGACGGTTTCCTCCGACTTCGTGGAAGTCTCCTCCGTCTGCGCAGCCGTTTCCTCCGTTTGCGTTTCCGTCGGCGATTCTATAGTGGTTTCGGGGATCGCTTCCGTCTTAGCAGGCTCTGAAATGGTTTCCACTTCCTGGGTATCCTCTGCCGCCACTGAAACCGGCAGCAGTCCCACCAGCAATACGAATGTAAGAAGCAGGCTGATCAGTCTTTTCATCTCTGCACCCCCGAGCTTTTTCTTCATTATATGTGGAGATGGTAAACTTTTCAAGCTTTTTCTCCACAAAAACAGGCCGCCGGAGCATTCCGGCGGCCTCCATCTTATACGGGCGCGTCCTTTCTGGATTCCCGCTTGATCAGCAGATAAACCAGCAGATACATTGCCACGACGAATACAACAAACACCAGCGTGGAGCGTCCGGTTCCCGTCATGCAGCAGGTGTCATACACGCCGTGCAGGAACACCGGCAGCAGGTAGCTGAGGATCAGATTGATCGTGCAGCCAAAACGATTGCCATAATCCCAGCAGCGCTTCGCCCTGCCGTAGAAGATGCCCATGAACACCGCAAAGCCCATGTGCCCCGGCACCGCCAGAATGGCTCTGGGCAGCGCCACGGAAAGGCCATAGTTGAACACATACTTCACATTCTCAAAGGCCGCAAAGCCCAAGGAAACAAAGACGGCATATACGATTCCGTCAAACCGGAAATTAAAATTCGGGTCGCGCCAGGTTCTGCGGTACAGGAAGAAGAACTTGGTTCCCTCTTCCACGACAGCAACCACCAGAAACGCCGTCAAAAACACATAGCGGGGGTTGTCCGGTTCCACCATGGCGTTCAGCACGGACTGACCCAGCATCTCCAGCACAATGGCCGCCAACGCCGCCAGAACTCCCCGGAATACCAGATTTCCCAGCAGCCATGGCGGCTCCTTCTCCACCCGATCCTGCCGGTATACATAACGCATCAGGAACAACGCGGGGAGCACCGCAGCCAGCACATAAATCGCCATCAGATAAAATACAGGCGCAACAACCAGTGGAGCAAAAAACAGCACAAAGCATCCCATTCCTTTCATTTGTTTCACACGATCATGGAGGAACACGTGGCAATACGCCTGTCAGAAGTGGAGAAGCGGCTGCTTTTCCCAAAGAGGCAGCCGCTTCCCGCATTTTTTACAGGTTTGTATAACCCATCAGGTATTCATCCACCACGGCGGCAGTGTCCCGGCCTTCCCGCAGTGCCCAGACAACAAGGCTCTGACCCCTGCGCATGTCGCCGCAGGTGAAGATTTTGGGTCTGCTGGATGCGTATTTAACATCCGCCACGGTACCTCTGGGCGTCATGTCCACGCCGAAAGCCTCGGCAACATATTTTTCACAGCCGGTGAATCCGGCGGCAATGAGTACCAAATCGCACTCAATGGCGAATTCCTCACCGGTTGGCACCATCATCCGGCGACCATCCACCACCTGACTCTCCAGCTTGGCAATGAGCGCGCCGCAGACCTGCCCGGCCTCATTCTTGTAAAATTCCTTCACGGTGGTCTTGTACACCCGGGGGTCGCTGCCGAATTTGGCAATGGCCTCCTGCTGACCGTAATCGGTCTTCAGCACCCGGGGCCACTCCGGCCAGTCGTTGCCGGGAGCGCGGGAAACCGGCGGACAGGGCATCATCTCCAGCTGAGTCACGCTGGTGCAGCCCTGCCGAATGGCAGTGCCCACGCAGTCGTTGCCGGTGTCGCCGCCGCCGATAACCAGCACCTTCTTGCCCTCAGCGCTGATAGCCTTGCCATCGGCGAAGCCGGAGTCCAGCAGGCTCTTGGTCACGCTGGTCAGGTAATCCACAGCAAAGTAAATTCCTCCGGCGTCCCGGCCGGGACCGCCGATGTCCCGGGGCTGCTTGGCGCCGCAGCACAGCACCACTGCGTCATAGGCTTCCGTCAACTCATCGGCGCTGATGTCCCGACCCACGTCCACGCCGGTGACGAAGTCAATACCCTCCTCCTTGAGAATATCCACCCGGCGGTCAATGACCCATTTTTCCAGCTTCATATTGGGGATGCCGTACATCAGCAGTCCGCCAACCCGGTCGCTGCGCTCGTACATAGTCACCTTATGCCCGCGCTTGTTCAGCAGGTCGGCAACGGACAGCCCGGAGGGGCCGGTGCCCACCACGGCAACCCGCTTTCCGGTGCGGGACGGTGGCGGAACCGCATGGATGGCACCGCTGCTGTAGCCATACTCCACCACTGCGCGCTCGTTCTCTTTTACCGTGACGGGCGAACCGGTAGCCATGCCGCAGGTACAGGCGGCTTCACACAGCGCGGGACACACCCGGCTGGTGAACTCCGGATAGCGGTTGGTGGCAATGAGCCGCTTCACCGCCAGATCCCACTGACCCCGGTAAACAAGATCGTTCCACTCGGGGATCAGGTTGTTTAAGGGGCAGCCGCTGGCCATGCCGCCGATCATCATACCGCTCTGGCAGAAGGGCACGCCGCAGTCCATGCAGCGGGCGCCCTGCGCCTGCTGCTCATCGCAGTGCAGCGGGATGTGAAATTCGTTAAAATTCTTGATGCGTTCCTCCGGCGGCAGCTCCGTGCTGGTTTGCCGGCTGATTTCCATAAATCCGGTAGGCTTTCCCATAGTGCCCGCCTCCTTTACTGTGCGTTTTTCATGGCGTAGAACGCCTCGATCTGAGCCTGCTCGCTGTCCTCGCCCTTCTCTTCCATCTGGGCGATCAGCCGCAGCATCTTATCGTAATCGTGAGGCAGTACCTTCTTGAACTTGTGCAGATACTCGCCAAAATTATCCAGAATTTCCTTGCCTCTGGGGGAGCCGGTCATCTCCACGTGCTCCCGGATCAGATCCTTCAGCAGGGACACGTCATATTTGTGTTCCACCGGCTCCAGACTGACCATGTCCTTATTGACCCGCTGGTAGAAATCCCAGTCCTCATCCAGCACATAGGCAATGCCGCCGCTCATGCCGGCCGCAAAGTTCTTGCCGGTCTTGCCCAGCACCACCACGGTTCCGCCGGTCATGTATTCGCAGCCATGATCGCCGACGCCCTCCACCACAGCGGTCGCGCCGGAATTGCGCACGCAGAAGCGCTCGCCCGCCACACCGCTGATAAAGGCTTTACCGCCGGTAGCGCCGTACAGCGCCACGTTGCCGATGACGATGTTCTGGCTCCGGTCATAGGTGACGTTCGCCGGGGGATAGACCACGATCTTGCCGCCGGACAGTCCCTTGCCCAGATAGTCGTTGCTGTCGCCGATCAACTCCAGCGTCAAGCCCTTGGGGATAAACGCGCCGAAGCTCTGGCCGCCGTAGCCGGTGCAGGTGACGTGGAAGGTGTCGTCCGGCAGAGTATTGCCAAATTTCGCGGTGATCTCGCTGCCGAAGATGGTGCCGAAGGCGCGGTCGGTATTGCCCACCGTCAGGCTGACGGACATGGGCTTCGGCTCCGCCATATCGAAGCTCTTCTTGAATTTCTTCATCAGAACCTTCATATCCGGAGTCTGTTCCAGCGCGAAGTCGTACACGGCGTCGGGGTCAAAATGTACGTTGGAGTTCTCCACCAGCGGATTATGCAGCAGCGCGGACAGATCCATTTCGCTGGCGCGGGAACCGGGCGCTGCAGGACGAACCCGCAGCAGGTCGGTGCGCCCCACCAGCTCCTCCACGGTGCGCACGCCCAGCCTTGCCATATACTCCCGCAGTTCCTGCGCCATGAACTTCATGAAATTCATCACATACTCGGGCTTGCCCTTGAAATTCTTTCGCAGCTCCGGGTTCTGGGTGCAGATGCCCATGGGGCAGGTGTCCAGATTGCACACCCGCATCATCACGCAGCCCATGGCCACCAGCGGTCCGGTGCCGAAGCCGAATTCCTCCGCGCCCAGCATGGCGGCAATGGCCACATCCCGGCCGCTCATAAGCTTGCTGTCCGCCTCGATACGCACCCGGGAACGCAGACCGTTCATAATCAGACACTGGTGGGCTTCTGCGATGCCCAGTTCCCAGGGAAGACCCGCATTGTGGATGGAATTGTGGGGCGCCGCGCCGGTACCGCCGTCAAAGCCGGAAACCAGGATAACCTCCGCGCCCGCCTTGGCAACGCCTGCGGCGATGGTGCCGACGCCCGCCTCGCTGACCAGCTTGACGTTAATGGCCGCATGGCGGTTGGCGCACTTCAGGTCGTAGATCAGCTGCGCCAGATCCTCGATGGAGTAAATGTCATGGTGCGGCGGAGGAGAAATCAGTCCCACGCCGGTGGTGGAATTGCGGCACTTGGCAACCCAGGGGTAGACCTTGGCGCCGGGCAGCTGGCCGCCCTCGCCGGGCTTGGCGCCCTGTGCCATTTTGATCTGGATTTCCCTGGCGGACACCAGATATTTGCTGGTGACACCAAACCGGGCGGAGGCCACCTGTTTGATGGCGCTGTTGCGCTCGGTGCCGTAGCGATCCTCCGCTTCCCCGCCCTCGCCGGTATTGGACTTGCCGCCCAGACGGTTCATGGCAATGGCCATACACTCGTGGGCTTCCTCTGACAGCGCACCATAGCTCATGGCGGCGGTCTTGAAGCGCTTCACAATGGATTCTACACTCTCCACTTCCTCCAGCGGAATGCCCTGCTCCGGGTAATTGAACTCCAGAAGGCTTCTCAAATGCATATCGTCGCCCGGTTCATTGGCTGCCGCGGCAGTATACTGCTTGAACTTGCCATAGTCTCCCGTCCAGACCGCCTGCTGCAGCAGATGGATGGTCTGAGGATTATACAGGTGCTGCTCCGCCGCCGCGCCGCTGCGGAATTTGTGAGAGCCAACACTGGGAAGATCCATGTAGATATCCAAACCCAGCGGGTCGAAAGCCTGACGGTGGCGATCCTCCTGATCCTTCTGAATGTCGTCGATGGTAATGCCGCCAACCCGGCTGACGGTGTTGGTGAAGTATTTGTCGATAACCTCCTGGCTGATGCCCACCGCCTCAAAGATCTGGCTGCCCTGATAGGACTGAATGGTGGAAATACCCATCTTGGAAGCAATTTTCACGATGCCCGCCAGCACCGCCTTATTGTAGTCGTTTACGGCAGCGTAGTAATCCTTTTCCAGCAGGCCGTCCGAAATGAGGCTGCCGATGCTTTCCTGTGCCAGATAGGGGTTGATGGCGCAGGCGCCATAACCCAGCAGAGTGGCAAAGTCGTGCACCAGACGCGGTTCGCCGCTTTCCAGAATCAGCGCCATGGCGGTGCGTTTCCGGGTGCGAACCAGATACTTGGACACAGCGCCCACCGCCAGCAGGCTTGGAATCGCCACATGGTATTCGTCAATCTCCCGGTCAGACAGAATCAGGATATTGGCGCCGTCCCGGTAGGCGCGGTCAACATCCACGAACAGCCGGTCGATGGCTTTTTCCAGAGAAGTGTTCTTGTAGTAGCAGATGGAAATGGTCTCCACCTTGAAGCCGGGCACCTGCATGGTCTTGATGCGCAGCAGATCCGTCTCGGTGAGGATGGGATTGTCGATTTTCAGAACCTTGCAGTTGTCCGCAGCCTCCTCCAGAAGGTTACCCTGAGCGCCCACATAGACGGTGGTAGAGGTGACCACCTTCTCCCGCAACGCGTCGATGGGCGGGTTGGTCACCTGGGCAAACATCTGCTTGAAATACTCAAACAGCGGAGGATGGGTATGGCTTAGCACTGCCAGAGGCGTGTCGCTGCCCATGGCGCCTGCCGGTTCGCCGCCGTTTTTCGCCATTTGCAGCAGAATCTGGTTCACGTCCTCATAGCGGTAGCCGAAAGCCTTCTGCAGGCGCACCAGCTCCTCACGGGTGTGGGTTGGAACCTTCTGATTGGGCACCTTCAGGTCGGACAGGTTCACCAGATTCCGATCCAGCCACTCGCCGTAGGGCTGACGGCTGGCATAATCGGCCTTCAGTGCGTCGTCGTCCACCAGCTCGCCCTTCACCGTGTCCACCAGCAGCATCTTGCCGGGGCGGAGACGATCCTTGCGGACAATGTCCTCAGGCGGAATATCCAGCACGCCTACCTCACTGGAAAGGATCAGGCGGCCGTCTTTGGTGATGTAGTAGCGGCTGGGGCGCAGGCCGTTGCGGTCAAGCACCGCGCCCATCACGTCGCCGTCGCTGAAGAGAATAGAGGCGGGGCCGTCCCAAGGCTCCAGCATGGTTGCATAGTACTGATAGAAGTCCCGCTTCTTGGGATCCATGCTCTTGCTGTTGCTCCAGGGCTCGGGGATGGTCACCATCACCGCCAGCGGCAGTTCCATGCCGTTCATCAGCAGGAACTCCAGCGTGTTATCCAGCATGGCGGAGTCAGAGCCGCCCTGATTAACGATGGGAAGAACTTTGGTCATGTCGTCCTTCAGATAACTGCTGCTGATAGTCTCCTCGCGAGCCAGCATGGTATCCACGTTGCCCCGGATGGTGTTGATCTCGCCGTTGTGCAGAATGTAGCGGTTGGGGTGGGCGCGGTTCCAGCTGGGGGAGGTGTTAGTAGAGAACCGGCTGTGTACCATACCGATAGCAGTCTCATAATCCTCGTCCTGCAAATCGGGATAGAACAGCCGCAGTTCCTTGACCAGGAACATACCCTTGTACACAATGGTACGGCTGGACAGGCTGCAGACATAGGTCTCCTGATTGGACTGCTCAAATACCCGGCGAACCACATACAGCCGGCGGTCAAAGTCAATGCCCGCCTTCATCCGGGGCGGCTTTCCCACAAAGCCCTGCCAGATGCTGGGCATACAGCTGCGTGCTTTATGTCCGAGAATCTCCGGACAGGTAGGTACTTCCCGCCAGCCCAGGAAGGGAAGGCCTTCCTTCTTGCAGATGATTTCAAACAGCTTCTTCGCCTGATTGCGCAGGAGCTCCTCCTGGGGGAAGAAGAACATACCGATGCCGTACTCCCGCTCGCCGCCAAGAGCGATTCCGGCCTCCGCTGCCGCCTTGACAAAGAATTTGTGTCCGATCTGAAGCAAGATGCCTACGCCGTCGCCAGTTTTTCCCTCTGCGTCCTTACCTGCCCGGTGTTCCAGATGCTCGACGATCTGCAGCGCATCGTCAAGGGTTTTGTGGCTTTTTCGCCCCTTGATATCCACGACTGCGCCGATGCCGCAGTTATCGTGCTCGAACCGGGAGTCATACAATCCCGCTGGGTCTGTGCGCTCGGTGAAATTATCCATATCTTGTGCTCCTCTCTTTTGCGGTGGGTGAAAAAAACAGGCGCTCCCAATTTTGGACGCACGAGTCCCATTGGGAACGCCATTGTTCTCTTTTTTACTATATCACAGCACTTTCAAATTTACAATAGGCAATTTTGAAGGATGCTCCTTTCAAAATCACTGATGCGCCATTAAATATCAGGCCGCAAAATTGTATAATACAGAATAGATTGGGATATCCGGGCGGCGCAGGCTGTTCGAGATGACTCAGGCGCAGCAGGAGGTTTCGTTTGCAGAAGTGACGCCTCTGCAGGCAGTCCGTTCCGACAAAGTGGCAGTGACTGTCCGTATTTCCGGAGCTGAGGTCGATATCTATAACGATGCGGATGCGGCCACCGTGGAAACGGTGCTGCGGATCCTGAAATCATGCCGAGTGACTTCACCGGAGCTGATAGGGTTTATATTGCCTGCGGCTACACCGACCTACGGCGCGGGATTGACGGGCTGGCTGCCATGGTTCAGCAGCAATTCCATCTGGATCCATTCACCAACACCCTGTTCCTGTTTTGCGGTCGACGCCGGGATCGCATTAAGCCTCTGTACTGGGAAGGAAACGGATTTGTGCTGCTTTACAAGCGTCTGGAATCCGGCAGCTTCCAATGACCCCGGAAGGGAAGTGAAGCCAGAGCACTCACTCCTCAACAGTACCGCTGGCTCATGGAAGGGCTGAGTGTGGATCAGCCAAAGGCGCACAAGGCGGTAAAGGGTCTGGAAATAGTGTGAGAAATATCATATTTTACTGTACTTTACGATGTGGCAGGCCACAAGCGGCACAAGAAGCACACCTACACCCTGGACACCATCCCGGAGGGTATGCCCACGAAGCAGGTGGAGCATCGTCTGGAGGGTGAGGATCTGGTCTGTCCTCAGTGCGGGGATACCATGACGGAGATCGGCAAGGAAGTCGTAAAGGCGCCGGAAAACGTCCCTGCCCTGTATATCGTCCGGGAGGATATTTACTACACCCGCGCCTGCCCGAACTGCAACAGGGAGGATATCGAGACGCCCGTTGTGAAAGCACCCCGGGAGAAGAATATTATCCCCGGTAGCTTTGCCACCCCGGAAGCCATTGCCTACATCATGACCCAGAAGTTCGTCATGGGTTCTCCTCTGTACCGGCAGGAGCAGGAGATAAACCGGCAGGGCATCCAACTGAGCCGGCAGACCATGTCCAACTGGATTCTGAGAGCCACGGAGGACTATCTGGTTCCTGTGTATCAGCGCCTGCATGAGGAGCTGCTCAAAAGAGAAGTCCTCCATGCGGATGAAACCACTCTGCAGGTTCTCCACGAGCCGGGAAAGGCACCGCAAAGCGATAGTTTCATGTGGCTGTACCGGACAAGTGGGGATACAGAGAAACCCATTGTCCTGTACGAGTACCAGCCGGGACGGGGTGGGAAGCATCCAAAGGAGTTCCTGACAGGATTCCAGGGCTATCTCCATACGGACGGCTACGCAGGATACCACAACCTCCCGGAAGGGATAACGGTAGTCGGATGCTGGGCGCATCTGCGCCGAAAGTTTGACGAGGCAGTGAAGTCCCAGCCCAAGGGAAAGGCAAAGGGCAGCTCCGCGTCTCAGGGACTTGCCTACTGCAATCTCCTGTTTGAGATTGAGCAGGGATTGGCAGAGAAAACAGCGGAAGAAAAATATAGCGAGCGGCTGAAGCAGGCAAAACCTGTTTTAGACGCGATGTTTGCATGGGCAAATTTCAGAACAGCGGCACCCAAGTCTGCCTTGGGAAAGGCGTTTACTTATCTGAAAGAGCAGTGGCCCTACCTGACGAATTATCTCAAGGACGGCAGATTGGAGCTGAGCAATAACCGGGCAGAGAGAAGTATCAAGCCCTTTGTCATTGACCGGAAGAACTTCCTGTTTGCCAATACGCCCAAGGGAGCAAAAGGAAGCGCTATTATGTTCAGTCTGATACAGACCGCCATTGAGAATGGGCTGGATCCATATAAATACCTGACCTGGTTGCTGAAAAAGGCAAACAACGTTGATTTGACTCAGGCTGAGGAAGTACAAAGCCTGCTGCCCTGGAACGCATGGGCAGGATGCAGAACAAAGTAGCTTTGGACACTTTCCAAATACACGAAGGAGCAAGATATGAGACTGGAACAATCTGAAGCTGCGCTTTTTTACCAGTTATGGTTTCCACTGTTGGATTTTGTGAACAGGAAGTACCATGTGTGTCCAAAAACAGGGAGAATAGACCAAAAGCATGGAGTTGACGCATGCGATGCCAAAGCAATTGCGGACTATTTGTGGTCACACACTGAGGTTATAGAGGAATATCTTGCTGTAGCAGAGCTGCCGAACGAGTATGCTCAAATCGTAGCAGGATG
>JAXEAK010000077.1:0-12432 GCA_034094395.1 Faecousia sp.
ACTTTAATTCTTTCCGGCCTGAATCGCGCCAGAATGCGTTATCTTCCTTGCTGGGCGTCAGCCCAGCGGCGTCATCTGCCTTTTCTGGCACAATTCATTCTCGGAAAGCTTTTAAAGCTTTCAATCAAGAATTAGTATGAAGAGCGGAAAACAGTTTCCATAACTTCCTGAAAATTCCTGATTTTCCTGTGTCGGAAATATGGATTATTTGTTAAATCTTCCGTGGAGAAGCGCAAATTCACGGTTAGTCATTGACAACGGTTTTGCAATGTGTTACAATTCGGTTACACGCGAGCGGACTCGGGTGCGCCCGGGGCTGCCTGAATACAGGAGATTATACATATGATTCAATTTAACGATGTTGTAAAATCCTACGAGCAGGGGAATAAGGCGCTGAACGGCGTTTCCATGCAGATTGAGGACGGCGAGTTCTGCTTTCTGATCGGCCCTTCCGGTTCCGGCAAGTCCACGATCATCAAGCTGATTACCGGCGAGCTGAAGCCCACCTCCGGTACGGTGCACGTCAACGGCTATTCTCTGGAGCGGATTCGGAAGCGGGAAATCCCTTACCTGCGCCGCACCGTCGGCGTCGTGTTTCAGGATTACCGTCTGATCGATAAGATGACTGTCTATGAGAATGTGGCCTTCGCCATGCGCGTGGTCGGGGCAAGGGAAAGGGAAATCAGGGAGCGCGTGCCCTATGTGCTGGAGCTGGTGGGACTGGAGAGCAAGATGAGCCGCCATCCCAATGAGATGTCCGGCGGCGAGCAGCAGAGACTGGCCATCGCCCGGGCGCTGGTGAACAATCCTTCCACCATCATTGCCGACGAGCCCACCGGCAACCTGGATCCGGAGCGTTCCTTTGAGATCATGGCGCTGCTGCAGGAGATCAACAATCTCGGCACAACCATGCTGGTGGTGACCCACGACCAGAATCTGGTGGAGCTGTTTAACAAGCGGGTCATTTCCATCAATGACGGCCGGGTTGTCAGCGACGGAGCGGAGGAGGAAGAGACAGATGAAGCTGAATAATCTTGGATATCTGCTGAAGGAGGGCTTCCGCGGCATCTTCCTTCACGGATTTATGTCTTTTGCCGCTGTGTGTGTCACGGTGGCGTGCCTGGTGATCGTGGGCAGCTTCTCCGCTCTGGCATATAATCTGGACGTGATGGTGCAGGAACTGAACCAGACCAGCGAAATTCTGGTATATGTGGATGCTGACCTGTCTGACGCGGAGGCGAGAAGCATCGGCACCCAGATCAATCTGATGGACAACGTGCTGCAGGCAAAGTTTGTGTCCCGGGAAGAGGCACTGCAGGATTTCATTGCCGACCATGACGGCGACAGCGCTTTCAGCGGTGTGCAGGCCAGCGATCTGCGTCACCGCTATGTGGTAACGCTGGAGGATAACACCAAAATGAAGGAGACCGACGAGCAGCTGAAGCAGCTGCCCGGCGTGGCCAAGACCAATGCGGCCTACGAACTGGCGGAGGGCTTCTCCACCATTCAGGATGTGCTGCATATGGTTTCCGCCGCTTTGATTGCGGTGCTGCTGGTGGTGTCGCTGCTGATTATCTCCAACACCGTCAAGCTGGCCATGTATGACCGCAGGGATGAAATCGCCATCATGAAAATGGTCGGTGCCACCAACGGCTTTATCCGGCTGCCCTTCGTGGTGGAGGGCTTTACGCTGGGCATGATGGGCGCCATCCTGGCCTTTGGTCTGGAGTGGGTCGGCTATGACGCGCTGCTGCAAAAAATCGCAGGCGTGGATTCCCTGCAGCTGTTCTCCTTTGTTCCTTTCCAGGAATTGCTGATCCCAATGGTGATCGTGTTTGCCGCTGCCGGTATGTTTGTGGGCATTGTGGGCAGCTGGACCTCTATCCGCAAGTTTATGAATGTGTAAAAGAGGCACATCTGCTCCGGAAGAACGCCGGAGTTGACAGAAATCTTGTTTAAGGAACACGTTTATGCGTATACACAGATTAGCAACTGCTGCGCTGTCTCTGATGCTGACCGCCGCGCTGGTTGTGAGCGCGCTGCCGCTGCAGGCGCGCGCCGCTTCCTCGGCGGAGATTCAGAAGGAGATTGACGCGCTGGAAGATAAAAACGCGGAGATTCAGGCACAGATCGACGCCATACAGAGCCAGTACGATGCCAATTACAAGGATATGACGGACATTGTGCAGCAGAAAAGTGCCATCGATCAGGAAATTACCCTCCTGAACGGCAAGGTGGACACCACCAACGAGCAGATCGCCGCCTACAGCCAGCTGATTGCCGACACTCAGGAGGAACTGGACAGCGCAAAGGAGGATCTGCGCGCGCTGAGTGAAGCCCACCGGGAACGGGTGCGGGTGATGGAGGAACAGGGAAAGCTGACCTACTGGCAGGTCATCTTCGAGGCCAACAGCTTTACGGATCTTCTGGATCGGATCAATATGGTGGAGGAGATCAATGCCTCCGACCGCCGCCGCATTGAGGAAATGCGGATCGCGGCGGACATCGTTACCGCGACCCAGATTAATCTGGAGACAGAGAAAACCGAGCTGGAGAGCGTCCGGGAACAGCTGGCGGCTGACGAGGCCGCGCTGGAGAAAAAACGTGCGGAATCCGACGACGTACTCCGGGAGTTGGAGGAAAAGTCCGAGGAATTTGAAGCCCTGATGGCGGAATCCGAGATCCTGCAGGACGACCTGATGCAGGAAATCGCTGCCAAGGAGAAAGAACTGAAGCAGGCGAAGTACGACGAGTATCTGGCGAAGCTGGCGCTTCAGGGCGAGAATCCGCCCTCCAACGCCACCTGGGTTACACCGGTGTCCGGCTGGACGCTTACCAGCGCTTTCGGTATGCGGGTGCATCCCATTCTGGGCGTCAGCCGGATGCACAACGGCATTGATATGTCCTGCGCCCAGGGCACGCCCATCTACGCAACCCGGGCAGGCGTCGTGACCTCAGCCTCCTATCAGGCGGGCGGCGCTGGCAACTACGTGAGCATCAATCATCTCGACGGCTTCGCGTCCATTTATATGCACATGACCCATTACGTTGTTTCCCCGGGACAGAATGTGTCTCAGGGACAGCTGATTGGCTATGTAGGCAGTACCGGCCTGTCCACGGGTCCGCACCTGCATTTTGGCGTATCCTATGCCGGTACTTACGTAAACCCCCTGGCGTACATCCGATAACCGGAAGGTGCGCCGCCATGTGAAAAGGAGCAACCTATGAAAAATCGCAAGCGTTTGGTATCTTTCCTCGCCGGCCTGATGGCTGCTGTCATGCTGCTGACGCTGCTGATCAGCATTTTGCCCGCCCGGGCAAGCGCGGCATCCTCTTCCGAGATCCGCAAGCAGATCAACCAGCTGAAGAAGGAAAAGGCGGAATTGAAGGACAAGATCGACGATGTGAAGGAGCAGTATAAAGAGAATGAAAATGAGATCGCTGACATTATCGCCCGAAAGAACGTAATCGATCAGGAGATCCAGATTCTCAGCGAGCAGATCACCAACATGAACAACCAGCTGTCCGCCTACAATCTGCTGATTGCGGACAAGCAGGATGAACTGGACAATGCGGAAGGGTTGTATGACCAGCTGAATGAGGAGAACAAGGTGCGGGTGCGCACCATGGAGGAGGAAGGAGAGCTTTCCTACTGGGAGGTTCTGTTCCGGGCAAACAGCTTCTCGGATCTGCTGGATCGGCTGAACATGGTGGAGGAAATCACCGCTGCTGACAACCGCCGGCTGCAGCAGCTCAGCGATGCTGCGGATGCCGTGGAGGTGGCGCAGGATGATCTTCAGGCAGAGAAAGCCGAAATGGAGGAAACCAAGAAGGAGCTGGATGCCGCTCAGGAGGAAATGAACGCCAAGCGGCAGGAGGCCGATGATCTGCTTCAGGAGCTGCTGAGTAAGGCCGACGATCTGGAGGCGCTGGAAGCGGAATTTCAGGCAATGGATGAGGAATTCCTGAACCAGATTGCTGCCAAGGAGGAGGAGTACAGCGCCGCCAAGCAGGCGGAATGGGAAGCCTACATGGCGACCTATGTGCCGCCTACCACCGCGGGCGCCGGAACCCCTGCCGATACGAATACCAGCAGCGGAGGCGCCGGTACTGCAACGGGCGGCGGCTGGGTGCGGCCATGCAGCTATACCTCGATTACTTCTCCCTTCGGCTACCGGCAGTCGCCGACCACCGGCGCTTCTACTTACCATCAGGGCGTTGACCTGGATACCGGAACCGGCTGGCCGGTGGTGGCCGCCAAGGCAGGGCGCGTTACGGTCGCCGGCTATGGCAGCGCCGCAGGAAATTATGTGAAGATCGACCATGGAGACGGCGTGTCCTCCATTTATATGCACTTAAGCAGTTACTGCGTCAGCGCCGGCCAGATGGTCAGCGCCGGGCAGCAGATTGGCGCCACCGGCGCTACCGGTGTGGCTACCGGCGACCACCTGCATTTCGGTATTTCCGTAAACGGCGTGTATGTCAATCCCTGCAACTACGTAGCCCTGTAATGTTCTCCCACAGCCCGAAATCCGGGCTGTGGGAACCTTTCTTTGACGAGGTGTTGGATGAAATGAAAGAGAAACTGCTGAAATTCGGCTCCTATGTGCTGGTTGCCCTGCTGGCAACGGTGGTGACGCTGGCGATGGTGGGAATGCAGGCTCCCTCCAAGCTGGACAGGCTGGAGACGCTGATTCAGGAGCGGTTTATCGACGAGGCGGATATCCAGACCATTGAGGACGCGGCGGCATCCGCCATGGTAAAGGCGACCGGCGACCGTTGGAGCTATTATATTTCCGCGAAGGACTACGCGACCCATCAGGAGCAGCAGGAGAACGCCTACGTGGGTGTAGGTATCACCATTCAGCAGCAGGAGGAAGACGCGGGCTTCCTGATCGTCATGGTTACCGACGGGGGTTCCGCCCAGGAGGCAGGTATCGAGGTAAACGACCTGCTCATCGGCGTAGAGGATCAGGACGTTCGCGGTATGACCATGGAGGAGGTGCGTCAGCTGGTGCGGGGCGAAGAGGGTACCCGGGTGTCCCTTACGGTGATGCGAAAAGGCGAGCACATGACCATCGATGTGGAGCGCCGCCGGATTGAGGAGACTGTCGCGTCCGGTGAAATGCTGGAGAATGGTATTGGACTGGTCAGAATCAACAATTTTGATTCCCGCTGCGCCGAGGAGAGCATTCAGGCAATTGAAAGCCTGCGTGCCGCGGGGGCGAAAAAGCTGATTCTGGATGTGCGGAACAATCCCGGCGGCTTTGCCGATGAACTGGTGAAGTTGCTGGACTATCTGCTGCCGGAGGGCGACCTGTTCCGCAGCGTCAGCTATGACGGAAAGGAAAAGGTGGATACCTCGGACGCGGCCTTCCTGGATATGCCCATGGCCGTGCTGGTCAATAGCAGCAGCTACTCTGCGGCGGAATTCTTTGCCGCGGCGCTTCAGGAATATGAGGCAGCGGTGGTGGTAGGAGAGCCGACAGTGGGTAAGGGCTTTTACCAGCAGACCATTCCTCTGGGCGACGGTTCTGCAGTTGCGCTGTCTACCGGAAAATACTTCACACCCAAGGGCAATTCTCTGGCGGGGGTGGGTATCACCCCGGACATTCGGGTGGATGTAGAGGAAGAAACCGCTGCCCAAATCTATTATGGGACGCTTCCCACGGCGGAGGATCCCCAGATTCAGGCGGCAGTGAAGGCGCTGAAATAATACGAAAACCCTTTCAATTCATCCCCGGAAGTCCATTAAAGTTTTCAATCAGGCTTTCGGATAAATTGCAAAAGATGCCATTGCCCCGGATTCCATTGCGGAATCCGGGGCGTTGTCTCATTGCTTGCAAAGCTGCTCCAGCACCGCCTGCAGGGAGATGCCCCGCTCCCGGGCGATGCGGGAAAGATCCTCATATTCGTATTTTTCCCGGCGGACGCCATACCCGAAGCTGATCTTCTTCCGAACCGTGCCATAAGGGGTGTCCACAGATTCTACGGTGCGGCTCAGGGTGCAACGATTGCAGGGGAACTCCCGGATGCCCAGCGTGGTGGTGTGACGGAACAGAAGACCGATCATGGCATCCTTCTGGGTTTCCCGGCACAGAACCGTAATCAGAACCCCGGGGCGGGACTTCTTCATGCCGATGGGGACGGTGAAGGCATCCAGCGCGCCTTGGTTCAGAAGCTGGTCCAGCGCAAATCCGATGGCCTCTCCGGTCATGTCGTCCACATTGCACCGCAGCTCCACAATGCCGTCCACGGGATCGGCGCATTCGCCCAGCATTGCCCGGACGCAGTTTGCTCGGGGGAAATCCGTCGTGCCCATGCCGTATCCGATGGAATGCACCTTCATGACCGGCATTTCCCCAAAAGAAGCGGCAAAGTGCTTCAACAGTGCCGCGCCGGTGGGCGTGCACAGTTCGCCGGGAATTTCGCCGCCGTAAATGGGCACATCCCGCAGAAGGTAGGCCGTAGCGGGCGCAGGCACCGGCAGGATGCCGTGGGCACAACGCACCTGTCCGCTGCCCACATGGACAGGGGAGACAACAATGCTGTCCGGCTCCAGCTTATGCAGCAGCAGGCACACGGCGGTCACGTCCGCTACGGCGTCCATGGCTCCCACCTCATGAAAGTGAATCTGGCTGACGGGGACACCGTGGACATGGCTTTCTGCCTGGGCAATCTCCTCATACACTGCCAGAACGTCCAGCTTGACCATGGTGGGAATGGGAAGACTGTTGACCATGGCACGGATGTCCGACATGACGCCGTGGGAATGGTGGTGGGTGTGGTCGGATTCTTCTTCACCGTCTATGGTCACCTGCATATGGGTGCCGGTGATGCCGCATTTGACGCATTTCTCCGCAGTGAAGCGGACGCTGGGAATGCCCAGTGCATTCAGCTCCGCCACAAAGGCTTCCGGATCCGGCAGCAGCTCCAGCAGCGCGGCGGTGAGCATATCCCCGGCCGCGCCCATGCCGCAGTCCAAATACAGTATCTTCATTTCTTTGCCTCCATGTGGTTGATCCGGTTGGCAAGGAAGCCTGCGCCGAAGCCGTTATCGATGTTCACTACGCTGACACCGCTGGCGCAGGAATTGAGCATACTGAGCAATGCGGAGATCCCGCCGAAGGAGGCACCGTAACCCACGCTGGTGGGGACGGCAATCACCGGGCAGTCCGCCAGACCGCCTACAACGCTGGCTAGGGCGCCTTCCATCCCGGCAATGGCGATGATCACGCTGGCTTCCATAATCAGATCCATATGCGCCAGCAGCCGGTGGACGCCGGATACCCCCACGTCGTACAGCCGCACCACCTCGCTGCCCAGAATTTCGGCGGTGAGGGCGGCTTCCTCCGCCACGGGAATGTCGCTGGTGCCGCCGGTGGCGATGACCACCTTGCCAATGCCGTCCGGCTCCGGGAAGGTGCCTATGATGCCCACCTTTGCCTCTTTTCGGTAGTCCAGCCGGGCGGTTTTGGCGACGAAGTCCGCCGCCTCCTGAGACATCCGGGTAATGAGTACCCGATTCTGCCCGTTTCGGCGCATGGTGTCCACAATCCCGGCGATTTGTTCCGGGGTTTTCCCGGCGCCGTAGACCACCTCCGCCGCACCCTGCCGGTATTTCCGGTGCAGGTCAACTTTGGCATATCCGATGTCCTCGAAAGGGGACATTTTAATTTTCAGAAGGGCGTCGTCCACACTTACTTTTCCGGACTGAACGTCCTCCAGCAGCTTTCGGATATCGGAATTCATGGGCGCACCTCCAAATCCAGCACAACGCCGGAATACGATTGTTTCAGACGGGTGACAATGATTTCCCGGTTTTCCAGCACGATTGGAAGATCCGTGGGAGTGACCTGGATCCGGGCAATGTCGCCCAGCGTTCGTACACGGTAGTCCCGTAGGCCCAGAGCGTGCAGGAAGGTTTCCGCCGCTTCGGTTCTGCGCAGCTTCTCCGGAGTGATGGTGTCGCCTGTGGGAATCCGGGTGGCAAGGCAGGCATAGGCGGGCTTGTTGTGGGTAAAGAGCCCTGCCTCTTTGGAAAGCTGCCGGATTTCCCCCTTGGTCAGGCCGCACTCCCGCAGGGGAGAACGGACGGAAAGCTCCTTCAGCGCCTGCATACCGGGACGGTCGCTGACCGGATCCGAAGCATTGGTTCCGTCCAGCAGCAGGGGAAAGCCGTCTGCAAGGGCGGCGGCGGAAATGGCGGAAAACAACGCTTTTTTGCAGTAATAGCAGCGGTTGGAGGGGTTTTCCCGCACATGGGGAACGCTGAGAACGTCCAGCGGCAGAATTTCCAGCTCCGCGCCCAGCTGAGATGCCAGCTTTTGGGCATCTTTCAACTCAAATTGGGGCTGAAAGGCGGTTTTTGCATAGTATGCCTTGACGACTGCGCCGGAGTGCACAGCACTGTACAGCAGGTACGCAGAGTCCACGCCGCCGGAAAAGGCAATGGCGGCTTTGGGATGTTTCTCCCAGAATTGGTTCAGATTCATAGGCTTCTCCAAATATGACAGGAAGTAGTGCCATTATACCATTTTTGCCGGCAGTTATCAAGTGTGGGACGGTAGGCAGAGACATTTAACAAATTGGTTAATTATTTTTTCGGAAGCCATTGACAAACATATCTTCCTGTGTTATACTACGTTTAACAGTTAAGTTAAATGTTAAATAAGAAAGGAGCGAAGGAAATGGGCTTACAGCAGACGATGAAAGCACTGGCTGACCCCACCCGGCGGGAGATTTTGAATCTGCTCAAGAACGGAAAACGCTCTGCCGGGGAGATTGCCGAGCAGTTTGACATCACCGCCGCCGCGGTATCCCGGCACCTGTCGGTGCTGAAGGAGGCAGACCTCATTGAGGACACCCGGGAAGGCAAGTACATCTTCTATGAGTTGAACACCTCGGTGCTGGAGGAAATTTTGCTGTGGATTTCGGATTTGAAAGGAGAGGAAAACCATGATTCGTAAGCATAAAACGGAACTGATTGTCTCGTCACTGGTTGTTTTGCTTCCCATTCTGGCGGGGATGATTCTGTGGAACCGATTCCCTGAAACCATCGCCACCCACTGGGGGTTTGAAGGTCAGCCCGACGGCTACGGCAGCGTTCCCTTCGCGGTGTTTGTGCCTTACCTGTGTCTGCTGGCCGGCCACTGGCTCTGCTTTTTTGTGACCGCAAAAGACCCCCACAACCAGGATCGGAACTGGAAGCCCATCCGGCTGGTGCTGTGGATTATGCCGGTGCTGTCCAACGTCTGCGGCTTTATCATGTATGCTCTGGCGTTGGGGGTCAGGGTGTCCGTCAGCGGGATTATGATTGTTGCTCTGGGTCTGATGTTTGCGGCTATCGGCAACTATCTGCCCAAATGCCGTCAGAACTACACCATTGGCATCAAGGTGCCCTGGACCTACACCAGCGAGGAAAACTGGAACGCTACCCACCGCTTTGGCGGCCGGGTGTGGATGGCGGGCGGCGTACTCATGATGCTCAGTGCGCTTCTGCCCGTCGGATGGAACGCCGGTGTCGCGATTACCAGCGCGGTGCTTCTGTCGGTAATACCAATTGTCTATTCCTGGCTCTATTACCGCAAACAGGTGCAGCGGGGCGACGACTTGAAACCCGTTCCCGGCGTCCATACCCGGGTCGGAAAGATCGGTACGGCTGCCGGTGTGCTGATTCTGGTGTTTGTGCTGGTGATGCTGTTTTCCGGCAAGGTGGAGACCACCTTCTCCGACGACTCTTTCACCATAAAAGCAAGCTACTATGATGATCTGACCGTATCCTATGATCGGGTGGAATCCGTGGAATATCGGGATGGCAACGTGGATGGCAGCCGGGTGTTCGGCGTAGGCAGCTTCCGGCTGCTGCTGGGCACCTTCGAGAACGAGGAATTCGGCAACTACACTCGCTACACCTATTACAACCCCGAAGCCTGCGTGGTTGTGCGGGTCAATGGAAAGACGCTGGTGCTCAGCGGCAAGGACGCAGCGGAAACCCAAAGCATCTATCAGCAACTGCTGGAAAAGACACAGTAAAAAAGCCTTCCCCTTTGGGGAAGGTGGCCGAGCGCCAGCGAGGTCGGAAGAGGGAATACGAAACCTGATTGAAGAATTTAATGTATTTAATCGGGTTTTATATATTCCGTTTCGCCCACTTCCGCCCCCTGCGGGGGCACCTTTCCCAGATGGGAGGGCATAAAGACGGATTTATCAGAAAAAACCGGGACGGTTCGCCCCGGTTTTCTTTTGAAAATCCGGAAGTTTTCGAAAAATTCCTTGACTAAGCCAGAATCATCCACTATAATATTCGGAGCTATGGATATTTTATCTGAGAAAGGATTTTGAGATATGGCAAAGGAATTCAAAATTACCAGCCTGCGGCTGGCAGATTTGGAAAAGGAACTGAATTATCTGAAGACGACCCGGGAGCGCGAGGTTGCCGCCATGATTGCGGAAGCCCGTTCCTACGGCGACCTGTCCGAAAACTCCGAGTACGACGCCGCGAAAAATGAGCAGGCAAAGCTCTATGGCCGCATTGCCGAGATCGAGGATATCCTGTCCCACGCGGTCATCATCGAGGATGAGAATGAGGCCAGCGGCCGGGTGGGTCTGGGCTGCACGGTTGTCGTTGAGGACGAGAAGGGCAAGCAGACCACCTATCGCATCACCGGTTCTCAGGAGGCCAACCCCATGGAGGGCAAGCTGTCCGATGACTCTCCCTTCGGACGCAGCATCGTGGGCAAGGCTGCCGGCGAGACCTTCACTGTCAATGCACCTGCCGGTTCCTTCACCATGAAGGTGATCAGCGTCACCCGCGAGGGCTAACGTATGGCAAAGTTTGTTCCCCAGGCAGAGATGCCCCTGTCCGACCAGGTGCGGGTTCGTCGGGAAAAGCTGGAAAATCTCCGCGCCGAGGGCTTCGATCCCTTCGTACAGACCCGGTTCGAGGTGACCTCTGACTCCGCTGCCATCAAGAGCAACTACGACGCCATGGAGGGTAAGTCCGTCCGTCTGGCAGGCCGGATCATGAGCAAGCGGGGCATGGGCAAGGTGTCCTTCTGCGATTTGCAGGACAGCACCGGCCGGATTCAGCTCTATGTAAAGTTCGATGAGATGGAGGAAGCTTCCTTTCAGCGCTTCAAAAAGAATGACATTGGCGACATTGTTGGCGTTGTGGGCGATGTATTCAAGACCGAGCGGGGCGAAATCTCCATCCGTGTCCATGAAGCCACGCTGCTGAGCAAGTCCCTGCTGCCCCTGCCGGAGAAGTTCCACGGCCTGACTGATAAGGAGATCCGGTTCCGTCAGCGGTATGTTGACCTGATGGTGAACCCCGAGGTCAAGCAGAACTTTGTGATCCGTTCCAAGTTCATTAAGTTCCTGCGCAATTATCTGGACAACATGAATTATATTGAGGTGGAAACCCCGGTGCTGAACACCATCGCCGGCGGCGCGGCTGCCCGTCCCTTCGTCACCCACCACAATACGCTGGATATCGATATGTATATGCGTATCGCTACCGAGCTGCCCCTGAAGCGGCTGATCGTGGGTGGCATGGATCGGGTTTATGAGGTGGGTCGTATCTTCCGCAACGAGGGCATGGATCCCAAGCACAACCCTGAGTTTACCTCCGTAGAACTGTATCAGGCTTATGCCGACTTCCACGACATGATGGACATTGCCGAGGGAATCATCTCCGGTGCGGCGCAGGAAATTTTGGGCACCTATGAGGTGCGGTGGATGGGTGAAACCATCAATCTGGCCCCCGGCTGGCGGCGGCTGACCATGGTGGAGGCCGTCAAGGAGTATGTGGGCATTGACTTTGACGCTATTACCGACGATGCCGAGGCTGTAGCTGCTGCCAAGGCCAAGGGCGTGGAACTGGCGGATGCTGCGGAAAAGACCTGGGGCAACGCCCTGTACGCCTGCTTCGATCAGAAGGTGGAGGAGCACCTGATTCAGCCCACCTTCATTACCATGTACCCGGTGGAAGTGTCTCCTCTGACCAAGCGTTCTCCCAAGGATCCCCGGCTTACCGAGCGGTTTGAACTGTTTATCTGCCACAGCGAGCTGGCCAACGCCTATTCCGAGCTGAACGATCCTATCGATCAGCGGGAGCGGTTCCAGAAGCAGGTGGAGCAGCGGGAGCGTGGTGACGACGAGACGGAGATGCTGGACGAGGATTTCCTCACCGCTCTGGAATACGGTATGCCTCCCACGGGCGGCATGGGCATGGGCATCGACCGCTGCGTCATGCTCCTCACCGGCGCGGACACCATCCGCGAGGTTATTCTGTTCCCGACAATGAAGTCCTTACCGAACGACAAGTAAGAAAACCCCAGTATTTATGCGGGTTTCGGGACTTTCCAAACCGAATAAATTTACCTCTTTACACCAAATTTACACCAATCGGTGCTAAAAACGGTGCAGAGA
>JAXEAK010000078.1:0-5960 GCA_034094395.1 Faecousia sp.
CGCGACACCATAGGCACCGCTCGGTATTGTCACAATGAATCGTAGGGCGGGGTCCTGACCCCGCCGTCCGCGAAGCGGAAAACCTACAGAAATACATCTATATCGGGAGGGGCAATGCCCCTCCCGTGCACAACAGCTGTCTGAAAGGAACTCTCTTATGAAAGTAACCTTCCAAATCGAGGGCGGAAGCCCCGTTATGATTGAATGCAACGCCGGAGATAATCTGCTGGAACTGGCGCGCCGGGCAAATGTGGCCATCGACGCGCCCTGCTCCGGCAACGGCTCCTGCGGCAAATGCCGCGTGAAGCTGGTGGAGGGAGAGCTGGAATCCATCCAGACCCGCCATATTTCCGACGAGGAATATAAGGACGGCTGGCGTCTGTCCTGTTCATCCAAGGTGCGTTCCGACTGCACCGTATTTGTGCCGGACATTGCCAGCGCCTACCAGTCCCGGATGAAGACCGCCGACCTCAGCAGCCCGCAGGAGGTGGCGATTTTCGACGAATGCCAGGAAAACCTGAAGCACAGCGGCATTCACTTTACCAACCGCTATCGAGCCAAAGTCATTACTATGAATGCGCCTTCTCTGGAGGACACCATGCCCGACAACGAGCGCCTGACCTGGGCAATTGAGGATGCTTTCGGTGTAGAAAATGTCCACATCCCCTTCGCCGTCATGGTGAAGCTGGCGCACACCCTGCGGGAAAACAACTTCTCCGTCTGCGTCAAGGGCGAACTGACGGACGACACTTTCAAATGTATGGAAGTCTGCGACCCGGAGGACACTGCTATCGTAGGCTGCGCCATCGACATTGGTACGACTACGGTCACGATGGTGCTCACCGATCTGGAAACCGGCAAGCTGCTGGCAAAAGGCTCCTCCGGCAACGGTCAGATCCGTTTCGGCGCGGACGTGATTAACCGGATCATCGAGCAGGGAAAGCCCGGCGGACGGAAAAAACTGCAGGACGCCATTTTGAAGGAGACCCTGATTCCCATTATCGCCAACCTGTGCAAAACCGCCAATATCAACGCCCGGGACATTCTGCGCCTCAGCGTGGGCGCGAACACCACAATGAATCATCTGTTCGTGGGTGTGGATGCCTCCGCCGTGCGGATGGAGCCCTATGTGCCCAGCTTCTTCCACTGGGACGGGCTGCTGGCAGGGGACTTAAAGCTGCCGGCCAATCCTCTGGCACCGGTGATCATCGCGCCCAACATCGGCTCTTATGTGGGCGGCGACATCACCGCCGGCACCCTTGCCTCCGGCATCTGGGACAAGGACGAAATGAGCCTGTTTATCGATCTGGGCACCAACGGAGAGATCGTCTTCGGCAACCGGGACTTCCTCATGAGCTGCGCCTGCTCCGCCGGTCCCGCTTTTGAAGGCGGCGACATTTCCTGCGGTATGCGTGCCACGGACGGCGCGGTGGAAGCGTGCGTCATTGACTGCGATACCATGGAACCTACCCTGTCCGTCATCGGCGACGAGGGACAGAAGTGCGTGGGCATCTGCGGCAGCGGCATTATCGACCTGATTTCCGAGCTGTTCCGCTGCGGCATTATCAATGCCAAGGGGCTGTTTGTCCGGGAGGGCAAACGGGTGGAACGGGACACCCACGGCATGGGAAGGTATGTGGTGGCTTTCCCCAAGGAGTCCGAGACCGGCCGGGAGGTGTCCCTGAACGAGGTGGACATCGACAACTTCATCCGCGCCAAGGGCGCTATTTTCTCCGCCATCGACACCTTGCTTAAATCCGTGGATATGACCGTGGAGATGATTGACCGGGTATATGTGGCTGGCGGTATCGGCAGCGGGATTAATATGAAAAACGCGGTCAATATCGGTATGTTCCCGGACGTGGATCTGGAAAAGTTCCATTATATCGGCAATTCCTCCCTCACCGGCTCCTACGCCATGGTCATGAGCGACGAGGCTTGCGCCAAATGCGCGGAGGTCGCGTCCAACATGACCTATCTGGAGCTGAGCACCAATCCCGGCTACATGGACGCCTTTGTGGCGGCCTGCTTCCTGCCCCATACCAACCGGAGCCTGTTCCCCCACAGCATTCAGGAGCGGTAGTATGCTGGAAAAAACCCATCATATTGCCATTATCTGCTCCGATTACCATCGCTCCATGGACTTTTATGTGGGAAAGCTCGGCTTTTCCGTTGTCCGGGAGGTCTGGCGGGAGGATCGGCAGGACTATCTGACCATGCTGCAGAACGGGGATGTGGTGCTGGAGCTGTTCACGAAACCGGACGCACCGCCCCGCCCGACCCAGCCGGAGGCGCTGGGATTGCGGCACCTTGCCTTCCGGGTGGAAAACGTGGAGGAAGCGGCGGCGTGGCTGAAGGAGCGAGGCATCAAGACGGAACCGATTCGTTCGGACAGCGTCAACGGCGGGCGCATGACCTTTTTCCGGGATCCGGACGGTCTGCCGCTGGAATTACACGAATAAGAGGTAACTATGGAAATCGAGAATCATAAGGAAGAGGTTCCCTTTGCGTATTATGAGGAGAAATTCCGTGCCTTGGAGCCGGCGGATGTGGTTGCACGTCTGACCGATGTCCGCTGGGACGGGAGGGAATTTACCGTCCGACTGCTGGGCAGGGACTTCGCCATTTCCCACCCGGATTATGCCATCCGGGCGCTGGATGCTGGCGCGCTTCCGCCGCTGCCTGCTCAGACCTTCCTGCTGCGCTACCTGCTGGAAAGCAAGGATGTGGCCTGGGGCGGCGCGTGGAAAACCTTTCGGGAAATGCCTTGGGGGGAAATGTACATCAAGCCCTATACCGGACGGGTACTGACCCGGGCTGCCTTCACCTTCGGTACCCGGCTGGCGGCCTTCCGGACTGCCGCGGAAAAAATGGGGGCGCTGCCCCTGCCCAATGGCGACGCCGGCTACCAGTTCGATTTTGTGGGCGGCTATCGGATGCGCATTCTGGTGTGGGAGGGGGACGAGGAGTTCCCGCCCAACGCCCAGGTTTTGTATTCCGATAACTTTGCCGACGGTTTTGCCCCGGAGGATCGGGTAGTCGCGGGGGATATCCTGATTTCTACCATCAAAAGCTATATGTAAAAACACATCCACCGGCTGAGCCGGTGGATGTGTTTTTTGCCGCGTTGGGAGGATGGATCTCAGAAGGTTCAATATTGAACAAAATATATCTTGACTTTTGCTGTGTCCAGTGCTATACTTCAAAAAGTTCAAAAACGAACAAAGAGGAGCGGCTGGAATGGAGATCATGGACTATCTGGACGCAATGGGAAAAGCCAAAAAGGAATACTTGCGTTATCTGGAGCCGGTTTGCAAAGATCGGTCGCTGACTCAGAATGAGCTGGCGGTGCTGCTGTTTTTGTACAACAATCCCGGACGGGATCGGGCGGCGGACATCGTGGCCTGCCGGGGAATTGCCAAGTCCCATGTCTCTCTGGCGGTTTCCAATCTGGAACGCCGGGGCATCCTGCAACGCCGCTTTGAGCCGTCGGATCGGCGCACCTGCCATCTGGAGCTTACGCGCAGCGGCCGAGACATTGCGCAGGAGGGGCGGGAGCGTCAACACCTGTTCTTTGAAGCGCTTTACACGGGAGTGTCTCAGGAGGAGCAGGAGCAGATGCAGCGATTGAGCCGGAAAATTCTGAATAATATTGCGTCTTTTGAGCAGCGAAAACCGGAGATTTAAGGGAATTCCCGAAGCACAATCACGGCGGATTCAAAAAAATAGGAGGAATTACATTGCAGTCGATTTTGGTAACGGTACTGGTGTGCTTTTTCGCCGGGCTGGGCGCCGGGCTGGGTACAGGTTTCGCGGGCATGAGCGCTGCGGCGGTTATTACGCCGGTGCTGGTAACATTTTTGAAGATGGATGCCTATGAGGCGGTGGGCATTGCACTGGCTTCCGACGTGCTGGCCAGCGCTATCAGCGCCTATGAGTACGGAAAAAACAAGAATCTGGATATCCGTAACGGTTTGGTCATGATGGTGTCCGTGCTGGCGTTTACTCTGGTGGGCAGCTGGGTTTCCAGCAAGGTCAACAATCAGGTGATGGGCGGCACGTCGGTGTTCATGACCATGCCGCTGGGCGTGAAGTTCATTGTCAAGCCGGTGATGACCACAAAGGAATCCATGGAAGCGGTCAGCGCGAAAAAACGCGCCATTCAGTCGGTGATCTGCGGTGTGATTATTGGATTCATCTGCGGATTTATCGGCGCCGGCGGCGGTATGATGATGCTGCTGATCCTCACAAGCGTTCTGGGCTACGAGCTGAAGACTGCCGTGGGCACCAGCGTGTTCATTATGGCCTTCACCGCGTTCACTGGATCTGTCAGCCATTTCGCCATCGGTGGCGCACCGGACTGGACGGTGCTGGTGCTGTGCGTGCTGTTCACGCTACTGTGGGCGCGGATCGCCGCGAAATTTGCCAACAAGGCCAGCCCCAAGACCCTCAACCGGGCAACCGGCGTGGTGCTCCTGCTGCTGGGCATTGTTGTGCTGGGATTCCAGAAATTGGGATAACGGGTTGCCGCATTCGGCCGAGGACGCTGTCATTGCTGCACCGGTGATATCGGTCACTGGTGCGCAATGGCATTTTTTTGACAGACCGCTATGCCGGATCGGGTGGGTTTTGCAGCTTTTTCTTCGTAATTTCTACCAAATATCTTGCATTCCTTTTGGTGAAGTGCTATAATGCAAAATCGAGAGTTTGTGTCATGTTACTTCAAAAAAGGAGATTTTTATATGGTTTCTCAGGACAAAATCCGCAATATTGCCATCATTGCCCACGTTGACCACGGCAAGACCACGCTGGTGGATGAGATGCTGAAGCAGGGCGGTATCTATCGGGAAAATCAGGCTACCGTGGAGCGGGTCATGGACTCCGGCGATCTGGAGCGGGAGCGTGGCATCACCATTCTGGCGAAGAACACCTCCGTTCATTATAAGGATTATAAGATCAACATCGTGGACACTCCGGGTCACGCCGACTTTGGCGGCGAGGTGGAGCGCATCCTGAAGATGGTCAACGGCGTCATTTTGCTGGTGGATGCCGCGGAAGGCCCCATGCCCCAGACCCGGTTCGTGCTTCAGAAGGCGCTGGAGCTGGGACACAAGGTCATTGTGGCCGTGAATAAAATCGATAAACCAGATGCACGTATCCATGAGGTCATGGACGAGGTGCTGGAGCTGCTGTTGGATCTGGATGCAACTGACGAGCAGTTCAACAGCCCTACGGTGTTCTGCTCCGGCCGTCAGGGCACGGCTTCCTATAGCCCGGATGTGGCCGGCACCGACTTGACGCCGCTGTTTGAGACTATCGTCAATTATATCCCCGCCCCCGGCGGCGATGAGACGGCTCCGCTGCAGCTGCTGGTTTCCTCCATCGATTACAACGACTATGTGGGTCGTATCGCGGTTGGCCGCGTGGAGCGGGGCACCATCAAGGTCAATCAGGAGGTTACCATCTGCGATTACCACGACCCCGAGGTGAAGCAGAAGGGCAAGGTCGTTGCCCTGTACGAGTTCGACGGCCTTGGCAAGAATCCCATTCCCGAAGCCCACGCCGGTGAGATCGTGGCGCTGTCCGGTATGGCGGACATCACCATCGGACGCACCCTGTGCGCACCGGAGTGTGTGGAGCCGCTACCCTTCGTGAAGATTTCCGATCCCACCATTGAAATGACCTTCGCCGTCAACGATTCTCCCTTCGCCGGTAAGGAGGGCAAATTTGTCACCTCCCGGAACCTGCGGGATCGGCTGGAAAAGGAACTGCTGAAGGATGTGTCCCTGCACGTCACCGAGCAGGGCACCGACGCCTTTAACGTGGCAGGCCGGGGCGAAATGCACCTGTCCATTCTGATGGAGACCATGCGCCGGGAGGGCTACGAATTCTCCGTTTCTACGCCCCGCGTGCTGACGAAAACCATCGATGGCAAGGTCTGCGAGCCTATCGAACGAATG
>JAXEAK010000079.1:0-5741 GCA_034094395.1 Faecousia sp.
GGAGGAAAGCCGGATTCAGCGGTTGATGGCACGGGACGGCATCAGTCGGGACTACGCTGCCCGACGCATCGCCGCCCAGCACAATGCCCGGTGGTTCCGCCAGCGGTGCGATTACTGTCTGGAAAATAACGGAACCCGGGAGGAATTTCACCGCGCCTGCCTTGCCTTTTTGCAAAACCTTGGTATAATGAATGCCGAAGAAACAGAAAGGAGCGCGAATACGTGAATACTGATGAACTCCGGGAGTCTCTGCTGATGGCTCCCAAGAATGGATTCTCGCGCATTACAACGCAGCAGCGGGAGGAAATGGAGCGCTACTGCCGCCGGTACATGGCGTTTATGGATGCCTGCAAAACCGAGCGGGAAGCAACCGCCTGGGCGGTTCGGGAGGCGGAGAAGCGGGGCTTCAAGCCCTTCGCCCCCGGTATGGAGGTCAAGCCCGGTGACAAAATCTATTACAACAACCGGGACAAGTCCATTGCTTTGGCGGTGATCGGGCAGGAATCTCTGGCGCAGGGCGCCAATATCTGCGCAGCCCACGTGGATTCCCCCCGACTGGACATAAAACCCAACCCTCTGTATGAAGATTCCGAAATCGCCTATTTCAAGACCCATTATTATGGCGGTATCAAGAAATACCAGTGGCCGACCGTGCCGCTGGCGATTCATGGCGTGGTGTATCGCAGGGACGGAACGGTAGTCACCGTGACCATCGGCGAGGACGACATCGACCCCGTGCTGATGGTGTCCGACCTGCTGGTGCACCTGGCCGGCGATCAGATGCAGAAGCCGCTGGCGAAGGGCATCGAGGGCGAGCAGCTCAACGTGATTCTGGGCACCGAACCCCTTGAGGGCGAGGGCGCGGATCTGGTGAAGCTGAACATTATGAAGTGGCTGAACGAGAAGTACGGCCTTGTGGAGGAGGACTTCCTGTCCGCCGAACTGACGGTGGTGCCTGCCGGACGCTGCCGGGAGGTAGGTCTGGATCGGAGCCTGCTGGGCGCTTACGGCCATGATGACCGGGTCTGCGCTTACGCGGAGCTGGATTCCCTGTTTGCCGTGGAGAATCCCCGGAAGACTGCCGTGTGCATTCTGGCAGACAAGGAGGAAATCGGCTCCATCGGCATTTCCGGTATGCAGAGCCACTATTTTGAGCATTTTATGGGTGGCCTGTGCGACGCGCAGGGGGTTAAGCTGGCCGATTGCTTCGCGGCTTCCTTCTGCCTGTCCGCCGACGTGTCCAACGCCTTTGACCCCAACTTTGCCGAAACCTGCGACAAGCGGAACAACAGCCGCCTGAACTATGGTATTTCCATCTGCAAATATACCGGCGCCCGGGGCAAGAGCGGCGCGTCTGACGCTTCCGCCGAGGCTATGGGTCATGTCCGCACCACGCTGGACAATGCCGGGGTCATCTGGCAGATCGCGACGCTGGGCAAGGTGGATCAGGGCGGCGGCGGCACCGTGGCGGCGTACATGGCCAATCGGAATATCGTCACCGTGGATGCCGGCGTGCCCGTACTGTGTATGCACGCACCCATGGAGCTGGTTTCCAAACTGGACTGCTATGAAACCATGCTGGCCTGCAAGGCCATTTATCTGGCATAAGGAAACAGGGCGCACCGCGAAATCGGTGCGCCCCTTGACTTTTAGATTAATTCATTGTATAATGCCTCCACAACCAAATAGGACAGTTCGTGACCATCCTGTCGGTAAACAAAACTAGGGAATTTGGATGGGCGCTTTTGCGCCCATTTTGTTTTGCTATGGGCGCGGACTGCGCTCATTTTTTCTGTTTAGGAGTGTATTTCATGAAAAAGACCACAAACTATCTGGTGCAATCCGCCGTCATTGCCGCGCTGTACGCCGTGCTGACCCATCTGCAGAACCTACTGCTGCCCGGCTCTGCCACCTGGGCCATTCAGATGCGCCTGTCCGAAGCCCTGTGCGTGCTGGCCTTCTTCACCCCAGCCGCCGTGCCGGGTCTGACCATCGGCTGCCTGCTGTTCAACATCACCTTTGCCGCCGCCCTGCCGCTGGATTTTGTGGTTGGCTCTGCTGCCACGCTGATTGCCGCGGAAGGAATGTGGCTGACCCGGAACATCACGGTGAAAGGCTATCCCCTGCCGGGAATGCTGATGCCAGCCCTTGCCAACGCCCTTCTGGTGGGCTGGGAACTGACGGTGTACATCGGCGGCGGCTTCCTGATCAACGCCGTTTATGTGGCCATCGGAGAAGCGGCGGTGCTGCTGGTGCCGGGTACGGCGCTGTACTATGCCATCAAAAAGCGGGGATTGGACAAGCGCCTGTTCGTCTGCTGAAGGGTTGTTTTTTGGGACAAACTGTGGTATGATGTCCAACCGAAGGAAGTGACAGCATGATCGAGTTTCAGCGACTGCATTTGTCGCAGAAAGAAGCATATGAGGATATTCTGTTCTCCTGCCCGGGACGGAGCTGCGAGTACAGCTTTGCCAATATGTACCTGTGGGGACGGCAGGAGACGGTATTTTTCCCCGGATGTGTGGGCTTTTTCTCCCATTTTAATGGAAAGAGCGTGTATCCTTACCCAATTGGCACCGGCGACTGCCGGGGCGTACTGGAAGCCGTGATCCGGGATTCCCGGGAGCGCGGGATTCCCTGCCGGATCGTCAGCATGACGAAGGCGGAAGCGGAGCAGCTGCAGCAGTGGTTTCCCGGGAAATTCCTGATTCGCACCGACCGGGACGGATTTGACTATGTGTACGCCATTGACGATCTGGCGGATCTGAAAGGGCGGAAGTTCCAGAAGAAACGCAATCATTTCCACCGGTTTCAGGCGGAGCACCCGGACTATACCTGCATCGCGCTGACGCCGGACAATCTGGAGCGGGCACAGGAAATGGTGGAGGCATGGTATCAGCACCGCATTGCGGAGGATCCCCATGGGGAATACCTGTTGGAGCAGGTGGCTATGAAGCGGGCTTTCCGGCATTATGCCGCTCTGGGAATGGAGGGGCTGATGCTGGAAGACGGCGGGGAGATTCTGGCGGTGACCATGGGTTCCCGGCTTTCTCAGGAGACGGTGGACGTGCACTTCGAGAAAGCCCGGGAGGATGTGGACGGCGCATATGCCGCCATCAACTGCGAATTTGCCCGGTATCTGCGGCAAAGACACCCGGAGCTCAGGTATCTGAACCGGGAGGATGACATGGGCTTAGAGGGCTTGCGCAAGGCAAAGCTCAGCTACCAGCCTGACCATTTTGAGGAAAAATACAGCGCGTATCTGACGGAGGACTTGCATGGAGACGATTGGCCTGAAGGAACTCTGGACGGAGAGCTTCGGGAATGAGGAAGGCTGGATTGACACCTTCCTGAGGACTGCCTTTGACCCGACGCATACCAATGTACTGACCCGGCAAGGACGGACAGCCGCCGCACTGGCTTGGATGGAGGTTTCCTGCTACGGGGAGAAACTGGCTTATCTGTACGCCATTGCCACAGCCCCGGCCTTCCGGGGGCAGGGTCTGTGCCGGGAACTGATGGCGAAGACCCACCGGGAACTGACCAGGCTGGGCTATGCCGGCACGGTGCTGGTTCCGGCGGATGCGGGACTTCGGCGGATGTATGAAACGATGGGCTATGAGAATTTCGGCGGCCTTCGGGAGCTTTCCGCGGCGGCTGAAGCACCTGTGCCGATCCGGGAAGTGACTGCGGAAGCATACGCCACTCTGCGGCGGGCGCTTCTGCCGCCGGGCGGCGTGGTTCAGGAACAGGGCGCGCCGGAATATCTGGCAGCAAGCGCGTCGCTGTATGCCGGAGAGGACTTCCTGTTGGCGGCAAGACCGGAAAATGGCGGGCTGTTCGGGGTGGAGCTGCTGGGAAATGCGGAGTGCGCCGGCGGCATTCTGGGCGCGCTGGGATATGAACAGGGGATATTCCGCATTCCCGGAAATGACGTGCCCTTTGCCATGTTTCGCCCGCTGCAGCCCGGCGCCCGGAAGCCAGGCTATTTTGGGTTGGCATTTGAATAATACTGTTATGAAATGACTTTTGTCAAGTGGGGAAAAACCTGTCAAAAGGCATAAATATTCCAAGGATATCTGGAAAGAGCCAAGACAACAGAAAACCGGCATTGGCCACTCTGTTATACGCGGATTGGGTACCGCAGGTCAATGGTCCGCCTGGAGCTCTACTGTCTAATTTCGTGGATCACAGATGTGCCGTCATAGTATGATCGTAGATAGCTGAACCTGCTGGGAGCCTTGGCTCCTCGCAGATATCCTCGGAAAGGGTTTGGCTTTGTTTTCCTTGACTACTGTGTATCAGCTGGGGAAATTCGGGTCAAGGACGAAGCCGCGGAACGCGGTGCGCAGCATCCTTGACGCGGATTTTCGCAGCTGATATCCTCCGGTCAAGGAAACAAAGATCAGTGGAGTGCGGTTGCGGAAATATTGCCGGTCATCATACCCCAGACAAAACAGGCCAGTTCTCTTGCAACAGCGGTTTTGGCAATATTGGCTCTGGAATGGAGCGCAATACGCTGGTATTTACGTTTCAACCGGTCAACAGCCCGGTCTGCATAAGCAATCACTTCCGGGGAATTACCGGCCTGCCTTTCTTTCTGTGCTTTGGATTTTTTACCCACAGCACCGCGGCTGTAACAGTGCGCCGATTCAATGAGCAGTCTGCGCAGATGGCTGTTTCCGGCCTTGGTGATTCCGGTACGGTGCTGCTTATCGCTGCTGGAGTGTTCACCAGGTACAAGACCCAGATAAGCGGCAAACTGAGGTGCAGACCGGAAGCGGCTGAAATCGCCAACCTCTGCCAGAAGAGACAGAGCCGTATGGGTAGCGATCCCGCTGAAACAGCATAGCTTCCCCACATTTTCCGCATAACGCTCAGAATGGGACAGTTCCTCGATCCGCGCGTCATAAACCGCGACCTTCTCGCTCAAGTCGTAGAATACGGTAAGATATTCCCGCAGAACCTCCTGATGGATGCTGTTTTCGAATTGCAAGCTTTCCACCCAGTTCAGGTGCTTCTGTGTCCAATGGCTGCTTCCGTCAAACTGGAAGCCATGGCGGGTATAGTAGGCAATGATCTGCTGCTTGGTTTCTTTGAGATGCGCTTTCACATCGTCACGCATACGGATGTACTCCTTGACGGCATCATCTTCTTCGTCAGGAACGTAGACGGGCTTGTACTGATGGTAAGCCAGGCATCTGGCGATCTTCTCCGCATCCCGCTTATCGGTTTTGATCTTCTTGCCGGGAGTTTCGGCCATAGTGGAGGGCGCAAGGATAACACACTCCACACCGTGGTCGGTCAACTTGTGATACAGGGAGTATCCCAGGCAGCCGGCCTCGTAACCGCATACAAAACGAGTATCCTCACCTCGCTGTTTCCGGACCCGGTTAATGTACTTGAGTATCTCCGTATACTCCGGCTTGACTTGAACGGCGGCGTACACTTTGTCATCCTCGAAGGAATAACAGCAAAGTGTGAAATTTGTGGTATGGACATCCATCCCAATATAGGTTATACTTGTCATGGTGACTCCTCCTTGTATGTGGTAATTCCAGTTTGCTTTTGCGTTGACACCTTAAGTATGACAGGTAAATCCACGTTTTACAAGTGAGGAGTCATTTCATATTGTTTATATCTTGATAAAATTGAAGGCACCGCCTAACGGCGTTGCCGTTTCCATGATTTTCGGAATAGAAAATCACGGAAACCCGTCCCATTATGTTTTTCATATAGAA
>JAXEAK010000080.1:0-20810 GCA_034094395.1 Faecousia sp.
TTGAATTTTCTGGACAGGTGTGATACCATTATCTTGCGACGCAATCGAATATTCTGAACTCGAAGGATGTGTTTTTACTTCGGTAAAAACGCACCCTCTATTTTGGCATCCTTTGGGTTCGTCAGATTGCGTCGCAGCAAGTGAGGCTATGCGTTTTTCGGTGCGTAGCTTCGGCTACGCACTTTTTTACATAACAAAAGAATGGTGGTAAAGATATGAAATGCCCAAATTGCGGTGCTGATGTTAAGGGTAATTCAAGATTTTGCGAATACTGTGGGTCTTCTATTACTACTCAGATGCTTAGAGAACAAGAGCAACTTAATAAGGCGGGTTGCCCTAAATGTGGCAGCACAAACATAACATTCAATAGAGAAAAACAGGGTGAAGTAAAAGGAATGCGTGGTACTGCTGTCGTCCGTTCGACTGTTGGCGTATGTAAGGATTGTGGCTATACATGGCAAACAGACAGTGGTGTAACAAATCCGAAAAAGAAAAAAACTTGGCTTTGGGTTTTGGGATGGATTTGCATTTTCCCCCTTCCATTGACAATTCTTCTGCTTCGTAAGAAGGAGATGAAGCCCTCAGTCAAATATGGTATTATTGCGGTTGCGTGGATTGTTTATTTTATAATTGGTATGAGCGGAAACAACGGTGATACACAGACACAAGTTGTTGAACAGAACAATGTTGAAAATCAAAGTGTTGTTGTCGAAACCATCAGTACTTCCGAAGTAGCTAAAGAAACAGAAGCGAAGAATGAAACCCCCGAAGATGTTATAATTGATTTTGTTGACAGTTTCAATGCCAATAGCAAGGAACAACTGGTATTTGTTGAAGATTTTACCCCATCTGATAAAGAAAGCGGTCATTACAGGACGGAATTTAGACTGACTGCTTATGCCGAAGCCATAGGCAAATCTTACTCTCTGGGTAACGCTACTGTTGATATTGTCGGAAATCAAACTGTTTTCGGAGAAGTCGAGTACAGAATTTATATGAATGCAGATTCCCTTGAAGAACTGATAAACATGGTCGAAATTGCCTCCCCAATTATGGATAAAACCTTATCGTCAGAGGAACTTCAAAAAGCTCTCGACTATCTTACGGAAAACAAATATGCGAATGGGTACTACTTTGGCAAATTGGGCATAGTCCTAAGTGGTAATGAACTGATGCTGAAAAATGATTGAATTAGATAAAAGGAGCGGGACCCCCGCTCCTTTTCTATGCCTCCAAAAGTCCAATGTACTTATAAACTGTGGTTCTGCTGATGTCGCAAACCCTTGCCAATTCGGAAATATTCAACTGCCCGTTTTTGTAGGCGGGATAGTGGCGGAGGAAGATTGCTGGAATGCTGTCGGCGGTTACTTGCGGCCTGCCGATCTGCTTACCCTTTACCTTGGCGTTCGCCATCCCAGACCGCACACGCTCCCGTATCATCGGCAATTCCAACAGTAACGCAGAAAAGCATCCGGCAGCCTTCGTCCGCCGGATGCTTTTCATGTCTCAGGAAATCAGGCTCTCTCCGCCGCTTCCACAACGTGCTTCATCAGCACGGAGGTGGTGACAGAGCCAACGCCGCCGGGCACGGGGGTAATTGCCTCGACAATAGGCTCCACCTCGTCGAATTTGGCATCGCCAGCAATGGCACCCTTGCCGCCCTTGGCATTGGGCTTGTTCTCGTCCCAGTTGATGGACACGTCAATGACCACCTGACCGGGGCGGACATAGTCGGCAGTCAGGGAATTCAGTACGCCGGCGGCGGACACGATGATGTCCGCATTCTTGCAGATCTCCGCCGTGTTGACGGTCTTGGTATGGCAGACAGTGACGGTGGCGTTCTTGCCCATGAGCATCATGGCTGCGGGCTTGCCGACAACCAGGCTGCGGCCGATGACGACAGCGTTTTTGCCCTTGCAGTCGATGCCATAGTAGTCCAGAATCTCCATGCAGGCAGAGGGGGTGCAGGGCGCGAAGCCCAGAGTACCCAGTCCCTCGAACACGCCTGCGTTGGACAGATGGGTCATGCAGTCCACATCCTTTTTGGGATCCAGCCGGTTGCAGATCTCGTTCTGATCCGCCTTCAGGTGCTTGGGCAGAGGCCGGAACATCAGCACGCCATGGATGGAATCGTCGGCGTTGACCTGATCGATGGTTGCCAGAACGTCTTCCTTGGTAGCGTCGGCGGGCAGTTCAAACTTCTTGACCTCCACACCTACCAACTCGGCACGCTTGGTGGCGCCCTTCTCGTAGGACAGGTCGGAAGGATCGGCGCCCACGCGGATGATGCCCAGAGTGGGGACAATGCCCTTCTCCCGCAGTGCAGCGGTACGGGTCTGCAGATTGGCGTTCAGGGCATCGGTGACTTCCTTGCCCAGCAGCAGTTTTGCCATGTTACATTTCTCCTTACTATTTCAAATATACAAATTGGGATTGGTTACGATACCGGGCTGTATCCAATGGTGTAGCGATACCAGATCAGCTAATGCACGCATTGCCTGCGGCGGCACGCCGCTTATTGACCAAAGCCGGCTTTCACTTCGTTAAAAATCTCGTCAGCAATCTGGCAATACTTGTTCAGCATCAGGTTGGCCTTGCGGTTCAGTTCTTCGGCAACTTCCCGGTTTTTCAGGCTCTTGGTGTTGATGAACACGTTCAGGGAAGCAGCCTGAAGGGCAGCCTTGCAGCACACCGCGCCGCAGCCCGCATCGGAAACCGCCAGCCGGGAGCCTTTGGCAGCAAAGACGGCAACGCAGTCAATGGCCTCACAGCACAGCTCCATGATGTGCATGGGCACCTTGCAGGCAGTGATGGTAGCCTCCTCCAGGATCTTGTCCCGGTTGGGGTCGTCCTTGGGAATACCGTAGGCCTTGGACAGGGGGACAAACCCCTTGTCGTCCTCCTCCACCTGATTCAGCAGTTCGGTCTGAAGGGCGTCACACTTGGCCTTCAGGGCGATGATCTCGGCTTCTACATCGGCGTACTTCTTCTTGCCCACGGTCAGGGAGCCGACCATGTTGCCCAGTGCGGTGCCGATAGCGCCTACCAGCGCCGCCGCGCCGCCGCCGCCGGGAGCGGGTGCGTTGGACGCCAGCACCTCCACGAAGGTGCGGCAGGATTCCATTGTCATATCCATAAACAGAATTCTCCTAAATTCAATATTGTACATTCAAATTTGGGAAAAAGCACAGGCGAGGGGACGCCTGTGCTTTTTTGATTAAGTAGGAACCGATTAGAACAGTCCGGTGATCTTGCCGTTCTCGTCCACGTCGATACGCTCGGCAGCGGGAACCTTGGGAAGACCGGGCATGGTCATGATCTCACCGGTCAGGGCAACCAGGAAGCCGGCACCGGCGGAGACCTTCACATTACGAACAGTGATGGTAAAGCCGCGGGGCGCGCCCAGCTTGGTCTGATCGTCGGAGAAGGAATACTGAGTCTTGGCCATGCAGATGGGCATATGATCGTAGCCCAGTTCGGTCAAAGTCTTGATCTGCTTCTCGGCATTGGCGGTGAAGTTCACGCCGTCGGCATGGTAGATCTTCTTGGCGATGGCCTCAATCTTCTCCTTGATGGAGCAATCCAGCTCGTAAGCGAAGGTGAAGTCGTTGGGCTGCTCGCACAGACGGACAACTTCCTTGGCCAGCTCGATGCCGCCTTCGCCGCCCTTTGCCCAAACCTCGGACAAAGCCACGTTGACGCCCAGTTCCTTGCACTTCTTCTCGATGAGCTTCAGCTCGGCCTCGGTATCGGTGGGGAAGCGGTTGATGGCAACCACGCAGGGCAGCTTGTAAACCTTGGTGATGTTCTCCACGTGCTGCAGCAGGTTGGGCAGACCCTTCTCCAGAGCCTCCAGATTCTCCTTGCCGGTCTCGGCCTTGGGCACGCCGCCATTGTACTTCAGAGCGCGGGCAGTAGCGACCAGAACCACGCAGGAGGGCTTCAGGCCAGCCATACGGCACTTGATGTCCAGGAACTTCTCGGCGCCCAGGTCAGCACCGAAGCCAGCCTCGGTGATGGCGTAGTCGCCCAGCTTCAGGGCAATCTTGGTAGCGGTCACGGAGTTGCAGCCGTGAGCGATGTTGGCGAAGGGGCCGCCATGGACGAACGCAGGAGTGTGCTCCAGCGTCTGAACCAGATTGGGCTTCAGGGCGTCCTTCAGCAGGGCAGCCATAGCGCCCTGTGCGTGCAGGTCACCGGCGGTGACAGGCTTGCCGGCGTAGGTGTAGCCAACCACCAGACGAGCCAGACGCTCCTTCAGGTCGCTGATGTCGGAAGCCAGGCACAGAACTGCCATGATTTCGGAAGCGACGGTGATGTCGTAGCCGTCCTCACGGGGCGTACCGTTGACTTTGCCGCCCAGGCCATCCACGACGAAGCGGAGCTGACGGTCGTTCATGTCAACGCAACGGCGCCAGGTGATCTGACGGGGGTCGATGCCCAGAGCGTTGCCCTGGTAAATATGGTTATCGATCATCGCAGCCAGCAGGTTGTTGGCGGCACCGATGGCATGGAAGTCACCGGTGAAATGCAGGTTGATGTCCTCCATGGGGACGACCTGTGCGTAGCCGCCGCCGGCAGCGCCGCCCTTGACGCCGAACACGGGGCCCAGGGAAGGCTCACGCAGGGCGACCATGACGTTCTTGCCCAGCGTGCGCATACCGTCGGCCAGGCCAACGGTCGTGGTGGTCTTGCCCTCACCGGCGGGGGTGGGGTTGATGGCGGTGACCAGAACCAGCTTGCCGTTGGGCTTGTCCGCCATGTCCTTCAGGATGTTGTAGTCAACCTTGGCCTTGTAGTTGCCGTACTGCTCCAGATACTTCTCGTCCACACCCGCGATCTTGGCGATCTCACGAATGTGCAGCATCTCGGTTTCCTGTGCGATTTCGATGTCAGATTTGAATCCCATGTTAATACACTCCTTGTAATGTGTTGGTGCCTACCGTTTTCTGAGGATCGGCCCATACAGGATTTATGCAGCTGCCGTTGCAATGGCTCACTGCACAATGGTTTATTCGGTACTTAAGTACCGAAACAAGAATAACACTCTTTCACCCGCTTGTCAATATGTATCCGCAGGTTTGCGGGAAGATTTTGTAATTTTTTTGTGAACCGAAAACAGAAAGTACCAGCCGGCGTCCTCTGATTTTATGTAATTCAACCAGAATTAGGGATTTCTCCCCATTGCACGATAAGCGCCCTGCCGGCGTACCGGCAGGGCGCAGAGTTCCTCGCTCACTTCCCGTTCATGGCTTTGGAAAGGTAGTTAAAATAATCCGTATTCTGCACTTCCCGGGAATAATAGATTTTATTGTACACAATGTTCTTGATCCGGTCCACATACCCGTCGTCCACGCTGACGCCCTCCGCCGGGGTGAACTTGTGCGTTTCCGGATTGTAGGATCCCTTGTCGGTTTTCCAGGTGTAGTCGTACCACAGCACGATCGGCTCCGCGTCAGAGAAAACGTCCCGTCCCACCAGCAGCCGGGAGTCGTACTCCACGCCGAACAGATTAGAAAGCGTGGGCAGTATGTCCAGAGAATAGGTAGGCGTGTCGATGACAATATTCTTGCCCTCCAGGCAGCCGCTCCACATAATCAAAGCATTGTGATCCCGCTGGATATTGTCCTTGGGGTCGTAGCCGTACAACTCCGCGATGTAGTCTTTGTCATTGCCCCAGGTAGCGCTGTTTTCCAGCCCATAGGGGTAATGGTCGGCAGTCAGGACGATCAACGTATCGTCAGCAATCCCTGCTTCCTCCAGCTGCCGCACCAGCGACTCCATGGCGTATTCCAACTCCAGCTGACAGGAAAGGTAGCACTTGACCGTTTCGGAGCAGTCCAGATCCTTCACCACATCGTAATTCTTCTTGGACATTTTGTTGCCCAGATAGTTATACCGGCAGTGGCCGCTCACCGTCATGTAGTAAATGCTGAAGGGCTGCTTGTCAATGTACAGCGGCACCGTAAAATCCATCATCTCCAGATCGCTTTCCGGCCAGACCTCCTGAACGCCTTCCTCCATGCCGTTGTGCAGACCCATGAAGGTATCGTAGCCATAATACGTGTGGGTCTTGTCCCGGTCATAGAAGGTGTACAGATGGTCGTGATAGGCGGCGGAGAAGTAGCCCTCCTTCTGGAGCTGCTTGCCGATGGATAGGAACAGATCCTGCTGTCTGCCCTCCTTGATGGAGTTGGTTCCGCTGGCGGACACCAGTCCGGACAGCACGGAAAACTCACCGGAGCTGGTACTGCCGCCCCACATGGGCTGGTAATAGTCCGTAAAGCAGATGCCCTCATTGGCAAGGCGGTACAGCGTAGGGGTAAGCACCGGGTCGATGACCTCCTTGGAAAAGGCCTCTGCCGTAATAATAATCAGGTTCTTCCCCTTAAACAGCCCGGTGTATTCATTCTTCATGGTGGGGACAACGGTATTGACATACTTGTGGATTGCCGCAATGCGGCTGTTCTTTTCCGTTGCCGCCAACTCGGCAAAGTCAAAGTCCATCACATTCGGCTCGTAGTGGACTTCCTGCGGCTCTGTCTGTACGGTTTCTTCCGCTTCCGCCCGGGTCGGTTCGGGTACTGTCTCCACCGGGGCAAACTCTCCCTGAGGTTCCTCCGCCGAACCGCTGTGGGTCAGATCCATCGCCATTCCCATATTCAGTCCGAAGCAGCGGATGGCGCTGTCAAAATTGTAGGCAGAGGCCAGCCGAGCAGCGTCCGTCCCCACGCCCCTGACAATGCCGAAGCCCAGAAGATATGCAGCCGCCGCCAGCGCCAAAATCCCGCCGCGCTGACGCCAGCCGGTGCTGACCGGCGCGGCCAGCAGGGCATAGGCGATCACCGGCAGGAAAAACACCACAATCCGCCAGAAATCCCGCGCTACCAGCGTAATCACCACATCAGCAAAATCCGTGGCCACGCCCTTGGCGCCGCCCAGCAGGGTGCCCATGGGCATAAAGGACATATAGGCATCGTTGACAAAGTACTCCACGATGTAGAGGATTGTCAGCACCGCCATCAAAGCCGTGCCGACCCATTTCCCCCAGCGTTTCCCGCTGAAGAAGGTCAAAATCAGCCCCAAAACTGTACCAAAGCCAAGAGCAAAGGCCAAAACCGCCGCGAACCGGCCGGCTGAGAAGGTCGAGACCGTCCACAGATGCAGCAGGCTCTCGCAGTACAGGATGACCACCATGGCAAACAGCCATGCCGGGATGGGACATTTTCCAATGATTTTCTCTTTCCAACGCATGAATCCAGCTCCTCAAAAGGCTTACTGTCCGTCACTCTGGCCTTTTGGGGGTCTGCGGCGGCGATAATTGGGACGACGGCGGGAAGGTTTCGGATTTTCGGAACCGGTCCGGTTGGGAGACGCCGTCTCCCGGGGCGCGGGCTTTGCGGGTACGGTCTCCGGCTTCTGCTCCTGCCCGGACTCGGGCTGAGGCTTCCGACGGCGGCGGCTGCGGGAAGGCTTCTGCTCAGCCTGCTCCGGGGCTGTCTGCTCCGCGTCTTCCTCTACCAGCGATTCCGTACTGTAGCGGAAACGGATCGGCTCCAATACCATGGCCTGCTCCGTCTCCTCCCGGCGAACCCGCTTGCCATTGCCGGAGATTGGCGCCAGATCCGCAGGGATGGGCGGATCGTTCTTTTTCGCCTTGCCGCTGCGAAGTACCGCGATATCCGCATTGTCAAACACGTTCAGCGTGTCCGGATTGTCCTCCATGCGTACCTTCACCCGCTGCCGCAGCAGATCCAGCTCCACCACCGTGCCCCGACCTTCCGGTGTGTCCACAAAGGACTCCAGCTTCGGGCTGGTGCGGATCAGATCCTCATAGGCGTCCTGCTCGTACTTCAGGCAGCACATCAGCCGCCCGCAGGTGCCGGAAATCTTGGTGGGATTCAATGACAGGTTTTGGGTTTTTGCCATTTTGATGGAAACCGGCTGGAAATCGTCCAGAAAGCTGGCGCAGCAGAAGGGACGCCCGCAGATTCCGAGGCCGCCCACCATCTTTGCCTTGTCCCGGACGCCGATCTGCCGCAGTTCAATGCGGGTATGGAACACGGATGCCAGATTTTTCACCAACTCCCGGAAGTCCACCCGCTCGTCTGCGGTGAAGTAAAACAGAATCTTGCTTCCGTCGAAGGCCACCTCCGCCGATACCAACTGCATATCCAGCCCGTGCTCCGCAATTTTCCCAAGACAGACCTCATAGGCGTGCTTTTCCTTTGCCCGGTTGTCCGCCGCGATCCGCTCGTCCTGCGCCGTTGCCTTGCGCAGAACCTTCCGCAGCGGCGCCACCACATCTTTTTGCGCGATGGTGTGATTGCCGCCGGCGCAGGTGCCGTACTCCGCTCCCCGGGCGGTGTCGATGATCACATGGTCGCCGGCTTGCAGGGTCAGTCCCGCGGGATCAAAATAGTAAATTTTCTGTCCGGGGCGGAACTGGATGTCCACAACCTCCACGTTCTGCTCCGGTGTATTGTTCATTTCCTGTTCCATAGATGCTCCTTTATGCGCAATGGACAATTTGTCAATTCTATCGCAGTTCCCAGCACAGCCAGCCGCACACGGCTGCAGGGGAAACATTGCTCAGTGTATACTCCCGGGCTTTCTTTAGCGCTGCCACGCCCCTGTACAGATCATCCGCCGTCCGGTGCTGCGCCAGCTTCCGCGCCAGCGGAGAAACTGCGCGCATTCCGCTGCGGCTCATCAGGGCGCTCTCCAATATTTCCAGCCACTGTGCCAGAATATCCGCCAGAGCGTCCCGCTTCCACTTCTCCATAGGTACCAGCGTCTGGGTCAGCAGCAGCGCATCTGTGTGGGCAAACGCCTCCACGAACCGCTCCGTGCAGGGCGATACGCCCTCGCCGCCCAGCAGCGCCCGCGCCTGTCCCAGAAAGCCGCCGCTGCGTTCCATTGCCCCGGCAATATCCTCCGGGGATGCCTGGGGAAAATCTGCCGCAAGCTGCTTTTCCAGCACCTCCGGGGGCAGCGCCTGCATTTTCAGTTCCGTACACCGGGAACGTACCGTGGGCAGCAGAGCGTCCGGGTTATCGGAGAGCAGCAGGAATACGCCGTAAGCCGGCGGCTCCTCCAGCACCTTCAGCAGTGCGTTCTGTCCCGGAAGTCCCATATCCTGTGCCCGGGGAAACTGGTAGATTTTGTGTTCCGATTCATTTGGCTGGATGAATACATCCGCCCGCGCCTGCCGGATCAGTTCCACGGAGACAGTCTTCTTCTCCGGGTCGTCCACGGTAATATAGTCCGGATGGTTCCCGTCCAGCACCTTGCGGCAAGGCGTACAGACGCCGCAGGGCTTATCGCTGCTGCTCTGGCAGAGAATGGCCGCCGCCAGCAGCCGCGCCAGCGTGTGCTTGCCCGACCCCTCCGGGCCGGAAATCAGATAGCAGTGGGAAATATGCCCTTTGGCCAGGCTCTCTGTCAGGTTGGCCTTCAGCCGGTCGTTCCCCAAAAGCGCGCCAAAGCCCATATCCCCACCTCCTCAGTAAAATGTTATTATATCACAGCTTCACCGGAAATGCAAAACGCAAAATGGTTCACATATGGCGGAAGGATGTGCATTCGTCCACGAAACGGGCGACTTTATTATCTCCTCAGCTCCACAAATCCGACAACATGGGGATGACCTGCTTCTTCCGGCTCATGATTCTGGGCAGGAAAGCGGTATTGTCCTTGGGTGTCACATTAAACGCCTGCCGAATGGACTCGTCGTCCCCCACATACAGAATCCGGGTGCCTTCCATCAGCACATCCGTTGCCATCAGCAGCATCAGGTCAAAGCCTTTCTCCTCCTTATGCTGGCGCATCCGTTCCAGAATCTCCTCCTTCCGGTTCAGAACACCGGTGGAGTCCACGCAGGTCAGCTGCGCAACCGCAAGACTATGCCCTGCCACATGGAATTCCTTGTAATCGGTGAACAGCATCTCCTCCACGCTCTTGTGATCCACGGTGTTGGAGAAGAGGATTTTGCCAAGCTCGTCCAGGGAAACATTGGCAATCCGCGCCATCCGCTCCGCCGTGCGGATATCCCGCTGGGTACAGGTGGGGGACTTGAACATCAACGTATCCGACAGAATGGCCGCCGCCATCATGCCCGCCAGCCCCGCCGAGGGCATCAGTCCCCGATCCTGGAACATGCTGGCGATAATGGTATTGGTAGAGCCTACCGGCTCGTTGCGGACATAAATGGGGCTGCTGGTCTGGATGTCTGCCAGACGGTGGTGATCGATAATCTCCAGAATTTCCGCCTGATCCAGCCCCAGCACAGACTGGGATGCCTCGTTATGGTCAACCAGTACCACCCGCTTGCGCCGGGGACGCAGCAGATGGTAACGGGTCAAAATACCCACAACCTTTTCTTTCGCGTCCAGAATGGGATAGCTGGGATGGCGGTACTTCAGCACGACCTCCCGCACATCGTCCACCCGGTCATTCAGATGGAAGCAGATCAGCCCCTTGGTGTTGCAGATCCGTCCTACAGGGGTGGACTGGAACAAAAGCCTGCTTGCCCGGTAGGCGTCAAAAGGCGTTGTGACAATGCAGGTTTCCGTGGGGAAGTCCCGCAGTTCCGGCGGCAGCGACGCCTGGCACAGCACCAGGCAGCAAACGTTCATTTCCAGTGCCCGTCGGATCATATCCGGCTGGTGCCCGCACAAAACGATGGATTCCTTCTTCTGGAACAGCAGGTTCTCCTGCGCCTGTGGCAGGGCAATCACCACTTCGCCGGTGACGGTGTCGATATTCTCTCCCGCTTCATTCAGCACCCTGCCCTCCAGCACGGAAACCAGATTGAACAGCGGTACCTGCTCCAGTATACCGGAAGTAATGCCGGTCATATTATAGCTGGCGATATCCGTTCGGGAGAGAATGCCATACAGCGTCCCGTCCTCATTGGCCACCGGCACCGAGGCGATTGCCGGGTATGCGGCAAATTCATCCCACGCCAAACTCACCGACACGCCGGTATTCAGAATCGGCGGGGTATCAAAGTCCAGATCCCGCACCTGATTATACAGGTTGGTAATCCGGGTAGGCGCCTGAAAGACGAAGCGATCCAGCACCGTCTGGGTTTCCTCGGAAATCTGGCCTAAACAGGCGGCCTCGTACTCCCTGTCTCCGCAGGCGTTGCGCAGCGTGGCGTAAGCAATCGCCGCCACAACGGAATCGGTATCGGGATTGCGATGTCCGGTGACATAAATAGGATCCATAAAAAAGCACCTCCGGCGAACTATTTTATTCATAAATGAAGAATGCAAGATTATCTTCGCGAGGCGGACACTGTCATTCTTTCTTTATTCTTTTGCATCCTGCGTTTCCTGCCGTATGGATGTGATCTCACCTGCCAGATTTCTCTGGAACAGGTCTGAAATTTCTTCCGGGGTCATGCCCTGACCGATCGCCCACATCAGCTTGGTCATGGCGGCCTCCGAGGTCATGTCCCGCCCCTGAATGACGCCCAGCTCCAGAAGCTTGCTGCCAACCTGATACACCTCCAGATTGGCGCTGTCATACAGGCACTGAGTGGTCACCACCACGCTGATGCCGTCCTCCACCGCTCTCCGGATGCCCCGCAGACCCTTGTGCAGCACGTTCACGCCGCCCAGACCGAAGGCCTCAATGACGATGCCCCGGTAGCCCATGGCGGCCAGCATTTCAAAAATTGCCGGATTCAGCCCGGGCGTCAGCTTCAGCAGGAACACGCTCTGACTCATTCCGGGACAGTACGTCGCTTCTCCCCGGCGTTTGGGAAGCACCCGGGCATCTACCACCAGCCCCCGGTTGCTGACCTGCGCCACGTAGCGGGCGTTGACGCTTTCAAATGCGGAAAACCCAGAAGCTCGCACCTTCACCGCCCGGCAGCCCAGCATCACCTTCCGGTCAAAGGCCAGAAATACACCGGGATACCCCGCCGCCGCCATGGCAAAGGCGGTGCGCAGATTGTCCGGCCCGTCGGAGAGCATATCCGTCAGCGGCAGCTGGGAACCGGTAAACACCACCGGCAGGTCGATATTCGGCAGCATAAACGTCACCGCCGAGGCGGTGTAGGCCATAGTATCGGTGCCGTGGGACACCACAATTCCGTCAAAACCCGCCCGCTCCTCAAAAATTCGCCGGGCGATGAGCTGCCACTCCTCCGGCCGAATATTGGAAGAATCCAGGCACATCACGTCCCGGACTTCCATATCGTAATACGTCCGAAGTTGGGTCAACTCCCGCTCCATCACCTCGGAGCGCCGGGGCTCCAGCCCCTGACCGCCGGGCAGGGATGCGATGGTGCCGCCGGTGGTCAGCAGCAGAATTTTCTTCTTTGCGGTCATAAGCCAACTCCTTTTTCTGATATGGCATATTATAGCCCAATGCGGGAAAAATAGCAAGAAAAATCCGAAAGCATGGGAAAAGGGAAGCGAAAATCCGCTTCCCTTTACTTCTTATCCTTTTCCGGCATGACGATACGCTCGTCAATTCGGGTCAGCGCATACTCCATGCTCTCCTTGCAGGCGTCCGTCACTTTATCCAGGAAATTGCCGTTGTAGGCCTGAAGTGTCTTCTCAATGCGCACCACCCGGCGGTCACTGTTGCCCACGCATTCCGTCTCCCGGACAGTATAAATGGGATACAGGGTATAATCCGTCACCTTGGTGGTGCCGGCGTTGGCATCCTTGGTGATCTCCAGATCCAGAATGACAGAATAGTTGGTTGCGCCCCGCTCGGCGTCGCCGAAGAAATCTCCCAGAGAATAGGCTACCAGCGTGCCTGCACTTTTGTCAAACACAATCGGCTGAAGGGTATGAGGATGGGTGCCGAGAATCACGTCCACCCCGTTCTTTTGCAGCAAAGACACCAGCTGGGTTTGGGTCTTGCTGATATCGTCGTTGTACTCGCTGCCCCAGTGGAGCAAGGCAATGGTGATATCCGGCTTCTCCTCCTCCATGCTCTTGAGGATGGAGGTAATCCGGGTTTTGTCGATTTTATTGTACAAGGTAGTATAGTCCGTGTAGAGCAGATTGACAAGGTTCTCATTGCCCGCCGGCATACCGCGCCCGCCAAGTCCCTTGGTAAAGGCCACGAAGCCGACCTTAACGCCCTGCACCTCCGTCATGGTATAGCCCTTGGACTCCTTGAATTCGGCGTCGGAGGCAAAGGCGCCCACCGGCTCAATTCCCGCGGCACGGATTGCACGCAGGGTTGCCGACAGGCCGTTCAGGCCGTTGTTGACGGCGCAGGAATTGGCCATCTGCAGCAGATCCACGCCGCAGCCCCGCAGCGCCATCAGCAGTTCGGCGGGAGCGGAGGTGGTCTGGGTACCGTAGGGTGCGCCGCAGACATTGCCCTCAAAGTTCATTACTGTCAAATCTGCGTCGGCCAAAATTGCCGCCACGTCCTTGAATACGGGGCTGAAATCATAGCTGTTAACCGCCATGCCGGCGTTGACCACGCTGTCCGTCACGTTCAGGTCCCCGGCCGCCTTGATGTGGATGGTGGTGATGGGGCTTTTCTGGGCGGGAGTCGTCTCCTGAGTTTCCTCTGTCGTCGGAACGGTCTGCACCTGAGGTGCCGGTTGCTGGGTATCCGCGCTCTTTGTCAGGCGGAAAAGCATCACGCCGCAGCCTGCCAGCACCACGGCTGCCAGCAGCAGCGTCAACCGCATCCGGCGCGCCTGTGCCTGTCGCTGACGGCGCTGCGCTTCCCGTTTCTGCCGGCGTTTTTCCATTCCGTCGTCCTGCTGCGGCATTGCGATCCCTCCCTGCATTGTAGTGATGTATTATACCCTATTTTCCGACATAAAACAAGGGTCAGAATGTAAACGTTGTTTGAATGGGCTGCTCCCGGAAAAAGTCCCGGGTCTGCTGGGCATTGCGGAGAATTTCCGCCTTAAGTGCCTCCAAATCGGGAAATTTCTGCTCCGGACGCAGGAAACGATAGAATTCCAGCAGAAGCTCTCTGCCGTACAGGTCCCCGTCATAGTCCAGAATCCACGGCTCCACCGTCACGTCGTGCCCTTCCACCGTAGGACGGATGCCCACGTTGGTCACGGCGGGATAGGCTTTTCCGTCAATGGTGCACCTGCACATATATACGCCGAATCTGGGAACCGCCAGCTCCGGCGGCAGATGCAGATTGGCGGTGGGAATGCCCAGCGTACTGCCCAAGTGACGGCCATGGATCACCTGACCGCTTAAAATATGGGGGTGCCCCAGAAATTTCACCGCCGTGGCCATGTCGCCGGATTCGATCTGGCTGCGGATATAGGTGCTGGAAATCCGAATACCGTCCAGCGTCTGCTCCGGCACCACACCCCAGGGAATTCCCTCCCGGCGGCAATAGATTGCCATGGTTCCGGCGTTTCCCTGCCCGCCGGCGCCAAAGCGGAAGTCCGCGCCGCAGACAAAGCCCCCTGCGTCGTACTCCCGGCGCAACAGCCCCAGAAACTCCTGCCAGGGGCAGTCACGCATCTTCCGATCAAAGGGAAGGGTCACCACTTTCTGGATTCCAAAGCGCTGCTTTAGCAGCCGCTCCCGATCCCCAGGCGTATTGATCAGCCGGGGTGTGCTCCCCAGCACCAGCGCGTCCGGATGCTCCGAAAATGTCACTACGCCGGTCTGCCAGCCCAGCTCCTGTGCCAGTTCCCGGCAGGTTGCCAGCAGCGCCGCGTGTCCAATATGTACGCCGTCAAAAAAGCCCAGCGCAAAAATTGTCTTGTTCTTCATATATTTCAATTCCGTTTGAACAGATTTTCCCCTTCGGGAACGGTCTCTTATACAGCAAAGAAGCTCTTAATGGTTGACATAATTCCATTTTCCACCCTTGCCAGCATCAGGAATTCCCCTGATTGTCCATAGGCGCGATAGGTGCCGTCGGCCACGGTAAGGGAGAAGACATTGCCGTTGCGGCAGCGTCTTTCCTGATTGGCAGTAAGGGTCACCGCCGGATAATTGCGGAACATGGTGTCCACGCTGCGAAGATATTTCTCCGGCTCCGCCGTGTCCAGCAGTTCCTGCAAGGGCACCGCTTCCTCAATGGTATATTCCCCCGCGGATGTTCTGCGCAGTGACTGCATACAGCCGCCGCAGCCCAGAGCCTCGCCAATATCCTTGCACAGCGTGCGGATATAGGTGCCCTTGGAGCAGCGAACCCGCAGCCGCAGGGTGTTTTCCCCCTGCTCCAGCAGCGTCAGCTCGTGGATGGTAACGGAGCGGGGCTGCCGCTCTACCGTCTTTCCCTTCCGCGCCAGATCACACAGCTTCTGTCCGTTCACCTTCAGGGCAGAATACATGGGAGGGACTTGCAGAATCTCTCCCCGGAAGCCTTCCAGCACGGTTTCAACCTGTTTCCGGGTGACGGACACCGGCGCTTCCGACAGCACCGTGCCGGTAATGTCCTCGGTATCGGTGGTGAGTCCCAGCCGCAGCACCGTCTCATAGGTTTTCTCGGCGTGCTCAAAGAATTCCACTCCCCGGGTAGCACGTCCCACGAACACCGGCAGCACGCCGGTAGCCATGGGATCCAGTGTGCCCCCATGGCCGATCCTGCGGGTCCCGAACACCCGCCGAAGCCGGGCGGTCACGTCCTGACTGGTCCAGTTCTGAGGCTTGTCCACAATCACGATTCCGTTCATGCCGTTCGTTCCAGCTCCAGCATGGCCTTCTCCACAGCCAGCGCCGCCTCCTCCAGCGGCAGCTTGACGGTAGCGCCTGCGGCGCCCTTGTGTCCGCCGCCGCCGAACCGTTCCGTGACCCTTGCGGCATCATAGCCTGGCACAGCCCGGACGGAAATCTTGGTAGCACCGTCCGCCGTCTCCCGCAGCGTCGCCGCGATGCACACGCCTGCTACTGTTCGGGGGAAGGAGGAAATGTTGTCCATATCGTCCTCCGTGACGCCGATTTCCTTCTCGATGGAGCGGGGAATGGCGCAGATCGCCATTTTCCCGCCGTCCAGCATCCGCATATGATCCACGATCCAGCCCTGCATTCGTAGCTTACCCAGAGTGTTCGTCTCGAACAGCTCCTGATTCAGTTCATAAATCCGTGCCCCTGCCCGGGCGCACTCGGCAGCCGCAGAAAAGGTATGGGCAGTGGTATTGGAAAAGCGGAAGCAGCCGGTGTCCGTGGAGACACCCACATACACCGCCTCGCCAATCGCCTGATCTGCCTTCACGCCCATCAGGCTCAGTACGTCCCACACCAGCTCCGCGCAGGAGGCGCTGCCGGGATCCACCAGTTCCCCATCCGTAAAAGAGGTCGCGCTGCCGTGATGGTCGATCCGCAGCTGAATATGCCCCAGTAACGGCTGAAAGGCGTCAGGCAGCATGGAGGGTGATGCCACGTCCACGCTGACAATCACGTCGCCGTCCTCCGCCGCCGGCTTGGTCAGTCCCCGGTGCAGCCACTGATACCGGGCGGAAACCTCGTGATTTTCCAGAATGTGCGCCCGCTTCCCCAGCTGACGCAGTCCTAAGCAAAGGGCGGCAGCGGAGCCGGTGGTGTCCCCGTCCGGGCGGCGATGGGTCAGGATGGTATATCCGTCGTGCTCCAGCAGGAACCGTGCCGTATCATTCCTCGTCAGGCTCTTCATCGTGCTTCACCCCCAAAGAGTTGATCAGTTCCAGCATTTTTGCGCCATAAGTGATGGAATCGTCCTCTTCCCACACGATTTCCGGCGCATAGCGAAGGCGCAGATTGCTGCCCAGCTGGCGGCGCAGGAAGCCGGCGGCGGATTTCAGACCCGCCATGGCCTCCTTGGCCTTCTCATTCTGCAGGAAACTGACATACACCTTGGTATAGCGCAAATCGGGGGTTGTCTCCACCCGGGTAATGGAAATCATGACATTCTGCACCCGGGGATCCTTCACCGTGCGCAGCAGGGCAGACAACTCCTTTTGGATTTCTTCATTAATCAGTAAAATTCGATTGGATGCCATATTACATCCTCCTAAATACGTCAACACGGCTTCCTTTCAGGGAAGCTGGCATAAATCTCTGATTTTTGGCTGAGGGGTTTCCCAAGGCCGGAACAGGATAGCCTCTCCGGTTCGGCGCAGCCGAGCCACCTCCCCTGCAAGGGAAGGCAAGTTCTGCCGCGCCGCGACCGCGGCGCGGCAGAGAACATTATCTCTTCACTTCCTGCATGGTGAAGCACTCGAAGATATCGCCCTCGCGGATATCGTTGTACTTGGCGACGGTCATGCCGCACTCGAAACCGGCGCTGACTTCCTTGGCGGCGTCCTTAAACCGCTGCAGGGAGCCAACTTCGCCCTCATGCACCACAATATTGTCCCGCAGCACACGAACCTGAGCATCCCGGGTAACCTTGCCGTCCTTGACCATACAGCCGGCGACGGTGCCGATGGCGGAAACCTTGTAGGTCATGCGCACCTCGGCGTGACCCAGCACCACTTCCTCGTACTTGGGCGCCAGCATACCCTTCATGGCTGCTTCGATTTCATCGACGGCATCGTAGATCACCCGGTAGAACCGAATGTCCACGTTGGCGCGGTGCCCGGAGGCCTGAGCGGCGGCATCGGGGCGGACGTTGAAGCCCACGATGATGGCGCCGGAGGTGGAAGCCAGCAGGATATCGCTTTCGTTGATGGCACCGACACCCGCATGGATCACCCGGACGCGGACTTCCTCGTTGCTCAGCTTCTCCAGAGAGGACTTCACCGCCTCGGCGGAACCCTGTACGTCGGCCTTGACAATCAGGGGCAGCTCCTTCATTTCGCCCTCCTGCATCTTGGCAAACAGGTTGTCCAGCGTCACCTTCTGCATCATCTGAGCGGCGGCGTCCTTCTGTGCCTGACGGCGCTGCTCCACCAGCTCCCGCGCCATGCGCTCGTCGGTGACTGCGTTAAACTCATCGCCGGGCGTAGGCACATCGGCAAGGCCGGTAATTTCCACAGGCACGGAGGGGCCGGCGGCTTTGACCGTGCGACCCTTGTCGTTGGTCATCACCCGGACACGTCCCACGGAGGTGCCGGCAATGACAATGTCACCCTGCTTCAGTGTGCCGTTCTGCACCAGCAGCGTGGCCACGGGGCCGCGTGCCTTGTCCAGCCGCGCCTCGATGACGGTGCCCTTGGCACGGCGGTTGGGGTTTGCCTTCAGCTCCTGCACCTCGGCAGTCAGCAGAATCATTTCCAGCAGCTCATCCAGACCCTGACCGGTCTTGGCGGAAATCGGCACGATGATGGTATCGCCGCCCCACTCCTCGGGCACCAGATCATACTTGGTCAGCTGCTCCTTGATCTTGTCGGGGTTGGCTGTGGGTTTATCCATCTTGTTGATGGCCACAATGATCGGCACTCCGGCTGCTTTGGCGTGGTTGATGGATTCCACGGTCTGAGGCATGATGCCGTCGTCGGCGGCTACCACCAGAACCGCAATGTCGGTAGACTTGGCGCCCCGGGCACGCATGGAGGTGAAGGCCGCATGGCCGGGGGTATCCAGAAAAGTAATCATCTTGCCGTTCACATCGACAGTATATGCGCCAATGTGCTGGGTGATACCGCCGGCCTCGCCAGCAGTCACAGAGGTCTTGCGGATGGCGTCCAGCGTGGAGGTCTTGCCGTGGTCAACATGACCCATGACCACAACCACAGGGGCACGGGTTTCCAGCTCTTCGGCCGTATCCACGTGATCGTCGATGATCTTCTCCTCGATGGTGACGGTGACTTCCTTCTCCACCTTGCAGCCCATTTCCGTGGCTACGAACTCGGCGGTATCGAAGTCGATGGACTGGTTGATGCCGGCCATAACGCCGTTCTTCATCAGGCACTTGATGACCTCGCCGGCAGTCTTCTTCATCCGGGAAGCCAGCTCACCCACGGTGATTTCGTCAGGGATCTTCACGGTGACAGGCGCCTTGCGGGCAACCTCCATCTGCAGGCGGCGCATTTTCTCCTGCTCCTCATTGCGGCTCTTGTTGCCCCGGAAATTGCCCTTCTGCTGTTTGTTGGACTGCTTGCCCTTGCCGCCGCCGATACGCTGCTTGCCGCCCTGATAGTTCTGCACCCGCTCGGACACCAGATTATCCACATCGGCAAACCGGTTGGCGTTTACCTGCACGGCGGAGGTATCCACCACCCGGCGTTCCCGCTTGCGTTCCGGTTCCTTGGGCTTCTCCGCCTTGGGTGCGGCAGGCTGCTGCGCCGCGGGCGCATTCTGCGGACGTCCGGACTGCTGCTGCGCCTGAGGGCGGGCGTTCTGGGGCTTCGGAGCGGCAGGCTTGACGCTCTCCTTCTGAGTCTCCATTTTTGCTTCCGCCTTGGGTTCTGCTTTGGGTTCCGCCTTGGGGGCAGTTGCCTTCACGGCAAAAATCTGTTCCATGGAGCTGATCGGATGCTTCTGGGTCATGTAGTCAAACACCACGTTCAGCTCTGCATCGTCCAGCACCTGGGTGTAGGACTTTGGCTTCTCGAAATACGTTCCGACAATCTCCGAAATCTCCTTGGGGGTTACGCCGAAATCCGCGGCGACCTCCTTGACGCGATACTTCACAAAACTCATTCTATAAAAGCACCTCCATAGTTGGATACGCAATGTTATCGAACCGAGTCACCGTCAACTGTCAACCGTCAACCGTTAACTCAACAATTACTTCTTCCCTTTTCTCAGGTTTCGCTGATGGGCTCTTGCCTCTGCCTGACGCTTTCTGGTCTTCGCCGCTTTGGCGGACAGCACCTCCAGCGTCTTTGGGTCAGCTTTGGGCAACGCCTTGACCAGCGCGAGAGCCAGCTGCACATCGGTGATGGCCGCGATAGCCAGACTGGTTCTTCCGACGGCCATTCCCATTTCCTCTTTGGTGGCATCCAGACGGACGCACTGCTGCTCCGTCCCGGCAGCAAAGGACTTTGCCCGCCGCCAGGTATGGTCAGAAGCATCCGATGCCACCAGAATTGCATAGGCCTTGCCGGCTCTGGCAATGGTGCCTACCGGCTCCTCGCCCAATTCCGCCATGCCGCCCTTCCGGGCAAGAGACAGATAGTTCAGCACCTTATTCTCCATGGGCGGACTCCATTTCCTTTTCCAGTCGGGCGTAAACCTCCTCCGGGATGGTCACTTCCAGGCTTCTGTCCAGCGCCTTGGAGCGCATTGCCTTTTTCAGGCACTCCGGATTGGGACACAGGTATGCGCCTCGGCCGTTCATCTTTCCGCCAAAGTCCAGGCAGACACTGCCCTCAGGGGTACGAACCACCCGGATCAGCTCCCGCTTGGCCTTCCGCTCCCGGCAGCCCATACACTGCCGCTGGGGGATCTTCTTCTGCATTTGGACTACCTCCTTTATGGAATGCAAAATGCTGAATGATGAATGCAGAATTGTGATATCCGTCTCGCGGATGATTATTATCATCGCCCCAGGCAATACCTTTATTTTGCATTCTGCATTTTGCACTTATTATTCTTCGACAGCTTCCGCTTCCTCAGCAGGCGTTTCGGTGAGCTCTGCCTGAGAGGCGGGCTTAATGTCGATCTTATAGCCGGTGAGCCGGGCTGCCAGCCGGGCATTCTGACCCTCCTTGCCAATGGCAAGAGACAGCTGATCGTCGGGGACGACACAGCGGCAAGCCTTCTGTCCGGGAATCAGGCTCACGGAAATCACATCGGCGGGGCTGAGTGCGCTGCGGACATACTCGCAGGGATCCTCGCTCCACACCACGATATCAATTTTCTCGCCGCCCAGTTCTTCCACGACAGCACCCACACGGCCGCCCCGGGGACCCACGCAGGCGCCCACAGGATCGATACCCTCCACGGTTGCGCGAACCGCCATCTTGGAGCGGGAGCCGGCCT
>JAXEAK010000081.1:0-39086 GCA_034094395.1 Faecousia sp.
AGCGGATGCCCATTTGTTTCCGTTCTCCACCGAACATAGAGAAAACTCGTTAGGTGTATGTTCCAGAATATTGATTCTTCTTTTAGGGAAATACTGGCATTGAAAGTTTCTATTACCGCTTGTGGAACAGCTCCAACGCTCCCCGGAACTGGCAAGCACATTAGCAGCCCTGCTTGCCTCCCAAAATCCATGCTAATCGCCCATTAGCAAGCTCCGCAAAAAAACGTTCGAAGCCAATTAGCAAGAAATACAGAAACTGAATATCCAATAATCACATCCGATCCTGTGTTCGAGTTCTTTCATTTAGCAAGGAAAAAGCCGTAAACCTCCGAAAATGAAGGCTTACAGCTTATTTATGGCATCCCAGAAGGGATTTGAACCCCCGACCCCGCGCTTAGGAGGCGCGTGCTCTATCCAGCTGAGCTACTGGGACAAATGTCATTATTCATTTTTTATTCCCCATTTGGACCCGAACGACTTGCCGCTTAGGAGGCGGTTGCGTTATCCACTACGCTACCAGGGCTTATTCACTTAATTTTACTCATTTTTCCATTTTGGCGAATGCCCCATCCCACGCTTAGTAGGCGTGTGCTCTATCCAACTGAGCTACGGAGACACGTTAAAATATGACCTGATTATTTTACCTGAGTTGCACCGATCTGTCAAGGTCTTTCCAAAAGAAAGCGCCGCGAACATCCGAATGGGTGCCGCGGCGCTTCTGTTCAATTATTCAGGTCATGATGAAAGCCTGGACTGTTGGGAGACAGTGGCAAAAACTGATAGCCGTTTTCCTGTCCCCAGCGAAGAATTTCTTCCACTGCTGCCACACTGTAATCGTGGATGTCGTGCTGCAACACGATGGACACCGGCTGCTGGCAAATACCCGCAATCACATTGTCCACCACCTGGCTGGTTTTCCGGGTCTCCCCCGCGTCCCCGGAGTACACGTTCCAGTCAAAGAACTGGAAGCCTGCGTCCTGAACGGCTTCCGTCAGGTAGGTCATAATCCCCGGGCAGCTCTTCCGGCTGACCATGTTGGAACTTCCGCCGGGAAACCGCATCAGCGTGGTTTTGACGCCGGTGTTCCGGTAGATGATTTCCTGCGTCTGCATCAGATCCGTGAAAAAAGCCTCGGGGCTGGCGTAGATCGCATCGTAATCGTGGCTGACGGAATGGATGCCGATGCTGTGTCCCCGCTCCACGATCTGCTCCATCAGCTTTCCGCTGCCGGTGCCCACCACGAAAAAGGTAGCCTTCGCGTCATAGCGATCCAATACGTCCAGCAGCTGCGCCGTATAGGCGCTGGGGCCATCGTCGAAGGTAAGGTAAACCGTTTTTCCCTCGGGATAACAGGTATCCGGGCGCACCTGCGCCACCACCTCCACGCTGCGCTTGACCACGGTGGTATTCTCATGGCTGTTAGTAACTGTATAGGTGATGGGATACGTGCCAAGGGAAAGCCAGTCTACCTCGCCTTCCACCATCACCTGCTGGGTGAGATCTCCGTCCACCGGATCTGTCGCGGAGAATCCCGGCTCAACATAGCGACTTCCAAGCGTTATGGTGCAGGTGTCCCCGCCCTCCAGATGGATTTCCGGAACGATGGGCACGGGAATCCGGCGCTTCGCCACCGCCGGATTGCCAGAAGAATCCGTCACCGCATAGGTAACCAGTCCCGGCTCCTCCACCCGAACCACCCGGTCGGTAATGTCGCCGTCGTAGTTATCCCAGGCGGAATACCCCGCCTCCCGATACTCTGCGCCGGGTTCCGGAGAACCCTCCGGATCCTCATTGAGGGTAATCACCGGCGGCTGGGTGTCAACGACCCGTACATCCCGCCGGGCTTCCCCGTGGAAGCCGTGATAATCGGCAAAGTAGCGCACGTGATAGTGCCCCAAGCTGCTCTCGTTCATATCCGTCTCCGTGTGGATGTGGATACCCTCCGGTACGCGGCCTTCCCGCAGAAACAGGGTTCCCCGGAAAACCGCCGTTACCCCCGGCTCGACGTAGCGTTCGCCGTATTCCAGCGTCATCTTCTCCTGTCCGGACAGGAGAAGTTCCAGAGAAAATCGGTTGACATAAAACAAAGCATACCAAATTGCCGCCGCCAGCAGCGCCAGCAGCAGAACCAGCAGCCAGCGCCATAGGGATTTTTTCTTTCCCGGGGATGCCTCCATAGAATTCTTCCTCTTTATCCCAGCATCCGAATCAGCTCCGGAAGCGCCGGTTCAAATTTCACGCCATACCAGTGCGCCGGCGCCGCTACGGTGCCGGCGATGCATTTCCAAGTAAAGTCTTCCGCAATTCTGGCAGAATCATACAGACCTTTTCCCGCCATCCACGCCCCGGTAAAGGCAGCGGCGAAGATATCTCCGGTACCACTGAAGCTGCCCGGAAGCCTTGGGTGGGCATAGCGCTTTCGTTCGCCGCCATCGCGCAGCAGGAAGCCCGTCTCCCCCTCCCCGACGCCTGTCAGCAGCACCCGGGTGTTGGGGAGGGCATCCAGCAGGCTGTCCGCATAGGCAATGTCCGACGTCTCCCGGCAGGGCTGCCCGGACAGCAGCGCCGCTTCCGTCAGATTGGGTAAAATGATGTCCGCTCCGGCACAAAGCTCCCTCATTGCCGCAACATATGTTTCGTTCAGGCCGGAATACAGCCTGCCGTGGTCTGCCATGGCGGGATCCACAATGCGCAATCCACCGGGTTTCAGGAAGGTATCCATGATCTGCTCCGCCATACGGACGGATGGAATATTGCCCAGATACCCGGTCAGCACCGCGTCAAAGGTAATTCCGTTTTGCCGCCAATGTCCAGCAATCTCCGGCAGGCTGTCCGAAAGCGGAACAATCACCGGCGCGCCGAAGCCGCCGGTATGGGTAGACAGCAACGCCGTGGGCAGTACGCAGGTTTCATGCCCGCAGGCGGACAAAACAGGCAGCGCCACCGTCAGGGAGCACTGACCCACACAGGAAAGATCCTGAATGGTCAAAATTCGTTTATAGGCCATGTTATTCCACCGCATCCATATCCAGTCCCAGCTCCCGGGGGAGGAAGCGGGGACACACCGCCTCCGTGGTCACAATTACGGAAGCCGCCAGCATGGCGCCGATCTCGCAGGCTTTGCCCATGGTTTGGCCGTAGGTCATGCCGATGGCCGCGCCGGCACAGAAGGCATCTCCGGCTCCGGTGGTGTCCACCACATCCACCCTGCGCGCAGGGCAGCAGCCCTTCTCTCCGCTCAGGCTGGCAAACACCGCCCCTTCACTGCCCATGGTCACGATCATGGCGGGGATCTGGGCGGCCTGAATTTTTCGCGCCAGAATTTCTGCCATTTCCGCCGGATGTTTTCCGGTGTAGTCCTCAAAGAACAGCAATCCGGCCTCCTGTAGATTGCACACGAGACAGTCCGTGGATTTCAGGAAATCCCGGCGCTCCAGCGCCACACTCATGTTGCCTACCACCGCGAATACCTTCCTGCCATGCTTCTGCGCCAGTCGGAACACCCGCTTAATGATCTCTTTATCCAGATCAATCTCCACAATCACGCTGTCCGCGCCCGCGAAAATTGCATCCCCCTGGCTGTCCAGAAGTTCCACCAGCGGCATCATGTCCGGGCGCTTGGAAATGGATGCCGCCACATCTCCGTTGTTATCGAATACCGCCAGCCAGGTGCCCAGACCGTCCTGAGTTTTCCGAATGTAGTCCGTATTGACCTTATGCTTTTGCAGTTTCTTCAGGGCGTCCTCCCCGTCGCCGCTTTCATCCACCAGACTGATCAGCGTCGGGCGGAGCTCGCAGTTGGCAATGTCCTCCGCCACATTGCGGCCAACGCCGCCGTGGACACGCTCCACGCGCCCCACATTCCGCCCGGTGGGAATAAAGGACGCCTCCGGATACCCCTTGATATCCACAAAAATCATGCCGATGACCACAATCCCCACGCGTGCAAGCCCCCGTTTCCTAAAATGTGTCTGTATTATACCACAGCTATGTCAAAAAGCAATCATTGTTACCCAAAAAGCGGAATTTCCCCCGTTCAGGCTGGAAATTCCGCTTTTTTGTGATTCCCTCGCGGGGCAGTCATTGGCTGGCGTTTTTCTCTCTGGTAAAAAGTCTTCCGATTTTTTCCACAAGAAGCGTGCCATAGCGCAGAATCGGCTCTGTGGCAATGGCAAATACCACAAACAGCATGACGCATTCCATGGACATATGCCCGATGCCAAAGATATCTCCCAGCCAGATGCTACACCCCAGCAGTCCCGCAATACAGCCAATCCACACAATCCACCGCAGAACATTCAAAGGCTTGCTGATATTGTACAGGATCATGAAGCCCACAATAGCAAGCAGCATGGTACAGGCAATGGAAATATCCCCTTCGTTAACACCGAATACCCGCCCGAAAATCACCAGCGCGCCTACCACCAGAAAATCCGTCAGTCCGGCAGGGAGCGCCCGGATCAGCACATTGGGCAGGAAGCGTCCCCGGATCCGGTCAGTATTGGGCTGCAGCGCCAGGAAGAAGCCGGGAATTCCAATGGTAAACATACTGATTAAGGATACCTGAGACGGCTCCAGCGGGTAGTTGAGCATGAAGCAGGCGGAGAACACCGCCATGAGGAAGGAGAAAATATTCTTCACCAAAAACAGGCTCGCGGAACGCTCGATGTTGTTGACCACCCGCCGGCCTTCTGCAACCACCGAGGGCATAGCGGAAAAGTCGGATTCCAGCAATACCAGCTGGGCGACCTGCGCCGCCGCATCACAGCCCGACGCCATGGCCACAGAGCAGTCCGCGTCCTTCAGCGCCAGCACGTCATTGACGCCGTCTCCCGTCATCCCCACGGTATGTCCCGCGCTTTGCAGCGCCCGGACAAGCTGCCGCTTCTGCTCCGGCGTGACCCGTCCGAATACGGTATACCGGGTTGCCGCCTCCTGAAGGGCTTCCTCCGTATCCAATGTGGCGGCGTCAATGTAATTCTCTGCGCCCGCGATGCCCGCTTCCAGCGCAACCTGTGAAACCGTCAGCGGGTTGTCTCCGGAAATCACCTTGATGGCAACCCCCTGCTGGGCAAAATACCGGAAGGTATCCGGGGCATCCCGGCGGATGGGATTGGTCAAAAGGATCAACCCCATGGGAAGGACAGACTCCGTCAGTGCCTGACCATCCGGCGTGCCATTGTACTTTCCAAACAGAACCGTCCGGTAGCCGTCCGCGCTGTAGCTCTCGATCAGCGGGCGGTAGGTTTCGTAGTCCTCCCGCAGAACAAACTCCGGCGCACCGAGGACATAAGCGCCGTCTGAAAACATCGCCGCGCAGTACTTACTGGTGGACGAGAAGGGAAAAACCGTCTGGGCTGTCTGATCGGTAGGCGTCTTAAAGTATCGCTTCAGCGCCTGCATGGTAAGATTTCCCTCGGGCATGGCGGAAACCAGCGCGCTGATCTGCGCCTTCAACCCCACGCCCTGTGCCGGGTCAAAGCCCGCCATGGGGATCACGCTGCTGACCTGCATCTCATTTTCCGTAATGGTGCCGGTTTTATCCACGCAGAGCACATCCACTCTGGCCAGAGCCTCGATGCACTTCATGTCGTGCACCAGCACCTTTTGGGAAGCAAGGCGCAGTACGCTCACCACCAGCGCCACGCTGGCCAGCAGATACAGTCCCTCCGGGATCATGCCCACCACCGCCGCCACCATGGAGACGATGCTGCTCTGGAAAGATGCACCGGCAAGGACAAACTGCTGCACAAACAGCAAAATTCCCATGGGAACGATCAGAATGCCCATGACGCCCACCAGCTTGTCCAGCGTGCGGAGCATCTGGGAGTGCTTTTTCCGATCCTCGGCCTTGGCTTCCAGCGTCAGCCGGGAAATATAGGAATCCGCGCCCACTCGTTCCAGCCGGGCATAGCACTGCCCGGACACCACGAAGCTGCCGGACATAAGCAGATCTCCCGGCTCCTTTTTCAGGTCGTCGGATTCACCGGTGAGCAGCGACTCATTGACGGAAATGTCGCCCTCCAGTACCTCGGCATCCGCGCAGATCTGATCTCCCGCCCGGAAAATCACCACGTCGTCCAGCACCAGCTCCTCCGCGGGAATTTCCTGCTGCACGCCGTCGCGAACCACCAGCGCTCTGGGCGCACTCAGCATGGTCAGCTTGTCCAAAGTTTTCTTTGCCCGAATCTCCTGAATAATCCCGATGAACAGGTTGGCGATCACCACCGGCAGGAAGGTCAGACTGCGCAGGGAGCCTGCCGCGATAACCAGCACCGCCAGCACCGCAAATATCAGGTTATAATAGGTGAACAGGTTACTTTTGACAATCTCCCCCACTGTCTTTGACTGAGAGGAAACCGGGTCATTCCGGCAGCCGCAGGCAATATACGCTTCCACCTGCTCCTGCGTCAGTCCGGTGGCAAGATCCGCCTGATGGCGCATAAGTTCCGGCAGCTCCTCCTGCGGATTGGGGATTTCTTCTTGTTTCTTTTTCATTGCACATTCCTTTTCTGCTGCGGCGAACCGCTGCCCGCAATCCGGCGAAGCAGCATTCTCCGGCGGAAAGGAGAATTGACCGACAGTTAACTCTCTTCTCCCCTCCGCCCGGAACTTCAGCGCCAGGCCGCGGCACAGTCCCGGATGATTCGCTCCATCTCGTCCATATGCTTCAGCATATCCTTTGCCAGAGCAATCTGGCAGCGGGTGCGAACCAGGTTGTGTTCCGGGCTGTTGATTTTGAAATAGAGATCTCCATCCAGATAGTCCTTCAGGAACCGGGTGGCCAACTCCGCCGTCAGAACAAAGCTGCTCATGGCCAGCGTATCAAGCTCCGTCTGCGTCATGGTTTTGGCCGTCATGGACAAAAAGCCCTCCGCGAATGCCCGGAATACCTCCAGATTCACGCCCACCTTGTCATACTCCGGGCAGTCCTCCTCCACCTTGTTGGCGGCAAACCGGATGGCATCGCCAAAGTCGTGTCCGATGAGGCCAGGCATGACCGTGTCCAGATCAATCACGATCATGGCTTCGTTGCTTTCCGGGGAGAACAGCACGTTGTTGATCTTGGTATCGTTATGGGTGACCCGCAGGGGAAGCTTTCCTTCGTTATAAAGATCCGTCAGGCAGCAGGCGCGATCCTGCACCGACAGCAGAAAGTCGATCTCCTGGCGCACCTGCCCGGCACGGCCGGCTTTATCCTCCTGTACGGATGCCAGAAAATCCGCATAACGCTTGCGGGTATTGTGAAAGCCGGGAATGGTTTCCGTCAGTTCACGGATGTCAAAATCCGCCAACTCCATCTGAAATTCTCCAAAGGCCTTGCCCGCGTTGCGCACCACATTCAGATCCGTCACCGTATTGTAGGTCACGGATGGGACAAAATTCGTCATACGCCAGAAATTGTCGCCGTCGATGAGATAGGTCTTCCGGTCGGCGGTGTGATGAAAATGCAGGGCAAGCTTTCCCGGCTTCTTCGCCCGGATGTGCTCGGTCACCTTGTCAATGTTGTCCATCAGTCCCACCGGGTTACGGAAAGCGTAGGTATTGACATTCTGCACCAGAAATGCCTTGGGGCTTCCGTCCGGAAGCCGGAAATTCACCTTATAGGTATGGTTCACGTTTCCCATCTGAATGGTTTCGTAGCCTAAGTAGTCATAGTCAATGCGGAATTTTCTGCTGACTTCCAGCAGCTTGTCATACAGCTCCATATGTTTCTCCTCTATGGGTATGTTTACGCCTGTCCCGGGAACAGCCGGGCTATGGCAGCCCTGGCCGCGTCCTGCTCCGCGCGCTTTTTACTGCTGCCGCTTCCGCAGCCAACCACGTCTCCGTTGAGGGAAACCTCCACGTCGAACTTCTTGTCATGATCCGGACCGGACTGCCCCACCAGCGTATAGGTAAGCACCTGATTCTTTTTCTGCTGTACCATTTCCTGCAGCTGGGTCTTATAGTCCGCATTGTGCAGCTTCGTCACAGGAACTTCCACAAAAATCAGCTGGCGCACAATCTGCAGCGCCGCCTCCAGCCCGCCGTCCAGAAAACAGGCGGCAATGACAGACTCCATGGCATCCGCCAGAATGGAACTGCGGGTTCTGCCGCCGCCCTGTTCCTCGCCGTGGCCAAGAAGCAGATGTTTTCCCAGATCGATCCGTTCCGCTGCCGCCGCCAGAGTCTGCTCACAGACCATGTCCGCCCGCATCCGGGTCAGTTCTCCCTCCGGGCGGTTGGGAAAATTCCGGTACAGGTACTCCGCCACCAGCATTCCCAGCACGCTGTCCCCCAGAAATTCCAGACGCTCGTTGCTGAGCAGACTGTTGTGCCAGCGTTCGTTGGCATAGGAGGAATGGGTCAGGGCGTTTTGCAGCAGGGAAATGTCGTGAAACCGGTAGCCGATGACGGCTTCCAGATCCTTAAGCATTGGTTTCACTTCCCTTCAGCACGGCCAGGGTCTGCTCCAGCTGATGCGTGAAATCCCCTTCTGCGGCCGTCATGGCCTGCTTCACCGCATTGCGGAACGCCAGCGCGTCCGAGGAGCCGTGCGCCTTGATTACCGGCTTTTGAATGCCCAGGAACTGGGTTCCGCCGATTTCCCGGTAGTCCAGTAGCTTCGTCAGCTCCTTCACACCGGAACGGCACAGAAGATATCCCAGCTTCGATCCCAGATTCTTCTTGAACATCCGCTTGAGCATACTTCCCATGAACATGGCGGTGCCCTCGATGGATTTCAGCAGTACATTGCCGCTGAAGCCGTCGCAGACTACCACATCCACCGCGCCCAGCGGGACATCCCGGGCTTCCACGTTGCCGGTAAACCGCAGCAGTCCCCTGTCACCCGCGTCCTTCAGCAGGGCGTAGGCATCCTTTTGCAGCTGGGTGCCCTTGCTGTCCTCGGTGCCGATGTTCAGCAGTCCCACTCTGGGGTTTTCCACGCCCAGCGTGTACTTTGCGTACGCAGAGGCCACCAGCCCAAATTGCAGCAGAAATTCCGGGGTACATTCCGCATTGGCGCCGCAGTCACAGATAATCACCCTGGTACCCGCCTTGGTGGGCATGGCCGGCGCCATGGATGCCCGACGGATCCCCCGGACACGCTTGACAAGCAGGGTCGCGCCGGTGAGCAGGGCGCCGGTGGAGCCGGCGGATACAAAGGCGTCTCCCTTGCCGTCGGCAAGCATCTTCAGGCCAATGACCATGGAAGAATTCTTCCGCTTGTGGATCACGCTGGCGGGGTCGTCGTGCATATCCACCACGTCGTCGGCATGGGCAATTTCGATGCCCTCCGGCAGTGTATCCAGTCCGTTCTTCTTCAGAACCTCCAGAATCTCCTGCCCCCGGCCAACCAGAATGATTTCCGCACCATAGGCCTTTACCGCGTCAATGGCGCCCATAACCGGCGCCTGAGGCGCATTGTCGCCGCCCATTGCATCCAGAATAATTTTCATCTGTACACCCCTTTTCCGTCAGATGCCCGCTTCCTTCAGGGCGTCGATGGCTGCCAGCGCCCGCTGGGAAATGGCAAGGTTTTTTTCTGATTTTTTCCGAATTCTCTGCTCCAGAGGAGCAATAATGCTGAAATTAATATTCATGGGCTGGAAATTTTCCACAGTCTCGTCACTGATGTACCGCCCCAGCGCGCCAATGGCCGTGGTTTTGGGGAAGTCCGGCAGAGGACACCCCTGCACCTTCTCCGCCATGGCTACCGCCGCCAGATAGCCGGAGGCTGTGGATTCCACATATCCTTCCACGCCGGTCATCTGCCCGGCGAAAGCAACCAAGGGGTTGCGGCGGTCGGCATAGTATCGATCCAGCAGCTTGGGGCTTTGCAGGAAGGTATTCTGATGCATCACGCCGTAGCGGACAAATTCCGCGTTTTTCAGGGCGGGAATCATGGAAAACACCCGCTTCTGCTCGCCAAATTTCAGGTGAGTCTGGAACCCAACCAGATTGAACACGCTGCCGGCTGCGTTATCCTGCCGCAGCTGCACCACTGCGTAAGGCTCCTTCCCGGTTCGGGGATCGGTCAGCCCTACGGGCTTCAGGGGTCCAAACCGCAGCGTGTCAATGCCCCGCCGCGCCATGACCTCCACCGGCATACAGCCTTCAAAGACGTTCTTGTCCTCAAAGCCGTGGACTTCCGCCTCCTCCGCCGTGGTCAGCGCCTGCCAGAAGGCCTCATATTCCTGCCGATTCATGGCGCAGTTGACATAATCCGGTGTGCCCCGATCGTACCGGGACTGCCACCAGGCAAGCTCCATATCCACGGATTCCGCCGTGACCAGCGGCGCGGCGGCGTCGAAAAAGTGGAGATACCCGGTTCCTCCAAAGTACTCCCCGATGGCGCGGCTTAAGCTGTCCGAGGTCAGCGGGCCGGTGGCGACGATCACGGGCTCTTCCGGCACCCGGGTGACTTCTTCCTCCACCACGGTAATATTGGGATGGCTGCGGATCTTCTCCGTGACCATCCGGGAAAAGCCTCCCCGATCCACAGCCAGACAGCCGCCGGCCTCCACCCGCGTGGCTTCCGCGCAGGAAAGAATCAGACTGCCTAAGCGCCGCAATTCCTCTTTCAGCAGGCCGACCGCATTTTCCAGCCGGTCGCCACGCAGAGAGTTGGAACACACCAGTTCCGCGAAATCCGGGCTGTGATGCGCCGGGGTCATTTTTTGAGGCTTCATCTCGTAAAGCACTACATCGATTCCCCGGTTCGCCAGCTGCCACGCGGCTTCACAGCCGGCAAGGCCTGCGCCGATGACTTTCACCTGCATGAATCAGGCCTCCTTCGTCTTCCGGGCTGCGGCCTTCTTCGACTTTTCCGTCTTCCCGGCTGTGGTCTTTTTCGCCGTGGTCTTTTTAGTCGGGGTCTTTTTTGCGGCGGTCGGCTTCTTCTCCGCCTGCTCCTGGGCTTCCTCCCCGGGCTGCGCGGCCTCCGCCGTTCTCTTCTTATAGTAGCCCCGCTGATCCTCCGGCAGGAAATTCGGGCAGTTTTCATTAATGCAGAAGGGCTTCATCCGCCCCTTGCCGGACTTCTTGAACATGGTCTGTCCGCATTCCGGGCAATCCTCGGCGGTGGGTACGTCCCAGCTCATAAAGCCGCACTCTGCGCCTCTCTCGCAGGCATAGTAGGCATAGCCCTTCTTGGATTTGCGTTTGAGAAGCCCGCTGCCGCACCTGGGACACCGACCCGGCATCCGCTCCACCAGCGGCTTGGTGTTCTTGCACTCAGGGAATCCGGGGCAGGCAAGGAACTTGCCGTAACGCCCCATTTTCACCACCATTTTCCGTCCGCACAGTTCGCAGACCTCGTCGGTTTCCTCTTCAGGCACCTTCAGGTGAACGCCCTCCAGCGCCTGCTCGGCGTCCTTCATTTCCTTGCTGAAGCCGGCATAGAATTCCGCCAGCAGCGCCTTCCAGTGCTGCTTTCCCTCCTCCACGGCATCCAGCCGGGATTCCATGTTGGCGGTAAACTCCACATCGATGATATCCTTGAAATGCTCCATCATCAATCCGGTGACGATCTCGCCCAGCGGCGTGGGCGCCAGGCGCCGATCCTGCTTGACCACATATTCCCGATCCTCAATGGTGGAGATGGTGGCAGCGTAGGTGGAAGGCCGCCCCACGCCCTTTTCCTCCATGGCCTTGACCAGAGTGGCCTCGGTATATCTGGCAGGCGGCTGGGTGAAGTGCTGCGCCTTCTCCATCTTGTCCGCACCGGCCTTCTCCCCCACTGCCAGATCCGGCAGCGGAGAACCCACCGCTTCACCGTCGTCGTCCCGGCCTTCCTCATAAACGGCGATAAAGCCGGGGAAACGCATACTCTGGTGGCTGGCGCGGAACACGTGCCCGGCGCACTCGGTATCGATGGACACCGTGTCAAACACGGCGTTCGCCATCTGGGTCGCCAGAAAGCGGCTCCAGATCAGCTTATAAAGCTTATACTGATCCGGCGTCAGGCTCCCGTGAATCTGCTCCGGATCCAGCTCCACATGGGAAGGACGGATGGCTTCGTGGGCGTCTTGGGCACCGGCTTTGGTCTTAAACACATGGTGGCTACCATAGTAATAGGCTTTGCCATAGCGGCTGCAAATCAGGTCGGCGGCGGCATCCATGGCTTCGTCGGAGAGCCGCAGGGAGTCGGTACGCATATAGGTAATCAGGCCCGTGGTGCCGATACCCTCCACTTCCACGCCTTCATAGAGCTGCTGGGCAACCATCATGGTTTTCTTGGGGGTAAAGCCCAGCTTCCGGGAGGCCTCCTGCTGCAAGGTGGAGGTGGTAAAGGGCGGCGCGGAAGAACGTTTCTTCTCCGCTTTTTTCACATCGGTAACGGTAAATTCCTTCCCGGTAATGTCGTTGATCACGCTGAGGGTCTGCGCCTCGGTTTCCAGCTCCTGCTTTTGGGGGCTTCCGTAATAGTGCGCGACAAAAGAGCCGGGTTTGCCCAGCCTGCGCAGGGTTACATCCAGCGACCAGTATTCCCTGGGCTGGAACGCCCGGATCTCGTTTTCCCGATCCACCACCAGCCGGGTGGCCACGGACTGCACGCGTCCGGCGGACAGACCCCGCCGCACCTTTTTCCACAGAAGGGGCGACAGCTCGTAGCCAACGATTCTGTCCAGAATCCGCCGTGCCTGCTGGGCGTCAACCAGATCATAATCGATATCCCGTGGGTGCTGGATAGAATCCTGGACTACCTTCCTGGTGATTTCATTAAAGGTGACCCGCTGGGCTTTCCCATCGGGCAGTCCCAGCAGCTCCTTGAGGTGCCAGGAAATGGCCTCTCCTTCCCGGTCAGGGTCGGTGGCGAGATACACGGTATCCGCCTTGGCCGCATCCGCTTTCAGTTCCTTAATCAGTGCCTCTTTCCCCCGTACCGGGATGTACTGGGGGGTAAAGTCATGCTCCAGATCCACGCCCATTTTGCTCTTGGGAAGATCCCGGAGGTGACCCATACTGGCTTTTACGGTATAATCAGAGCCCAGATACCGGCCGATTGTCTTTGCTTTGGAGGGGGACTCCACGATCACAAGATTGTTCGTCTTACCCATGTCTTCATGCTTCTCCGTTTCGTTACACTAAAGTAATCCATTTTCCCGGCAGCTGTCGGATGACGCCTTTCAGCTCCAGCATAGTCAGAATGGTCAGCAGCTTCCCGGTGGTCAGCCCGGTCTGCGCAACCACATCGTCCACCAGCCGCTTACCGCCGCGAAGCGCCGACACCACCTGCTGCTCCTCCTCGGTCAGCTGAGGACTGGCGGCGCTTACGTCACTATAAGGCGCGGAAGGCTCCTTGTCAATGGATTTTTTCTCTAATTTTTTCTTAAGATCCGACGTTCCGTCGGGAATCCGGGGCTTTTGTGCCACTTTTGGCGGCGCTTTTTCCGCCTCATCCGCGGCTCGGCGCACCTCGTCCGGATAGGCGGTCAGGCTGGAAGCGCCATCCTCCCGGCGGATTTTATCCGGGTATATGGCCTGATATTCGCTCAAAACCTCCCAGCCGGAGGAGACCATGATCGCGCCCTCCCGCAAAAGGCGGTTGCTGCCGGCACAGGTGGGGGTGTCAATATTCCCCGGAACCACAAAAACATCCCGCCCCTGTTCCGCCGCCTGTCGGGCGGTGATAAGCGCGCCGCTAACCTCCGGCGCTTCCACCACCAGCACACCGCAGCTGAGGCCGCTGATGATCCGGTTCCGCTTGGGGAATGTCCATTTCGCCGGCGGCTGACCCGGCGCAAACTCGCTGAGAAGGCACCCATACCGCTCCACGTCCCGGAACAGCGCCCGGTTGGAAAGCGGGTACACAATGTCCGCGCCATTGCCCAAAACGCCCACGGTCGCCGCCCCGGCGGACAGCGCGCCGGACATGGCCATGCCGTCAATGCCGTAGGCCATACCGGACACCACCACTGCGCCGCATTTGCCGATCTGATAGCCCATACGCTTGGCGGCGGTCATGCCGTAGGCGGAGGCCTTGCGGGTACCCACCACGCCAATCACCGGAACACCGTCCAGCTGGGGCAGCTGCCCCTTATAATACAGCACCATCGGCGGGTCGGGAATATTCTTCAGCCGCACGGGATAAGCCGCGTCCCGATACGTCAGAATATGCAGCCCAAGACGGCAGCAGTCTTCCAGAATCCGCTCTGACGGCGCAAGATTCTTGTCCGTCAGAGACTCCCGGGCTTCCGGGGTCAGCTCCTGCACATGGTCAAAGGCGCCGGTATCCGCAAAATAAATGTCCTCCGGATCGCAAAAATGCTCCAGCAACACAGCCTTCATCCGGTCGCTTACGCCGGGTCTGTGTGCCAGCCATATCCAATGCACCAGCATTTTTGCTCCCTCTTTTCGTCAGTATCTCTGTTTCATCTGCCACATGACAATGGTGGCCGCCACCGCCGCGTTCAGCGATTCACAGTGGGGATTCATGGGAATAATCAGCGCATCGTCGGCGCTGTCCAGAATTTCCTGTCGGACGCCCCTGCCTTCGCTGCCGATCACCACCGCCATGATTTCCAGCGGCGCGTTCCGCAGATCCTTCGCCCGGCTGCTCAGCGCCGTCACGCCAATGGGAATGCTTTTCTGACGGCAGACCCGCCGTGCCGTTTCCCAATCGGTCTGCACCGGCTGGGTGCGAAACACCGCGCCCATGCTGGCGCGAACCACCTTGTGGCTGTAAGGATCCGCGCAGCCCTCCAGCAGCGCCACGGATACATCCAGCGCGTCCGCCGTACGCAGTATGGTGCCCAGGTTTCCCGGATCCTGAAGGCCGTCCAGCAGCAGCATCCCCGGTTGGGGCGCAAAGGCCTTTTTCTCCGGCATCCGGCACAGGAACAGCGCTCCCTGAGGTGTCTCCATGGGGGAAATGGAAGCCATCACATCCGCCGGAACCCGGACAAGGCGCACAGTCTCCGGCAGGGAGACCTCCACGCCCTCCGACGCAATCACCGTATCCAGACCCGGGCAGTAGCGAACCGCTTCCGCCAGCAGTTTGGTACCGTCGCCAACAAACAGCCCCGCCTCTTCCCGGGCTTTCCGGGAAGACAGAAGTTTCTTTACCTGCTGAAGCAGGGGATTTTTCCGGGAGGTAATCGTCAGCTCCATCACAGCTTCTGCACAGCCTCCAGCGCGTAGTTATCTCCCAGCACCACCAGCACATCCCCGGACTGGATGCAGTAATCCGCCGGCGGAGAAACGTTGGTCTTCTTCCCGTTCTCCACCGCGATAATATTCACGCCCAGCTTTGCCCGGACATTCAACTCCTTCAGAGTCTTGTCCAGCCATACCTTCGGCGCAGGAATCTCCAGGATGCCGTAGTCCTCGCTCAATTCGATATATTCCAGCACATTGTGGGAGTTCAGGCTCCTTGCCAGCCGCTGGGCGTTCTCCTGCTCCGGGATAATCACCCGGTCAACTCCCAACTTCTCCAGTACCTTGCGGTGGGTTTCATCGTGCGCCTTGCAGATAATATAGGGTACCCCCAGCTCCTTCAGGTTCATGGCCGTCAGTACGGAAGCTGCCAGATCACTGCCGATGGCAATGATGGCGCAGTCAAAATTCCGTGCGCCCAGCGCCCGCAGCACTTCCTTGTCCTGGGCATCTCCCACCACAGCATGGGTCACACTGTCCGCCATCTGCTGCACCAGATCGTCGCGCTTATCCAACGCCAACACCTCAGCGCCCAGCATACACAGCTGGCTGGCAAGGGTCTGCCCGAACCGTCCCAGTCCGATCACAATATAAGATTTCATCCATGTCCTCCTATCCGATCAGCAGATTCGTCTCCGCATAGTGGAAGCGCTCTTCCGCTCTGTCGCCTGCCAGAAAGCCCATGCTGATGGTCAGCACGCCCACCCGGCCGAAATACATATAAATGATAATGAGAATTTGGGAGGCGGTGCTCAGCAGCCCGGTCGCTCCCGCCGTCAGCCCCACGGTACCCAGTGCGGAGACCGCTTCAAACAGCGCGTCCGTAAACCCCACCGGCGAGGTAGCGCTGACAAAAATGCCGCCCAGCATGGCCAGCGCCGTCATGGTAAACGCGATGGTCATGGCGTCCAGCACCTGTCCCTGGGGAATCGACCTCTGGAACACGCACACCCGGCTCTTCCCTCTGGCTCTCGCTGTGAGGGACAGCACCAGAACAATAAAGGTCACGGTTTTCAGTCCGCCTGCCGTGGAGCCGGAGGAGCCGCCGATGAGCATGAAGACCATGCAAACCGCCTTCCCGGCGTCCGTCATCGCTCCCTGATCCACGGAGGCAAAGCCGGCAGTCCGCAGTGTCACGGACTGGAACAGGCCGTTGAGGAGCTTGTCCCCCAAGGGCATATTGCCCAGTGTAGCGGGATTCTTCCATTCCAGAACGCACATCAGTGCCCAGGCGGAAAGGATCAGCCCCAGAGTGGTCAGCAGCACCAGACGGGTATACACGCTCAAATCCCGGAATCGCCGCTTCTCCAGGATATCCTCCCAGACCAGAAAGCCCAGACCGCCCACGATAATCAGCGCCATCAGCGTCAGCAGCACAACGGGGTCAGATTGAAACGCCATGACACTGGAGCCGGGCTCCAAAGCGCCAAAAATATCGAAGCCTGCATTGCAGAAGGCGGAAACGGAATGAAACACACCCCATTTCAGCGCCCGCACCCAACCGTATCTCGGCAAAAACCGTACAAACAAAACAACCGCGCCAATTCCCTCAATCAGGAAGCTGCCCTTAAGCACCATTTTTTGCAGGCGGACGATGCCGTTAATATCCCCCACACTCAGCGCCTGTGCCATGACTAGCCGCTGCTTCAGGCCGATGCGTCTGCGCAGGAGGAAAATAATCAGCGTCGCCGCCGACATAAAGCCCAATCCGCCGATCTGGATCAGGCACAGCAACACAATCTGTCCGAAGCCGCTCCACTGGCTCCAGGTGTCAAACAGGGAAAGACCCGTAACACAGGCGGCGGACGTAGCCGTAAACAACGCCGGAAGGAAGCCTGCGGATACTCCGCTGCGGGATGCCGCCGGCAAATTCAGCAGCAGCGCGCCCAGCAGAATGATCGCCGCAAAAGCGCCCGCAATCACCTTCGTCGCACTGAGGCTTCTGGGTCGCTTTTTCATCCAGATTTGATGCAGTCTGGCTCGCAGGGACATAGACAAACTCCTTTCCCACAGGCACACTCCGCCATGATATTAGTGGTACTATTATACCAGCTTTCCCTGCTTTTGCAAGTCTCTTTTCTTTTTCCCGGCAAAAACCGCCTGCCGCAGAGCTCGGCAGGCGATTGGAAGCAGGGGTAGGGAAGCTCTGATTAAATCGGCAAGAGCTGACGGCAGAAGATTTCGGCTCAGCCGAAGATGATTTATTCAGAGGTTCCATAGAAATTACATCAGAGGAGCAAACAGCCGCAGGATATACTGCCAGGTTCGCAGCACGGCACCCCGTCCGGCGCGATACTGCTCCGTTACCTCCCGGCACAGAGGAAACGTATTTTCAAAATCGGCAGCCACGTCCCCAACGGCATCGCAGCCATAGAGCACCACGTTGTTCTCAAAATGGTGATACAGGCTGCGGTAATCCAGATTGGAGGTGCCCACCGTAGCTACCTGCCCATCGCAGATACACTGCTTGGCATGGCAGAAGCCCGGGGTATACTCGTAGATCCGCACGCCCTGACAGGCAAGCCCCGCATAGTAAGAACGGGTGACAGCATACACCATTTTCTTATCCGGAATGCCCGGGGTGATGATCCGCACATCCACCCCGCGTTTGGCTGCCATACGCAGAGCACGGCTCATTTCATCGGTGATGATCAGGTAGGGCGTCATAAAGTACAGCGTCCTGTCGGCTTGGGAAATCAGATTTAGATAGACTTCCTCCGCAGCCCGCTCCTGCCCGAGGGGGTTATCGGCAAAGGGCTGAACAAAGCCGGCAGCCGGGACGCTGTGGACAATGTCCAGATACTTCCCGTAGTCCTGCTTCTGTCGGCTCTGGACGCTCCAAAGTTCCAGAAACGCGCCGGTCAGGCTTCGGACTGCCTCGCCCTCCAGCCGCAGACCCGTATCCTTCCACTGCCCGAAGGGATGCTTCCGGTCAAAGTAGGCCTCCGCCAGATTATATCCGCCGGTATGACCCACCTTGCCGTCAATCACCGTGATTTTCCGGTGATCCCGGTGGTTCAGGAACAGATTCAGCACCGGCATCGCCGGGTTAAAGGGATAGCACTGGATGCCCTCCTCGTTCAGCCGTTTGGCGAACACCATGTTGACATAGCCAACACTGCCGATGTCGTCATACATCAGCCGCACTTCCACACCCTGCGCCCGTTTGCGAATGAGAATCTCCTCGATTTCCCGGAAACAGGAGCTGTCCTCCACGATGAAGTACTCCATAAAAATGAAGTGCTCCGCCTGTTCCAGATCCGCTTTCAAGGCCTCAAACGCATCCTTCGCCTGGGCGTAAAAGGTCACCGCAGTGTTCTCATACACCGGCCAGCGGGTGTAGTTCCACAGGTATCGCGCCTGATTGGCTTCCGGCAGGCTCTGCTGCTCCAGATGCTGTAGCGCGGTCTGCGCATTGGCGGGGATTTCCTCCTTCATATCCTCCCGGACAGCACGCAGGCGCTTGCCGACGCCGGGATCCCCCAGCATTTCCACCAGAAAGTACAGGCTCAGACCCATCACCGGCAGCACGAGAATCAGCATGATCCAGGGCATCTTCATGGCGGTGTTGGTATGCTTGCCGTTCAGCCGCAGTACCACAATCAGGCTGAGCAGCGTGGTGAACAGAGACAGCCCTGCAGAATACGCATTCAGCTTCATGGTCAGCGCCACCAGCCACGCAACCTGAAACAGGAAAGAAAGGGCAACAAACACAATCCGCAAAATACTGTTGCCGCTACGCTTGCGTTCCGTCATTCCCATCTCTCCCCTTTCCGGAAGCCGCCGGTCATTCCGTCGGCTTTTCCTTTTCCTGATCCAGTTCCTCCAGCAGCGCATCTGCCCGCTTCTGGTTCTCCTCCGCCTTGTCCACACCCTCGGTGCTTTCCTTGCTGAACAGAATGCGGATGGTGAGAATCATCAGCTTGATATCCAGCAGCAGAGAATAGTTTTCAATATACATCAGATCCAGACGAAGCTTGTCGTAGGCGCTGGTGTTGTACTTGCCGTAAATCTGGGCATAGCCGGTCAGGCCGCCCCGCACCTTCAGCCGGTAGGCAAATTCCGGAATCTCCTTGCAGTATTCATCCGCAATAACCTTCCGCTCCGGGCGGGGTCCCACGATGCTCATGTCCCCCTTCAGAATATTCAGAAGCTGGGGCAGTTCGTCAATGCGGAAGGGGCGAATGATCCGTCCCACCCGGGTGATCCGGGGGTCATTGTCCGTCGCCAGCACAGCGCCGGCATATTTTTCCGCATCCACAATCATGCTGCGGAATTTGAGAATTTCAAACTCCCGGCCGTTCCGGGTCAGCCGCTTCTGCCGGAAGAACACGGGGCCGCCGTCCTCCAGCTTGATCGCCGCCGCTACCAGCAGCATCAGCGGTGACAGCACCAGCAGCACAACGGCGCTGATGACAATGTCCATGGTTCGTTTCGCCACCCGCTCCGCCGGGGTCAGGCCGGTGCCCTTCACCAGCAGTAGCGGCGTATCAAACAGGGTGATATTTCTTGCGCCGCGAATCATGATGTCCGTCAGCTTGGGCGCGACGTAGGTACGCACCCGGTAACGATAGCAGAATTTCAGCAGGTCATTGCGCAGCTGTGCCGGCACGTCGTTGAGAATCACCGCGTCGTATTTGGGGATTTCCTTCACGATGGTGTCAAAGCCCTCATCCGCTGAGATCAGCTTGCTGATATTATACTTGTCCCGGCGGGTATCCATCTTGATCTTCAGCTCCACACCCCGGCGATGGCCGTAGACCAGAAGCATATCATGGGGCGCGTACAGCCGGTGGTACAGGCTGGTATACACAAAAATAAGGACAATCGCAATGCCGACATCCGCCGCTGTCAGCAGCAGCATCGGGGTGGGCGACAGCATGGCGTTTCCAATCAGGCACAGCTGAAAATAGGTAATCACATTCACAAGGCACAAGGAAATGATCTGCCCCATAATCAGATCCACCCGGTGCAGCTGCCCGAACATGGTGCACTCCGAGTTCAAAAACATGGCGTACAGCAATACCGCATACACGCCCATCAGCACGTACTTGCCCTTATAGACAAAATATTCCAGACCGTAGCCTCGTTTCCAGGCAATGTAGTAGGCAACCGTTAACAGCACTACCTCCAGCAGCGTTTCCGCCACGCGGACGAAGCCCTTCATATCTTCAAACGCCCCGCGACTCAGTTTTTTCATTCTCTGTCTGCACATCCTTTTCGTTCGCCGTGAATCATCGATACATCTCAGTGAATTTTACCATGTCTCAGGATAAAATGCAAGCGTTATCCGCGTTTCCCCGTCCTGAGCACGGAATTCACAGGCAGAAGGAAGCCCGGATGTTGTATTTTCGCAAAAATAATCGGGAAATTTCCGCCGTTTTGCGCCAGGGTAACACCGCATAATGGGGCAAGGAGATTCGGCGAGAGATTTTGACCCGAGCGAAAGTATGGAAAACGCGGAAATACCGGATGTATTCCCCATTTTTCATACTGCACGGTTGGGGTAAAAGATCCGCCGAAGTCCGCAGTTCCCATTGTGCGGTGTTGCCCCAGAATAAAGGCATCGGAGGTGAGGAAAATAACACAGCAGCTTCTGGCTGTCCAGCAAATGCAGGATTATATTGCGGCGCATCTTGCCGAGACGACTTAAAAAAACAGGATGCGGCCGGTTTCCTGCGTCGCATCCTGTTTTTTTCATTTGTGGAAAATTGGTTTTCTATTCTCAAAGGTACAGACATAGCCGAAAATATCCTTCAGAAGGGCGCAGGCCTCCCGGGAATACTGACCCACCCGGTCGGTTCGATGGGCGTCCGAGCCTACGGTGACAATCTCGCCGCCCAGTTCCTTGAACCGGCGGAAGTAATCCGCAGTGGGCAGAAATCCACCGCAGCGATCCAGACCGCTGGTGTTCAACTCCAGTCCCTTCCCCTTCTGTGCCAGAATACGGAGAATTTCATCAATGATCTCCCGGTGTTCCTCATAAGGCACCGGTCGGGGTGCAGGGTGCGCCATGGTTTTTCCGATATAGGTCAGGTGCGCCAGTACGTCAAAGTCCTCATGCAGCTGTACGCAGGCCAGCGTCTCCTCCAGGCACCGCCGCTCCGCCTGCCACACCGTCTTGCCCTTCCAGAAGGGTTCAAAATACACGTCCAGCCCATCCACAAAATGAATCGATCCCAAGACGAAATCGAACTTCCGCCGCTTCAGTTCCTGATGAAACTGGGCAACATTGTCCCGGGTCATGCCAAATTCCATGCCCCGGCGGATTTTCAGCCCCGGAACAAGCAGCCCGTCATATTCGGCATTGTACCGCGCCGTGTCGAAGGCCATGTCCCCCATGGTTCCCATGGGGTCGTAGTCAATATGATCGGTAAAGCAGATCTCTTCCAGTCCCGCGTCCAACGCAGCCTGCGCCATGGCTTCTCCCGTATCGTGCCCGTCGAAGGACACCCGGGAGTGCATATGAAAATCGTACATTCCTATCTCTCCCAGAATTGGCGGAACGCTGTCGGCAGCGCCGCCTGCAAGTTGATTTGTTCTTCCGTAAACCACCGAAAGCCGCCGCCTGTTTTGGCAACTTCCAGATAAATTCCCTTCATATTCCACTGAATATGGGTGAAAATATGCTTTTTCTCCACTTCCCGCAGAATTTCCCTGGGGTGAAGATCCATTTGCTCCACTGCCTCCAGTGCCTGCGCCGTGTCCAGATGCCCCGGCACATTGGGGAACTGCCACAGCCCCGCCAGCAGGCCGCTGTCCGGACGCTTCTCCAGGGCAAAGCTTCCGTCACAGCTCAGGATGAAAACCGTTCTATCCTCCTGCCGTCTCTCCCGTTTTGGAGATTTCAGAGGCAGTGCTTCTGCCCTGCCGCTGCGCAGTCCCCGACACAGCAGCCGACAGGGGCAATTATCGCAGTCCGGCTTGCGGTTTGGGCCGCAGACCGTAGCGCCCAGTTCCATCAGCGCCTGGGTAAACTCTCCGGCCTCCTTAGGATAGATCGCCGCCAGCAAATCCGTGATGCGGCGCTTCGTCTCCGGCAGGTCAATGGGAGTGTCGTCATCTGTCAGCCGGGAAATCACCCGCAAAACGTTTCCGTCCACAGCCGGGGTAGGCTGATCGTAGGCAATGGAGCAGATGGCACCGGCGGTATAGGCTCCGATTCCCGGCAACGCCAGCACATCGGAGTAATTCGCCGGAAACACGCCGCCGTAGTGTTCCATCACCACCTGCGCCGCTTTCTTCAGGTTCCGAACCCGGCTGTAGTACCCCAGCCCCTCCCACAGCTTGTGCAGCAGTTCGTCATCGCACTGCGACAACGCGGAAATCGTGGGTAGCGCCGCAAGAAAGCGGGTGTAGTAACCCTTCACTGCCTCCACCCGGGTCTGCTGGAGCATGATTTCCGACAGCCAGATGTGGTACGGCTTCCGATCCGCACGCCAGGGAAGCTCCCGCCGGTTTTCCCGATACCAGGGCAAAAGCAAATCCGGAAGCAGGGCAAGGTTCTGTTGTTCCGCCATGGTATTCCTCCTCGTTTTCCCGCTATTTTACTATAGGCGACCTTCCCCTGTCAACCCGGAGAACACCGTCAAAAATAAAATCCTGTTTTTTAGAAAAAAGGCTTGCTTTTTCAATAGCCCTGTGCTATTATATTGCAGTCGCTGAGACATGCGCCAGTAGCTCAGTTGGATAGAGTGACTGACTACGAATCAGTAGGTCGGGGGTTCGAGTCCCTTCTGGCGTACCAAAAACGGGTTATCCCATCCGGGATGACTCGTTTTTGTTTTTCAGGAGGGACTCGAACCATAAAATGCAAATGTCCGGTGGACATTTGCCCGACGGCGGCTCGACGACGCCGGCACCATAATGTTGCGAGTCCCTTCTGGCGTACCAAAGCAGAATAATCCGAACCTTATCTCAGTAGGAGAAGGGTTCGGATTATTTTATACTTGGGGCATGAGCTGGAAAATCGCCCCGCCTGTTGACAACAGGCGGGGCGCAGTTCAGGATTGGGCAATCCTGACGGGTACGGAAAGGCCTGCCGGAGAGAGGTGGAAACCGCAGGGATACTTTCCGCCAGAAGGGATTTAGGAGGTATTTGGATCCGGCTTTGTCTGAATGGGGATCAGTCGTACATATCGTTGTCGCCGCCGGCGGGCGCAGACTTCTCTTCCGGCTGATCGGCCACCAGGCTCTCGGTAGTCAGAACCATTGCGGCAACGCTGACGGCGTTCTCCAGAGCGGTACGGGTGACCTTTGCAGGGTCAACAATCCCCGCCTCGATCATATCTACATATTCCTCCGTCAGCGCATTGAAGCCATAATTAGGCTTATTGATGGTGAGCAGTTTGTCCACGATCACGCTGCCGTCCAGACCGGCATTGGCCGCAATCTGACGCACAGGCGCCTCCAGTGCCTTCAGGACAATCCGGGCGCCGGTACGCTGGTCGCCCTCCAGACTGTCGCAGACCGCCTGGACCGCAGGAATGGCATTGATGGGCGCAGTGCCGCCGCCGGCCACGATGCCCTCTTCCACAGCCGCCTTGGTCGCGTTCAGCGCATCCTCAATGCGCAGCTTCTTCTCCTGCATCTCAACTTCCGTGGTTGCGCCGGCACGGATCACCGCCACGCCGCCGGACAGCTTCGCCAGCCGATCGGTCAGGTTCTTGGTATCCGCCAGAGCGTCCGCGTGCGCCAGCTGGCTGCGGATCATGGAGACCCGGTCAGCAATGGTCTGCTTATCGCCGTAGCCGCCAATAATGGTGGTGGTATCCTTGGTGACCTTCACCTGACGGGCATGACCCAGCATACCAATGGTGGTATCCTTCAGCTCATAACCCAGATCGCTGCTGACATAGGTGCCGCCGGTCAGGACAGCAATATCCTGCAGCAGATCCTTCCGGTTGTCGCCATAGCCGGGAGCCTTCACCGCAACCACCGTAAAGGTGCCCCGCAGACCGTTCACAATCAGCGTGGACAGCGCCTCACCCTCCACGTCGTCGGCAATAATGACCAGCTTCTTGCCGCTTCTCACCAGCTGCTCCAGCAGGGGCAGAATGTCCTGAATGGAGCTGATCTTCTTGTCGGTAATCAGCAGGTAGGCATCCTCCACATTGGCTTCCATCTTTTCCTTGTCGGTTGCCATGTAGGGCGTGATGTAGCCATGGTCAAACTGCATACCTTCCACCACTTCGGCATAGGTCTCCGCCGTGGTCTTGTTCTCGCCCACCGTGATGATGCCATCCGCACTGACCTTTTCCATGGCGTCGGCGATCAGGTCGCCGATGGACTCGTCGCCGGCGGAAATCGTCGCGACCCGGGCAATGTCCTTGGTGTCGGAAACCGCCTGGCTGTTGGACGCGATTGCCTCCACGGCAGCTTTGGCGGCCTTCTCCATGCCCCGCTTCAGTTCCAGAGGCGCCGCGCCTGCCGCCACGTTCTTCATGCCTTCCTTTACCAACGCCTGCGCCAGCACAGTGGCAGTGGTAGTGCCATCGCCGGCAATGTCGTTGGTCTTGGTGGCAACTTCACGAACCACCTGAGCGCCCATGTCCTCATAGGGATCGGGCAGCTGGATTTCCTTGGCGATGGTCACACCGTCATTGGTAATCAGGGGCTTACCAAACTTCTTGCCGAGAACCACGTTGCGGCCTTTGGGGCCGAGGGTAATTTTAACGGTATCCGCCAGAGTGTCCAGTCCGGCGCACAGCGCCTTCCGGGCATCTTCTCCATAAATAATCTGCTTTGCCATGACCAATTTCTCCTTATTCTACGATTGCAAGAACGTCACTCATGCGGATGACATTGTATTCTTCCTTGTCAATTTTCACTTCCGTGCCGGCATACTTGCCAACCAGAACCTTATCGCCGACTTTCACGGCCACGGGGTTCTCTTCTGTACCGGGTCCCACTGCGATAACGGCGGCAATCTGGGATTTCTCCTTGTTGGCAGTTGCGAGGACAATACCACTTTCCGTGGTTTCCTCGGCTTCAAGCATCTTTATCACAATGTGATCCGCCAGCGGCTGAATCTTCATTTGTATTCCTCCTGTAAAATGATGGGTCGCAATAGGGATAAATCGTACCGTCCTCCATCACGCCATACCAGGTTGGATGGGCAATGATCGTCCATTTGGGAAGGGTGTACTCCCCTTCGTGCAGGAACGCTCTGCCGCAGCCGGTACGAATCATCAGATTCTCATACATGACCGGGTCGCGGCCGGGAAACAGCCTGTGGGCGGTTTCCCGAAGGGCTTCGGTGGATTTCTCCTGCGAGTGATTGTAAATTTCCCGGATCTCCGAAAAGCGAAAGCGGGGCGTATTGGCGTTGCATTCAAACTTCACGGCAAACACCCCTTATCGCCGAAGAGAATCAGTCTTCAATGGCAATCAGATTCTTCTGCTCCAGAACGGGCTGCTGCTTCTTGGGGATGAAGATGCACAGCACGCCATCCTGGAACCGGGCGTGGATGTCCTCCTGCGTGACCTTGTCGCCGACATAGAAGGTACGGCGCATGGAGCCGACAAAGCGCTCCCGACGCAGGTATCTGCCCTTGGAATTCTCCGCCTCCTCGGTGCGGTTGATGGTGGCGCTGATGTTCAGGTAGCCGTCCTTCAGCTCCGCGCTCAGGTTCTCCTTCTGGACACCGGGCAGATCCACGGCCATCTCAAAGCCCTGATCCGTCTCCCGGATATCCGTGTTCATCAGGCCGATGGTATTGTGGTTGCCGAAAGCGGAATCGGCGATTTCATCGAACAGGTTTCTTCTGATCGCATAAGTGGTAAACATAACAATTGCTCCTTTCAGCTTGGTGGGGGGGATTGCCCCCGGTTGATTGATCGTTTGTCTGCATTATACCACGTTTTTTAGCACTGTCAAGGTATGAGTGCTAAATTAATAATTAATCTTTTTATCTATTAATAAACATATTTTATTATTGAAAGATTTCCCTTTCTGTGGTATTCTGAAAGGCAGAATTCCCATCCGGGAACGTCAGGAGGAACTTCCATGAATACCTTTCAGCTAAGCTGCTTTCTTGCAGTTGCCAACACAATGAGCTTTGCCCGGGCAGCGGAGAAAATGAATATTTCTCAGCCCGCCATCACCCACCAGATCAAGTCGCTGGAGACGGAACTCAATGTGCCGCTTTTCCGGCGAACCACGCGGCTGGTGGAGATCACGCCGGAGGGACAGTCCTTCCTCTCCGACGCCCAGAGCATGGTCGCCATCGCAGCCCAGGCAAAGCTGCGGTTTCAAAGTCCGGAAGACCGGCCGATTGAGAAGCTGTCCATCGGGTGCAGCAGCTACAGCCAGATGGGGCTTCTGTCCGGCTGTCTGCGGGAGCTGAAAACGCACTACCCAAATCTGCATCCCCACCTGGTGGTCGTCCCCGGCGGGCAGCTGCACCAGCTTCTGGAAAACGGGACGGTGGATGTGATTCTTGACATTCGTGACAATGCAAAGGAGGACAGCAGGCTATCCTTCCGGGAATTGCAGAAAAGTCCCATTGTCTGCGTCTGCGAAGCCGGGCATCCTCTGGCCGGGCGGGAAGCCCTGACCACGGAGGCGTTGAAGGAACAGTCCCTGATCTTCTGCAGTCCCATCAATCTCATCCCGGAGGTGGCAAAACTGCAATGGACGCTGGCAGAGGGCAAAAAGCCCGCACAGCTGCATTTCTGCGCCAGTGTGGAAGCCTCCATTGTTTTGGCTGAGGCTGGGTTCGGCATGGCGGTACTGCCAAGAGCGCTTGTGCCATGCGAATCCCGTCTGGCCGTTGTGAATCTGGACGGCGCGCCGGAGCTGTCCTTCGGAATGTTCTTTCAGCCGTATCCGGGAGACGATATTCTGAGAAAATTCATGCAGATTGCCAGGCAGCACTGTTCGGATGCTGCCCAGTAACGCATGATTTCCGTCTGAAAAGCCAGCAGCCAGCGGCTCTGCACATTTTTTCGGCGATGGTGCAATGTCCGGCTCTGTTTATCGTGTATAGAAGTGAAAGGCCTTTCATACTAATTCTTGGTAAAAAGATTTAATCATCAGCGTAGGGATGTTGGCGCAAGACAAGGCAGAGGAACGCAGCCATACTGTATGTATGGCAAGTGACGATAACGCCGTATTGCACCAATAGGCCAAGCTGATATTAAAGATTTTTAATCAAGAATTAGTATCAGGACAGAAAAAGGAGGTGTTCGTGTGGACGATCAGGAAATCCTGGATCTCTACTGGAACCGGTCGGAAAATGCCATTTCCGAAACAGCCAGCAAATATGGCGGCTACTGCCACTGCATTGCATACAACATTCTGGAAAATAACGAAGACGCGGAGGAAAGCGTAAGCGACGCCTATCTCTCCGCCTGGAACAGCATACCGCCCAAACGGCCTGCGGCGCTGGCCACCTATCTCGGGAAAATCACCCGGAATCTGGCCATTGACCGTCTGAGAACCCGCAGCCGGGAAAAACGGGGCGGCGGAGAAGCGGATGTAGCGCTGGAGGAGCTGGAGGAAATCGTGGGGAATTCCGACAGCCCGGAGACGGTGGCAACCCGCAAGGAGCTGGTCGCCAGCCTGAACCGCTTTCTGGAGTCCCTTCCCAAAACGGAGCGCAGTATCTTCCTGTGCCGGTACTGGTATCTGGATCCCATTGCGGTGATTGCGGAAAAAACCGGTTTTTCCGTCAGTAAGGTAGCTTCCATGCTCTACCGTTTGCGGAAAAATCTGAAAAAGCAGCTTGAAAAGGAGGACTTACTATGACGGGTAAATTTTTATGTGACGCCATTTCGGACGTAAAGGACGACTACGTGCTGGAGGCCGGCCAGTTGCGAAGCAACAAGAAGCAGGCAGGAAAGCGAAAACATCTCTGGAAGCCTCTGCTGGTCGCGGCGCTGATTCCCGTGCTGATGATTACCGCCTACGCCGCCGATTTCCTGAATATCCAGTCTCTGGTCAGCGGTGCGGAGCACTTCAGAAGCAGCAACTATCAGGACATCGGCAAAGCCATGAAAAAAGCCGGGTTCCAGATCGACGCAGTGGAGCAATTTGAGAGCGGCTACGCCTTCCAGAACCTCGCCGTTCAGGACACCCGGGGGCTGGACGAAAACGGCAAGGAAGTTTTGAAATACCGGGAGATCCAGTTGGGTTACCAGAATGCCGCAGGAAACCGGGTGCATCTGACTGCGGAACCGGGACTGGAGGAGATTACCGTCTCGGAAACCCCCGTCGCCCAGTCCCGGGGAATCGCCGGGGTCACGGTCGATTACCGCCTGAGTCACTACAAATTCGTTCCCGCGGATTACCAGCTGACGGAGGCGGACAAGCTGTGGCAGCAGCAGCCGGGCAACTACATTTCCTACGGTTCCGATCAGGTGGAGCAGCACGACATAGCTTCCCTCAACTGGGAGAAGGACGGCGTTCGTTATCTGCTGATGGACACTGACGCTGTTGCGACGCCGGAAGTCCTGTTCTCCATGGCGGCGGAGCTGATTCGAGGATAACAAAGGAAAAACGCTGTTCCCGGGAACCGGCAAGACCGGCTGCGGGAACAGCGTTATTTTTTGCATTTCCCTTCGCCAACCGCATATGCTTTCGGCAGAAGGGGGAATGTCCATGCTGATGAGCTGGATCTGGACGACCATCGCAGGCGTCAGCATTCTGTGCGCTCTGTGGAATGGATGCGGCGGCGCACTGGCTGCCGCTGTCCTGCAGGGCGCTCAGATGGGGGTGACGCTGGCGCTGTCCATGGCCGGGGCAATCTGCCTCTGGTCCGGCGTGGCGGCGGTGATGGAGAAGGCCGGCATTACGGGCTCTCTGTCCCGCCTGCTCCGCCCGCTGCTGTGCCGGGTATTCCCCTCCTCCCGCCGGGATCCCCAGCTTGCCCGGTCGCTCAGTGGCAATATCTGCGCCAATTTTCTGGGTCTGGGCAACGCTGCCACCCCCATGGGAATTCAGGCTGCCCGCCGGCTGAAGCAGGGCGACACCGCCACGAATGAGCTGTGCCGTCTGATCGTGCTGAACACCGCCTCCATCCAGCTGATCCCCACCAACGTGGCTGCTGTTCGCGCGGCGCTGGGCTGCGCGGCGCCCTTTGACATTCTGCCCGCCGTATGGATCACCAGCCTGCTCTCCGCCGGTCTGGGTGTGACTGCGGCCTGGGCACTGGGAAAGGTATGGCGGGGATGACGGACTACCTCGTACCGCTGATTTTATTTTTGACCATGGCAGTTGCTCTGGGAAAGAAGGAAAATGCCTACGATTCCATGCTCTCCGGCGCAGCCGACGGGCTGCGGCTGATCGGATCCATCCTGCCGTCGCTGATTCTGCTGCTCACGGCGGTGCAGATGCTTCAGGCCTCCGGGGCGGCCGCGCTGGTCAGCGCATGGCTGGCGCCGGTGTTTTCCCGCTTTGGCATTCCGCCGGAGACGGCGCTGCTGGTGCTGGTGCGTCCCTTAAGCGGCAGCGCGGCGCTGGCTGTGGGGGCGGATCTCATGGCACGCTACGGCGTGGATTCCGCCATCGGGCGCACGGCCGCCGTAATGCTCGGTTCTACCGAAACCACCTTTTATACCATCAGCGTCTACTTTGGCGCCGCCGGCATCCGGAGGACCCGTTACACCATCCCTGCCGCCCTGTTTGCGGATTTTGTTGGATTTTTCATGGCCTCCTGGACGGTGCGCTGGTTTTTTCCGACATAAAAAGCGCCCTGCCGGGCACAAAGCCGGCAGGGCGCTTCCCGATCAGACATTCAAGCGAAGTGACAGTTCGATTTCTCCGTCCTCCTCGTTCCCGGTCTCCGAGAAGCCCAGGGACTTGTAAAGGCAGATGGCGCTTTGATTTTCCCGATTGCAGGTAAGTGACACCCGATCCGAGGCGCCAAAGGGCTTCCCCGCAATATAGGCAAGGCACTGCTCCATTGCCGCTCTGCCATAGCCCTTCCCCTGCTGGGTTTTATCGATCATCAGGTGCCAGATGTCGTATTCCTGCAGATCATAGTCATAGATCACCAGAACATAGCCCACCATTTGATCGGCGTGGTAGATGCCGAAGGGGGTGCACTGGTGATAATAAACGTAGGCCTGTGCCAGACTCCGGATGGGATTGGACACAAATTTCTCCTGTCCTTCCCCCAGTTCCAGCCCGAAGGCGTCCAGAAAATTGGATTCATCAATTTTCTTAAGTGTTACCTCGTTCATAGAATTCCTCCTGAAAATGTGTGTCGGTTGATACGAATGAAGTATTCATAACAAACATCCCCTTTCATTGCAGAATAACTATGTAAACGCGGAAAACCGCGGACTTTACGGAAGCACCGGCAGCACCACGCGGCCCACAATCCGGCTCTCATCAATCATGCCGTATTTCTCACTGCGGCTGTCGGCGGAATGGTTGCGGTTGTCCCCCATGACAAAGATGCACCCCTGAGGCACGGTCTCGTGAACCACGCTGCGGGCATCCCGGGGCACCATGGGATCTTCCTCCTCATAATTGAGATAAGGCTCGTCCAAAGGAATCTCGTTCACGGTTACGGTGTTGGTATCGTAATCGATGACCACCGTATCTCCGGCCACGGCGATCACCCGTTTTACAATGTAGTCCCGGCTGAAGGCGCTTTTGCCTGTGTGGATCACCACCACATCCCCCTGCCGGGGCTGGTAGCCCGGGCGGAAAACCAGCAGCAGCTGGCGGTCATGCAGCGTCGGATACATGGAACGCCCATCCACCACGGCCAGCTTGACCACGAAGGTATTGAGCAGCAGCAGCGCGATCATTACGGCGCAAAAAATCGGAAACCAGCGATCCTGCTTTTTCTTCTTTTCGTCCATATGGTTTCTCCTCTTCAAAGCCTATTCAAAGACTAAGGAAAAAGCCTGCCGCGGCAGCAGCCGCAGCAGGCGCATCCAGCAGAACATTACTCCTCGTCTTCCAGAGAGAACTCCAGCGTCTCGCCGCAGTTGGGGCACACGATGCTGCCCTTCTCCAGCACTTCCTCGTCGAAGTCGATGACCTCGCCGCAGGAGCACTCCACCTCATAGATGGTGGTATTCTCGTCGCCAAAGTCAAAGCCCTCTTCGGGTTCGTCGTCAGATTCGCCGTCCTCGTCAGGCTCGTCCCAGTCCAGCTCGTCGGCGTAATCATCATCTTCGTAATCGAAGGGATCCTCCTCGTCATCGAGAATATAGTCCTCAATGGCATCCAGATCTTCCTCGATCTCATCCAGCTCATCGGAGATGGCGATGGTGGTCTCCTCAATGTCGGTGACCCGCTTGGTTACATCCCCCAGCAGATCCACGATAGCCGCAATCATCTTTCCCTCGTCGGACTCGGTATTCAGCTTCAGGCCGTCCATCAGACCCTTGAGGTAGGCGGACTTTTCAGAAATCGTCATGATAACCTCTCCTTCCACTCGGAAGAGCCTCAGGCCTTGGAACGACCCAGGTACTCGCCGGTACGGGTGTCGATCTGGATCTTGTCGCCCTCGTTGATGAACAGGGGCACCTTCACCTCGGCGCCGGTCTCCACAGTGGCGGGCTTGGTGACGTTGGTAGCGGTGTTGCCGGCAAAGCCAGGCTCGGTCTTGGTGACCACCAGATCCGCAAAATTGGGCACTTCCACGCCGAAGACCTTGCCCTTGTAGCTCATAATGGTGCAGATGTCATTCTCCTTGACAAAGCGGAAGGAATCATCCAGAGCGGACGCGTCAATGGGCTCCAGCTCATAGGTTTCCTGATCCATGAAGTAGTACAGGGAGCCGTCATTGTAGGAATACTCCATCTTCTTGCGCTCAACAAACGCGGTGGGGAACTTGGCAGTGGGGTTGAAGCTGGTCTCGGTCACAGCGCCGGTGATGACGTTCTTCATCTTGACACGGACAAAAGCTGCGCCCTTGCCGGGCTTAACGTGCTGGAATTCAACGACCTGCATAACCTTGCCATCCATGTCAAAGGTAACGCCGTTTCTAAATTCACCTGCAGAAATCATGTGTTTATCCTCCTAAGACTACCTCTCCGTTTTGGGAGGTGATTTTTTGCATAGCATTAACTCATATATTGTACCGCAAAAAACGCGCTTATGCAATAGGGAAACAGAAAAAATGTTAGACAATAATCAGATTTTTGGGGCTTGCGGTTATGTCAATTGCGCCATCTTCCGTAAGAAGGGTCACATCCTCGATCCGCACGCCGAATTTTCCGGGCAGATAAATACCCGGCTCCGCAGAACATACCACGCCGGCAGGCAGCGGCTCCTGATTTCTGGCGTTCAGGTTGGGTGACTCGTGGATTTCCAACCCCAAACTATGGCCATAGCCGTGGCCGAAATATTCCCCAAAGCCCGCGTCGTCGATCACCTTCCGGGCGGCACCGTCCACGTAAGCGCCGGTAACACCCGCCTTCGTCGCAGCGATTGCCGCCTCCTGCGCCTGCAGTACCACGGCATAGATCCGCTTCATTTCCTCCGTGGCATGGCTCACGGCAACCGTCCGGGTCATATCGGAGCAATAGCCCATGTAAGATGCGCCGAAGTCCATGGTGATAAAATCACCGGGCTGGATTTTCCGCTCTCCGGCGACGCCGTGGGGCAGACTGGTATTGGGACCGGAAACCACAATTGGGTCAAAGGCCAGTCCCGTGCCGCCGTTTTTATACATACAGTAAATCAGTTCCGCCTGCAGCTCCAGCTCGGTCATGCCGACCCGGATCCGGGGCAACACCTCGGCAAACGCCTTGTCGGTAATGGCCTGCGCCTTCCGCATCCGATCCAGCTCCCAGCTTTCCTTGGTGGCGCGAAACGCGTATATCTTCTGGTTGCAGGGCACCAGCTTCGCATTCAGATGCGCTTCATAATCCCGGAACTCCGCCACGGTGAGGTAGTCCTCCTCGTAGCCCAGCGCGGTGATGCCAAAGTCTGCGATGGCGTCGTTGATCCGGCTGAAGTAGTTCCGGGAGCGGTCAACCTCCAGCACTTCAAATCCCTTGAGGTTCTTCCCGGCAGACTCGATGTAGCGGCTGTCCGTGAAGTAGCGGCAGCCATTTTTGCTGACCACGGCCACGCCCTCGGCAATGTCGAATTCCGCGCCGTAATGCCGGCTGTAGCGGGAGGTCAGCAGCAGACCGTCCACTTCTTCTCCCAGCAGCGACAGATATTTTTCCAGATTTTTCATCTCTGTATCCTCCTGTTTCTCGCAATGAAAATAAAGGGCAGCTCCAGCACATGACGTGCCTTCAGCCAGAATGTATGATTGGCAATGGCCTTCACCAGAATGGACGTAACCCCCGCGCCGTTGGCGCCGAGGGTGTCGGTGTAAATCTGGTCGCCCACCAGCGCCGCCTGTGAGGCGGGAATTCCATACGTTTCCAGGCACTCCCGAATGCCCTTGGAAAAGGGCTTCTTCGCGTGGGTAATACAGGCAAGGCCGTATTCCCGGCAGAAGCGGGGCACCCGGTCATTATGGCTGTTGGAAACCACGCACAGCCGGATATCCTCCAGCGCATTCATTCTGCCAAGCCAGGCGGCCATTTCCTCCGTGGGCACGTCGGTGGTGTAGGGCACAATGGTATTGTCGAAATCCAGCATCAGCAGGCGGATTCCCCGCTGCCGCAGCAGCTCCGGGGTAATGTCCGTCAGCGCGTCGGTTTCAATGTTCGGTAAAAAGGAAAGGGGCATATCGTCCTCCGCAATCTCATAAAATAAAGCAATCCAGAGCGCTTATCTGCGTATTATACCACGGAAGGAAGGTTTTGTCCATGGCGATTCCCATTTATCTTGCCATGACCGGAGCGGAAATGCGGGATAACGCTGTCCCGAACGCGGCATGGATGGCCTGCCATTTTTCGCCCTACGGAACCGGCCTTTCCAATTTCCCCCGGCGGCTGCCGCCGGGAGCGCTGCTGATGCTCAACGACCGCACCCCCATCCACGATCACGACCCGGTGCTCATTGCGGCGCAGGTGGAGGACTGCGTCCAAAGGCTGGCGTGCGCCGGGGTCGTGCTGGATTTTCAGCGACCCGGGGAAGCCCAGGCCGAAGAACTGACCCGGTATCTTTGTCAGGTTCTCCCCTGCCCCATAGCCGTCTCCGCAATGTATGCCGGCGCGGCACCGGAACGTGCCGTGCTTCTTCCCCCGATTCCCCTGGACGAGCCGGCGCAGACTGCCCTGGCTTCCTGGCAGGGAAGGGAGCTCTGGCTGGAGGCCGCGCTGGACGGGCTGGAGATCATCCTGACAGAGGACGGCGCGCAGGAGCGTCCCCTGCCGCCATGGGAGCACCCGGGCAGCGGCTTCCGGGAGGAACGCCTTCACTGTCATTATTGTGCGGAGCTGACGGACAGAAGCGCAATCTTCACGCTGTGGCGCACAACAGACGATCTGGAAGCTCTGCTGGAGGAGGCCGGGCGGCTGGGAATCACTGCCGCGGTAGGGCTATACCAGCAGCTTTGGCATTGGAACACCCCTTCCCGCCGTGAAGGGGTGTAATCAGGCGGCTCTGGTAAGCTGCAGGGGATAAACACTCTCCCCGATCCCGGACGCATGTCCGTCTGCCGCCGCAATGGTCAGGGTATTGTCTTGCAGAACAAAGGCGTGGCATATGCCGGCGTCCGGGTCGCTTTCCGGGCTGTCCGACAGCATCAGCGCCCCGTCCCGGACGGAGAAAGTTCCCTCCTGTGAACAGAACTCCAGCAGCTCGCGGATCGTGCCATCCAGATCCATGGCCTCAAAGATCTGCGCCGTCATTTCCTCCACGCTTTCGCCGCTCAAGGCCAGAAACGCGTCCATGTCCATATCCGACTCTTCCTGCCGGATCAGGCAGGCCACATAGGCATACATCCCGTCCCGCAGATCCTGCCGAAGCGACGGAAGCGCCTGCTCCACGCCGCTGCGGTCAAAGGAGATCGTATACGTCCCCTCCTCTGTAAAGCAGGCCCTGCAGGGCAGCACGAAGCTGTGAAAGCAGAAAAAGGACTCCAGTTCCTCTCCAATGGCAGCGGTAACCTCATCATTCAGCGGCTGCGTCAGATCCACGCTGCCCCGCCAGGTGCCCACCGGCGCATCCTGCTCCGCGCCGCACCCCGGCAGCAGCAGCGCCGCCAGCATTCCCAGACACAGAATCCAGACAATCCGCCGGTTCATGCCTCTGTTCCTCCGCCAGTCCGCCGGTAGCACAGCATTTCATAGGCAATACCGTTTTCCTCGCCGGATTGGAGGGTCTTCTCCAGCACCCACTGGGGATCCGCGTCCAGATTGGGAAAAAAGGTGTCGGATTCCGGTGTGATATGTACCCGGGTGACATAAGCCCGGTCACAGTAAGGCATCAGCTGCCGGTAAATGCTGCCGCCGCCGATGACCATGGCGCGATCGGCCGTGGCCGCAAGCTCCAGCGCCTCCTCCGGGCTGTGGCAGACGGTAAAGCCCGGGATTTCCGTTTCCGTTCGGGTCAGCACCACGTTGGTTCTGCCGGGCAGCGGGCGTCGTCCGGGAAAATCGTCAATGGTTCGCCTGCCCGCAATGACAAGGCAGCCCCGGGTGGTCTCCCGAAAAAACTTCCGGTCGGCGGACAGGGCAACGGGCTGAGTTCCGTCCCTGCCAATGCCCCAGTCGTCATAAATCGCTACAATCAGTTCCAAATTTTACACCTCATTATCCGCAGATCGGTATGACACATCCTCTATATGGCCATGGGAATCTCAAAATCAAAGGGATGATATTGGTAATTCTCCATGGAGAAGGAGTCCTTGGTAAAGGCGTAGAAATCCGTAATGCTTTCATCCATGCGGAAGGCAGGAGCGTCGTAGCCCTCCAGCTCCAGCATGGCCTTCACCGCCGGGATATGCCGGTCATAGATATGGCAATCGGCAATGACGTGCACCAGCTCTCCCACCTCCAGCCCGGACACCTGTGCCATCATGTGGGTCAGCACGGCGTACTGCACCACGTTCCAGTTGTTGGCTGTCAGCATATCCTGAGAACGCTGGTTCAAAATGGCATTGAGTTTGTTGCCGGTGACGTTGAAGGTCATGGAATAGGCGCAGGGGTACAGGTTCATCTCATGCAGATCTTCAAAATTGTAGATGTTCGTCAGGATCCGGCGGGAAGCCGGGTTGTGCTTCAGGTCATAGAGCACCCGGTCAACCTGATCGAAGTCTCCCTCCGGATAATGGTGCCGGATACCCAGCTGGTAGCCGTAGGCCTTGCCGATGGTGCCGTCCTCCCCTGCCCACTCGTCCCAGACGTGGCTGCCCAGATCCGCGATGCGGTTGGATTTCTTCTGCCAGATCCACAGCAGTTCATCCACTGCGCTCTTCCAGTAGGTGCGGCGCAGGGTCATAATGGGAAATTCTTTGGACAGGTCATACCGGTTCACCACGCCGAAGGTCTTGATGGTGTGCGCCGGGGTGCCGTCCGCCCAGTGGGGACGTACCTGCAAACCCTCGTCAGAATAGCCCTCCTCCAGAATTTTCCGGCAGTTGGCCTTGTAAACTTCATCCGCGTAGCTCATATTTCTCCCTCCAGAACAATTCCTGCGCACATCATACCACAGTGGTCGAAAAATGGCAAGAAAAATACTGTCATTGCGAACCCGCGAACGGGGTCGCAATGACAGCAGTTTCCGCAAAATCAGGCAAGAATCGGCTTGAGGGCTTCTGCCAGCGTATTCTTCTGCGCCTCGGCCTCGGCAAGATCCTTCCCGAGGGTCGTAAAGTAGGTCTTGATCTTCGGTTCCGTGCCGGAGGGACGGACAATCACGGTGGCGCCGCCTTCCAGCTGATACACCAGCACATTGGCGGCAGGCAGGCCGGTTTCTGCGGTGTTCTCGTAGTCCGTAACCTTGGTGACCTGATAGCCGCCGATTTCCACCGGGGGCTTCTCCCGCAGGGAGGCCATAATGCCCGCCATCTTGTCCATGCCGGAAAGTCCGGGGAACTCGAAGGAATCGACTTTATTCAGATAGCGGCCATACTTGGCATAGATGGCTTCCAGACGCTCCTTGATGGAAGAACCAATGGAGCGGTAATAGGCAGCCATTTCGCAGATCAGCATGGAGCCGATGATGGCGTCCTTGTCCCGGACATAGGGGCCGGCCAGATAACCGTAGGACTCCTCGAAGCCCAGAATAAACCGATCCACCTCGCCGTCGGCCTCCAGCCGGGCGATCTGGTCGCCGATCCACTTGAAGCCGGTGAGGACGTTGCGCATCTCCACACCGTAGTTGGCGGCCACAGCGTCCGCCAGCGGGGTGGACACCAGACTCTTCACGGCTACGGGGTTCTTGGGCATGGTGCCCTTCTCGATACGGCCTTCGCAGATGTAATCCAGCAGCAACACACCCACCTCGTTGCCGGAGACCAGCTCATAGGAACCGTCGGGGCAGCGGATGGCGATGCCCACCCGGTCGGCATCCGGATCAGTGGCCAGCATCAGGTCGGCGCCAGAGGACTTTGCCAGCTCCAGACCCAGGCGCAGGGCTTCAAAAATCTCGGGGTTGGGATAGGGACAGGTGGGGAAATGGCCATCGGGATCCTTCTGCTCGGGAACGACAGTGATATCGTCGATACCGATGTCGTGAAGCACCCGCAGAACAGGCACCAGACCGGAGCCGTTCAGCGGGGAATAGACCAGCTTGAGGCCGGCGGTCTTGCACAGGCCGGGACGGACGGAGCAGGCTTCAATGGCGCTGTACAGGGCTTCCTTGCAGTCCTCGCCCACATATTCAATCAGTCCCTGCCCCACGCCGTCCTCGAAGGACATCATCTTCGCGCCGGTGAGAATGTCGGTCTTCTGAATTTCGGCGTAAACCACAGCGGCGGCATCATCGGTCATCTGGCAGCCGTCGGGGCCGTAGGCCTTGTAGCCGTTATATTTCGCGGGGTTATGGGAAGCGGTTACCATAATACCGGCATTGGCATGGTAGTAGCGGGTGGCAAAGGACAGGGCAGGCACAGGCATCAGCGCGTCATAGATGCGAACCCGGATGCCGTTGGCTGCCAGCACGCAGGCTGCGGTCTTGGCGAACACGTCGGAGTTGATGCGGCTGTCGTAGGAAATGGCAACCAGCTGATTGCCGCCCTGGGTTTTCACCCAGTTTGCCAGACCCTGCGTCGCCTGCCGGACAACGTAAATATTCATCCGGTTGGTGCCGGCACCCAGCACGCCCCGCAGACCGGCGGTGCCGAACTTCAGCGCTACGGCGAAACGATCCTTGATTTCCTCGTCCTGACCCTGAATACGCTTCAGTTCTTCCGTCAGCGCGGGATCCTCCAGATCGGCCTCCAGCCAGCGCCTGTAATCGTCCATATACATTAAAATCACCTTTTCCCTTGATATAGAGTAGTATACTTTGCATATTTCAACCAAATACACTATATACGATTTGGGATGGTTTGTCAATGTTGTATTATGTGCTTACCGCGCAAGCAAACACTCCCGGCAGCGGATGCTGCCGGGAGTGTTTCAAATGCGGGGATTACCGGACGGAACGCTTCTTGCTGACGTACCAGGCGGCAGCCAGAGCGCTGGCGGACAGGCCCATGACCACCACGGCGGTAACGATCATATCACCGGTCTTGGGGTTGGTCTTGTCGGCGGTGCTGTTCTTATTGTTGTAAGTATTGGGGTCGGTGCCCTTGTCGGTCAGCATGATGTGCAGCTCCTGCAGGTTGCGGGTATCGCTGATGTCCCACAGTTCGTTGCATACCGTGCCGGCGGCCTTACCCTGGCAATACAGCGCCCAGCCTTCAGCGTCGTACCAGCCGTCGCGGATGTCTACGCTGTCGTCGTACTTGCCGTAGTCGGAGAAGTACTTGTACAGGTTCAGGCTGTTCATGTTAAAGGAACCGGATGCGGGGATATCGTAGCAGATGGCCTTGGTAGCCTTATTGATGTTGGTATTGCCGTTGGTATGGAAGTACAGGATAACAACCTTGGATTCTTCCCACTGGGCATTAAAGACATGGGGT
>JAXEAK010000082.1:0-3328 GCA_034094395.1 Faecousia sp.
AAGACCCTTCAAAGCCATTGTATGTATCCTCCTTCCGAATTAGACGAGTTCCGTAATGAACTTCTTGATGGTGGCGATGGCGGCAGGATGACGCATGATAACGGCATCGGCACCGCCGGTCAGGTTGGCGGCAGCGGTGGAAACCTCCATGTCGATGGCGCGCTCTTCCCGGCTGCCCCAAGCGGGCTCGTCTTCCTCAGTGGCAGTGGACTCCTTCACGCTCCAGGCGTCGGGAGACACAGGAGATACGATGGGCATCTGCAGGTCGGCATCGGACTGCGCCAGAGCGGCCAGACGGACACGATCCAAAGTGGAGGCCACGTACTCGAAGCCATAGCCCACAGCGGCAGTGCCGATGTTCATGACAATATTCTCGGGATTGATGGACAGACCCTTCAGCATGATGTTCAGCTGCTTGGCCAGGTTGATATCGTCAGCGGTCTCCGCGCCCACCTTCTGGCTGTAAGCCAGAGCGACGGAAGCACCGACGGTCTTATAGTCTTCGTTACGGGCGGACAGAACCAGAATGTTCTTGCCCTGCAGTGCCTCGGCGATCTTGCTGAACAGCTCGCCGTCCTTCTCGATGTTCTTGCAGCCCATGATCACGATGGGCATGGACACAGCCTCGGCGACCGCCTTGGCATCGGCGACGCAATCGGCAACGGAGCGGTTCTCGCCGTTGGGATCGGCGGACTCGAAGTGCAGGCACAGGAAGTCGGCGCCGGGCATGGTCTCCGCCTTCTTGGCGTAGTCAGCCATGCTTACGCAGCCGGCATAGAATTCCTTCAGCGCGGGAGCATCCCAGGAAGCCGCCAGATCGGAAATCTCCACGCCGATCTTGGGAGCGTTCTCGATGGGTGCGTCGAAGGTGTAGAACGGCATCACGTTCTGACCGCCGATGACGATTGCCTTGTCACCGGTGCCCAGCGTCACGGCGTTGATCTTGCCGCTGAAGGGAGCCGTCTTGGGTGTAAAAGCCATAGTGTTTTCCCCCTTGATTGATTTATAAATGTGGAATATGGGATATAAGACATGGGCGGCAAGACGAACTTCCTCTTACCTTCCGCATCCTACATCTTTTACAAAAGTCGGGGAAACTCCAAAAGCGCCAGCGTCTCTTCGGAGTCTCCGGAAAATCACAGTCCGATGGACTGCATAATGCCCTTGAGCGCCAGCTTCATGGGGTCGCTGTCCGGCAGCTTCGCGGAGGGTTCTCCGTCGCAGTCGCAGCGGTACACCGCCTCGTCCTGCGGCAGCACGCCGAACAACTTCAGACCGTGCTTTTCAATTTCCGCCTGCACGCCTGCATCCAGAACGCCTCCCGGCGCGCGGTTGATAATCAACCCCATCTGACCGGGATTCAGGTTCATCTCCTGAACCATTTCCGCCACACGCGCCACTGCCTGAACGCCCCGGCGGGAGCAGTCGGAAATCAGCAGCATGGTGTCCACATGGGGCAGCGTGCCCCGGGCGATATGCTCCAGCCCCGCCTCGTTGTCCATGACGACATAGGAATAATTCGGCACATACTTTGCCACCTGTGCCTGCAGCACGCCGTTCACGTAGCAGTAGCAGCCCTTGCCCTGGGTGCGCCCCATGACCAGCATATCAAAGTCGTCATCCTCAATCAGCGCGGTGCTGAACTTCATTTCTGCGTAATCCGCCTTGGTCATACCGGCGGGAATGGTGCCCTTCAACTCGGCCTGAGCCATTTCCTCCCGGATCTGACCCAGAGACGTCTCCACCTCCACGCCCAGAACCTCGTTCAGGTTGGAGTTGGCATCGGCATCCACCACCAGCACGGGGCCGTCCTTCTTCTTGCACAAATAATCGATCAGCATCCCGCAGGTGGTGGTTTTCCCTACGCCGCCCTTTCCGGCGACTGCAATGGTATGAGGCATAATACAGGTTCTCCTTACTTCTTGGATTGCGTAAACGCAAAACCGGGAACGCGGTGCAAACCGCACATCTCATTTTGCGCGACGGATTCTCTTGCCCCCGAAGGGGCAAGAGAATCGGAGGGACTTAGATGAGGTCGATCAGGCCGGCTTCCTTTGCGATCAGGGCAACATCCTCGTACTTGTTCAGTGCGTACAGATGGATGCCGTTGATGCCGCAGGCGCGGTACTCGTCGATCTGGTTGATGGTGTACTCGATGCCGGCGGCCTTGAAGGAAGCCTTCTTCTCCTCTACGTTGGCATCGAAGGGATCCTTGACGAAGGGGTTGGGGAAGATCCAGTTCTTGGAGATGATCTCGCACAGGGCGCGGGGCATCACGCAGCCATTGCGGGACAGCGCCATGTTGATGGTGGCAGCCTGATCCAGGATGGGCATGATACCCACATCCACAGGCAGCCAGATACCGGCGGCACGGATGGCGTCCAGCCAGTAACGGAACTGATCCATATCCCAGCACAGCTGCGTCATGATGTAGTCGGCACCGTTATCCTGCTTCTGCTTCAGGAACGCGATGTCCGCTTCCAGGCTGCGGCAGGCGATGTGACCCTCGGGAGAGCCGGCAACCGCGATGGTGAACTTGTCGCCGAACTCCTGACGGACGAACTTCACCAGCTCGGTGGCGTAGTGCAGGTCGCCGCCGGTGCCGGTCCAGCCGAAGGGCAGGTCGCCGCGCAGAGCCAGCATATGGTTGATGCCATGATCCAGATAGGTCTGCAGCTGCTCCTTAATGCCTTCCTTGGTGTTGCCGATGCAGGTGAAATGGGTGACAGGAATGCACTTGCCATCCTTCTGGATCTTGTCCAGAACCTCCAGGTTCTTGCCCACGTTGGTGCCGCCGGCGCCATAGGTGCAGGAGATGTAATCAGGGTTCAGGGTGTACAGCTGATCGAGGACGCCGCCCTCACCGCACAGCTTTTCCATGCCGACATCGGTCTTGGGGGGGAATACCTCAAAAGAGAATGTAGCGCGCTTGTCCAGGATATCCACAACAGACATACTTTTTACCTCCTAATACTTTTACGTTTCAGAGTCCAGGATTATATCGTGACATAGGCGCACTTTGCCTATATCGATACGACGTTATCGTATCACACATCAGCGCTAAATTCAACCCACAATTTGATAGATTTTACAAAAAAATGCGCTGATGAGGGGGCGCAGTCATTCAGTTGCCACATAATGACGAAGCTGATCGGGAACGCTTGGCAGTTTGGGAACCCCTCCGGATCGAATGGATCGCCGTCTCAATCGGAGTGAAAAGGGAAACGCCCGCCGCGTGTTTCGCGGCGGGCGTTGGGACAATTCACACTTCTTTGCTCTTGGAGGCGATCTCCATCAGGCACTTGGACATGAAAGCGTCCGGCGTCAT
>JAXEAK010000083.1:0-4495 GCA_034094395.1 Faecousia sp.
CCAAAGCGACGGTGATGAAAGCGTTCCGTCAGGCGAGACAGATTCAAGCGGAAAAAGGCTTTGTCAATGGGCCAAAGGAACTGGGGACTTTTGGCGCAAGTTATCTTTACCCAGTATTTCTTCGGATTGGCGTGTGCAAGAAAAGCCTTAATAAAAAATAAAAAATGGAAATTAAGGGTCAATTGGGTTTTAGAATATAAAATTGGATTGAAAAGAAAATTCTTCGAAGGTCTTGACAGCTCTTGAGTGAGAAAGATTCGGAAAGATCTTTTAGAATATAAATTGGATTAACAAGAAAATGAAGGAGATGCAAAAATGAATTCAGATGAAAAGCTGGTGGTGCGAACCAAAAAGAACGACACTCTCGGAAACTTCATTCAGGAATGCCGACAGCGGTATGGATGGACACAGGAAGAACTGGGATGGCGCACCGGAATCACGAGGGAACATGTAGGCCGCATTGAGAGAGGCAGGTGCATTCCTTCGGTTCAAACGCTATATGATTTGGAAAAAGCCTTGAATCTTCCTGAGTGCTCTCTGATAAAAAGAGTAAATGGGCAAGCGGAGGTGGACGTTTCACAGGGGGCAGAGGAGAGAGAGCAGGTGGGACGCGCCTGCCGTGAACTGGAACACGCCTTGACTGCGAATCTGACCAAATCGAATCTGCGGAAGGCAAGCGATGCTATCAGTACCATTGCCAAAATGTTGAATGATGCTGAATCGACCTCAGACGAAAAATAATCTGTGAGATGTCTCTCAAAAGTGACATGGGTGTCCTTGAGAGTAAAGCCCCACAGAGATAGAATTATAGATAAAGGAATAAGCAGTAAATCGGTGCATTTTCAGCGCATCAGGAGGCAGTACATATGGATCAGGCGACAAACATAGAAACACAGCTTGCAGAGCCAGCTCCGCAGGAACCTGCCCTTGCGCAAGGCGGCTCCAATGTGCTGCGCCGTCACATCAAGGAGAACCCCAGGAAAGCGGTACTTGCCCGTCACCGCTTATGGCTGGACAGCATCCCGCATGAATATCCCATGCCATACACGTCGTATAAGATCGGGGGGTACATCCGCTATTTCAACCAGACCCGGCATGAGAACTATCTGGAAAAGCACATCCAGCAGTATATGGACGACATTGCCCTGTGTCCGCAGTGGACGCTGGTGGATTTCTATGTGGATAAGGGAATGACCGCCCCGCACATGGAGTACTCCAAAGAGTGGTGCCGTCTGCTGGAGGATTACTTCACCGGCAAGGTAGACCTCATCGTGACGCAGAAGGTCAGCAATGTGTCAAGTGACTGGAAAGAGATGTCCTTTATGGCACGGATGCTGGCGGCACAGGAGCATCCTGTGGGAATCTATTTGATTTCCGAAGATATTTTTACGCTGGCATCGTATTACCAGCCTGACTTGCGGGATATGGGCCTGTTTCCGGAGGGCTGGCAGCCTCTCCCAGTGGATGAACTGGACGAGCCGATGCTTTCGACTTTGCCGAAGCCTGCCGTGCCGGAACGGGCAGAGCAACTGAGCCTTGACGAAGAAACGGATGCAATGGAGTGAGCCGAGTGGAAAAGACAGAACTGACCAATGCCCAAAAGCAGAACCGGGTGCGGCAGCGCATCTCGCAGGCGTCGATTGATCCGGATAAATACGAGTACATCCCGGCAAAAGAGCAAAATGACCATGTAAAAGCCGACCAGTATCAGCGTGTCGCCATCTACGCCCGTGTCTCCACGGACAACCCCATGCAAACCACATCCTTTGAGCTGCAGCAGAAGTATTACGAGGAACTGGTGGCACAGCATCCTCAGTGGGTGCTGGTGAAAATCTACGCAGACGAAGGAAAATCCGGCACCACCATGCAGCATCGGGATGGGTTCAATGAGATGCTGGCAGATGCGGATGCCGGAAAAATCGACCTCATTATTGTAAAGAACATTTCTCGCTTTGCCCGAAATGTGGTGGATTTCCTGAGCATTATCCGCAGGCTGGCAGAGAAGAAAATCGGCGTGTGGTTTGAATCAGAAGCCATTTATTCACTGAACGATGATTCTCACATGGCGTTGTCTTTTCAGGCAACGATCGCTGAACAGGAATCCCGTGTGCGCAGCCGGAGCATGGAGAGTTCTCTGCGGATGCGGCTGGATCATGGTCTGCCGCTGACACCGGAGCTGTTAGGCTTTGTGAAAAATGAGGACGGTAAGCTGGTCATCAACCCGGAAACCTACAAAATCCCGAAGCTCATGTTCTATATGTATCTGTACGGTTATTCTACTCAGCAAATTGCAGATACCTTGACCAAGCTATGCAAACGGACGTATTTAGGTAATCTGAAATGGACAGCATCTGGCGTGGCGGCCAGTATGCGGAATGAACGGTATTGCGGAGATGTGCTGACCCGGAAGCGGTTTAGCAAGTTTGCGGCGGATGTTCATGACCAGAAGACCTTCAAGAACCGTGGTGAGAAACCGCAGAGCCATTATCAGGATGACCACGAAGCCATCATCGACCGGAACGACTTTCTGGCGGTCCAGCGCATTATGAATAATGCCAAGTTCGGCGGGACTTCGCTGCTTCCGGAGCTGCAGGTCATCCCGGACGGACTATTAAAGGGTTTTGTAATCGTACACCCGAAGTGGGGAAGTTTCACCAAGGAAGATTACATTCGTGCCTGCGAGAGTGTTGACCCAGCTCCGAGCAAAGAAGTACGGCTGGAAATCGAGGGCGGCTCCTTTGACCTGAGCGGTTACGAGGTGGCAGATTTCAAGCTGTTCAGCGACCAGCGTGTCCCTGCGATTATGCTGCACCGGGATAATATCACGTTCAGTGTGGCGGGCATCCGGGCGATGGATCTCAAGGATAATTTTGTGGAGCTGCTCGTCCATCCTTTACGGAAAGAGATCGCGGTGCGCCCGACCGACAAGAACAACCGCTGTGCCATTCAGTGGTCAAGCGGGATTCGTGGAAACCGCCAGTCCCGGCAGGTGGCGGCAAAGGCGTACATTCAGACCATGTACCAGATTTTTCGCTGGGAGCCGGAGAATCATTATAAGCTCTATGGCCGCGTCTACCGGGATGGCCAGGATGCCGCCTGTATCTTTGCAGGAACCAATGCCAGCGTGTACATCAAGAATGATGAGGTCACCGTGGAGGACGCGACTGGTCAGCAAATCAACCGTCAGGGCAGACGCATCCGGGGTGTGGTTGGAGCGTTTGGCCAAGGTGTCGGCAATGCGTATTATGTGGAGAAGAGCATGACCGAATTGCGAAACCTGACCCGGCAGGAGTGGCAGACCCAGTTGGCTGGGCGGATGTTCAGCACTGACTCGGCACTTCGGGTCACGCCATACGAAGAATTGCGCAGCTTCATTCAGGAAGAACTGGGGGAGCTGTTTGAGGAGGAAGCACAGAAATGATGGAAGATGAAAGCATACAGATGAGTCTGCTGCCGGATGCCATGCCGGTTGCAGCGCGGGGAGAGGATGAGATCGACCTCGGCGAATATGAGATCGTGCGCCCGGAGTTTTTCGCCCATATCAAGGAACCGGCGTTGACCGTCAATGTTGACAAGATCGGTGTGAATACAGCCTGTGTTCGTTTGATGCCGGATGTAGAATATGTACAGATCCTTATCAACCGTAAAGAGAAGAAGCTCTTGCTCAAGCCCTGCGAGGAAACTGAGATTACCGGTTATCGCTGGGGGCGGACGAAGGAAGGAAAGCGGTATCCCTCCCAGCGAACCGGTGAGCCATTCGTCCTGACGCTGTGCAAGATCATGGACTGGAATCCAGACTATCGGTATAAGGTACTGGGTAAAATGGTGCGCGCCAATGGACAGGCGTTGATTGCTTTCGATCTGACTTCCAGCGAATGCTTCCCGAAGGTGGTCAACCGGGACGGCAAACGGGTCAGCAGCCGCCAGGCTATCTTTGCCGAACAGTGGAGCGGACGGTTCGGTCCCACCTATTCGGAGAGCCACCGGAGTCTGGAAGTCAAGACTTTTGATGATTACACGGTCATCACGGTGAACGGGAAGCGGGCAGAAATACAGCCTCGGCAGGAAGAACAGGGGATGCCTCATGAGCAGTGAACCGGAACTGGGTCTCCGGCTGGACACCAGGTATAACCGAATCCACATCCATCGGGCAACGCTGAAAGCCATGGGGAATCCGGAATATGTAGTGTTGGGCATTCATCCGAAAGGTCGGAAGCTGGTGGTGCTACCATCAGCGGAAAATGTGCCCGATGCTCTCCGTGTCCGATATGCTGAGGACAACACCTTCTGCATCCACAGCAAACCTTTGCTGGACGGCATCCGAACTGTGATCCCGCAGTATGGCCAGCCGAGATCGTATCTGCTCCGGGGGAAATTGCTGACTGGTCGCCCCGCGGTGGCTTTTGACATGGACGTGATGGAGCGCATTACAGAAGCAGAATGAGGGAGAGAAGATGAAGAAGATACTGCAAATAGATCCGGAATTCAAAAGGCT
>JAXEAK010000084.1:0-22297 GCA_034094395.1 Faecousia sp.
GGCTTTCTGCTCTGCAGGGCGGGTTCTCTGCTCCGTCGAACGGGCTTTCTGTTCCGCAGGGCGGGTTCTCTGCTCCGTCGAACGGGCTTTCTGTTCCGCAGGGCGGGTTCTCTGCTCCGTCGAACGGGCTTTCTGCTCTGCAGGGCGGGTTCTCTGTTCCGCCGGACGGGTCTTCCGCTCTGACTGCGCAGTAGCCGCGCCGCGTCTGCCCGCCGCGTCTTTATTCTGGGGAGCAGCCGTACGTCCGGGTTCCCCGGTTGGCGCGGGACGCGGGCGGCGCTCCTCCCGTGGCTTTTGTGTTGTATCCATATCTTTCCTCCGATGGGTCTGTACGAATGCCTGACAAAATCACGTCGTCAGGGTTCCGCTCAGCGCCGGATCAGTTCCTCCAGAATGGTGCAGATGCGATCCGTGGAATCCAGCTTCATCTGCACATGAAGCTTGCGGGACATTTCCGCCCGGCGGTTCTCGTCGCTCAGCAGCTCCCGGATCAGCGCGTACAGTTTCTCCGGGGTGCAGTCCTTCTCCAGCAGCACCACCGCGCCGCCGCCGGCTTCCAGCACCCGGGCGTTTTTCTCCTGATGGTTGTTGGTCACGTTGGGAGACGGAACCAGAATGCAGGGAGTTCCGGAAGCTGCAATCTCGTTGCAGGTGGCGCTTCCGGCACGGCCGATGACCACATCAGCCGCGATCATCACGTTGGGCATATCGTAGATGTACTCCCGGATATCCAGTGCAGAGCAGGTTTCGTAGTCCACGCCGTTATCCTTCACCCGCTTGGGCATCCATTCCTTTCCAAAGCTGCCGGTGGCATGAATGTGGTGGAAGGGGAAACCGTCCGCCTGTTCCAGGGGCATCATGTCCGCGATGATTTCGTTCATCACCTTCGCGCCCTGAGAGCCGAAGGCGGACACCACCACGTGTCCCGAAAGCCCCAGTGCCCGGCGGGCTTCCTCCTTGGTAGTAAACAGGAATTCCTTGCGAACAGGCATTCCCACCACCTCTACCTTTTCCGGGTGCTTATAATGCCGCACGCTCTCTTCAAAGGCCACCAGCACCCGGCTGGCACGGCTGGCAGCCAGCTTGGTGGTGACGCCGGGCACGGCGTTGCTTTCGTGGACACAGGTGGGAATCTTCATGGATTGGGCAGCATACAGCGCCGGGAAGCTGGCATAGCCGCCGGTGCCGATGACCACATCCGGCTGAAATTCCCGGAAGATCTTTTTGCATTCGCCGACTGCGCCCAGAACACATTTTACGGCGTAGAAATTCTGCTTCAAGCCGGAAAAATTCAGCTTTCGGCTCAGTCCGGAACCGGGCAGGCACCTGACATCATATCCCGCCTGAGGCACCAGTTTTTCCTCCATGTGCCCCTGGGCGCCGATAAACAGGATGTTGCAGTCCGGGTGCTTTTCCCGCATCCGGTTGGCCACGGCGATGGCAGGATTAATATGTCCTGCGGTACCGCCGCAGGTAAAGATCAGGTTCATAAGGGTTCCTCCTGGATTTTTCCATGGTTTCTAAACCGGGATATTTGTAAAACGATGCCCATTTCCCCTAAGTTCACCGCCAGCGCCGTACCGCCGTAGGAAAAGAACGGCAGCGCAATGCCGGTGGAGGGAAGCAGGTTCGTGACAACGCAAAGGTTCAAAATGGTCTGGACAGCGATGAGCGTCACCAGACCGGACGCCAGAACGGTGGAAAATCGGTCGGCTGCGTGCAGGGCGATCCAGTAGCCCCGCAGGATGGCTGCGGCAAACAGCGCCACAATCGCCAGCGCCCCCACCAGTCCCAGCTCTTCGCAGCAAATCGCGAAAATGTAGTCGTTATACTGAAAGGGCAGATACAGGTACTTCTGCCGGGACTTGCCGAAGCCCAGTCCGAACAATCCCCCGGAGCCGATGGCATAGAGGGATTGGAGGATCTGATAGCCCGTGTCTCCCGGATCCTGCTCCGGGTGGAGCCATGCGGTGACCCGGTCGCCGGCATAGCCCATAAACTGAATGTAGACGATCACAAACACCGCCGCAGCGGCGGCGCCTGCCGCCAGCCACTTGGGGTTGGTGCCCGCCACAAACATCATCACCACCGCCACCATGCCCATGAGCAAAATGGCGGACAGATGCTTTTCCAGTGCCAAAGGCACCAGAATACCCAGCAGCGCCGTGCCGAAGCCCAGCACGCCGTAGCGAAACTGCTTCGCGTCCTGTCCAAACAGCCGGGTCAGCCGGGCGAACAGAAGGATCATGGTAAATTTTGCCACCTCGGAGGGTTGGAACTGAATGCCCGCCAGATTGATCCAGCGTTTCGCGCCGTTGACCTCCTGACCAACCACCAGCACCGACAGCAGCAGCACAATGCTGACACCGTACAGCGGCCACGCCAGCCGATACCAGACTTTTGCCGGAATCCGGCTGAAAAAGAACATGGCCGCCAGCCCAATCAGGGCGCAGACGCCCTGCTTTTGCAAATACTTCGTAGAAATTTCGTAGCCGGTGTCGTATTCACTCTGGGCATAACTGGCAGAGTACAGCATAATCAGTCCCACCGTCAGCAATGCCAGAATCAGCATCAAAAAAGGATAGTCCACCGTGTCTTCCGCCCGCCGAAACAGTGGGCGGCGTTCCTCTTTGGCACGGAGAACCCGTCCTCCTGCCATAGGAAACTCCTTTCCAATTCCCCGCTTAAGAGGGGATTGTCACAAGTGACATCCGTCACTGAATGACATAGAATTTATCCGATCAGACCGGAAATGCCGAACCAGGCGAGAATGCACATGACTGCGGACACGCCGGCAAAGCTCAGCACGATTTTCTCTTCCTTCCAGCCGCACATCTCAAAGTGATGGTGAATAGGTGCCATCTTAAACAGGCGCTTGCCGTGGGTCAGCTTGAAATAGGAAACCTGCAAAATATCGGACATGGCCTCGCAGACGTACACAAAGCCCACCAGAACCAGAATCAGCGGCATTTCCAGTGCAAAGGCCATGGCGCACACCACACCGCCCAAAAACAGCGAGCCGGTATCGCCCATGAACACCTTGGCAGGGTGCCAGTTGTAAGTCAGATACGCCAGCAGGCCGCCCACCAGAGAAGCCGGCAGCAGCGCCAGATCAAACTTCCCCAGCGCCACGGAGGCAGCCGCGAAAAACACCATTACCGGCAATGTCACCGAGCTGGACAGGCCATCCACGCCGTCGGTCAGATTCACCGCGTTTACGCAGCCCACCATGACGAACATGGCGAAGAAAATATACACGATCGGATGCAGGTAGAATACCTTGCCCCAGAACGGAATGTACAAATGGGTATCCATGGCGCCGGACTTGTACATGGCATACAGGAACACCGCCGACACCGCCATTTGAAGCATGGCCTTCTGCAGGGTCGTCAGCCCCAGATTCCGGTGATACCGGACTTTTGTAAAATCATCCAGAAAGCCGATAAAGCCAAAACACAGCGACAGCAGCAATACATAAAATACCGAGTAATCCGTCATGGAAGGCAGATTGCCCAGCAGGCACACCAGAGACGCCAGAATGAACATCAGTCCGCCCATCAGCGGCGTGCCGGTTTTGTTGTTGTGCCAGGTGGGGCCGATCTCCCGGATGGATGCGCCTGCCTTCAGTGCGTGCAGCACCGGCAGCAGGAAATGTCCAAATGCCCAGGACAGCGCACAGCCAACCACACCGGTCATCAGAATTCGTATCATACTAGGCTTCCTCCGTTATTTCTCTTCTTTCAGGAACGCTTCCAGCACCTTTTCCAGATGCATCCCCCGGCTGGCCTTGAACAGGATCACATCGCCGGGCTTGACCGCCCGCTTCAGCGCCGCGGCCATTTCTTCCCGATCTTCAAAAGCGCGGCTCATCGTCTCCGGCATACCGCCGGTAATGGTGCCGTCCAGCACCCGCCCGGCATGGGGGCCATAGGCGAACACCATGTCCGCCTTTTCCGCCGCGACTCTGCCGATTTTATAATGTTCCGCCTGAGCGCAGTCTCCCAGTTCCAGCATATCCCCCAGCACGGCAATGTGCCGCCCCGGGCGGTTGCCCAGCACATTCAGCGCCGCCGCCATGGATTCCGGGCCGGCGTTATAGCAGTCATTGATAATCGTGCAGCCCCGCGCCTCGAAAATTTCCTGACGCCCGGACATATTCCGGAAGCTGTCCAGCCGCTCCCGGATCTGCTCCGGGGATACTCCCAGCTTCAGCCCCACCGTCACGGCCGCCAGCGCGTCACTCACAAAATGCTCGCCCTCCAGTTCCATCTCTACCGGGAAGGACAGCCTCCCGGCCTCCACCCGGAAGCGGAGGGTGCCGTCGGACTGGCTGACATCCAGCGCCCGGACGGCGCAGCCTTCGCTGCTGCCAAAATAGGTAATGCGCTGCTTAGGCACCACGCCCAGACACCGCAGAAGGGTATCATCGCCGTTGAGCAGCAGCATTCCCTGAGGCGTCATGCCCTCCACGATCTCCAGCTTGGCCTGCAGGATTCCCAGCTGGGTGCCGAGGAACTCAATGTGCATGGTGCCGATGTTGGTAATCACCGCCACGTCCGGGTGGGCAATGCTGGACAGGTAGGCAATTTCCCGGAAGTGGTTCATGCCCATCTCCAGCACCGCCACCTCCGTGCCCTCCGGCATATCCAGAATCGCCATAGGCATTCCGATGTCGTTGTTGTGATTTGCCGGCGTCTTTCCCACCCGGAAGGAGCCTTCCAGCACGGCGGCAATCATTTCCTTGGTGGTGCTCTTGCCTACGGAACCGGTGACCGCCACCACCTTCGCGCCGCTGCGCTTCAGCGCTTCCCGGGCGATATCTCCCAGCGCGGTGCGGGGATCCGCCGTGTAAATTGCAGGATAATCTCCCACCTTCCGGCTGCACAGCACCGCCGCCGCGCCCTTCTCCATGGCGTCGGGAATAAAATCGTGTCCATCCCGAGCGCCCTGAAGCGCGACAAACAGCTGCCCCGGCTGAAGGCTTCTGGTATCGTTGCCCGCGCCGCAAAATATACGATCCGCGTATTCTTCCTCCACCGTTCCGCCGCACCACTGGGCGGCGTCCCGCAGTGTAATTTTCGCCATATTAGTTCCTCAATTCCTTCAAGTGCGCGGCGACTTCTTCCCGCTCATCCAGATGGTACTTGTGGCCGCCAATATCCTGATAGGTCTCATGTCCTTTGCCTGCGAGTACAATTATATCATTTTTTTCCGCAATGTCCATAGCATATCTGATGGCAGCGCGGCGATCCTCCATAACAATATATTCCCCATATTCCTGTTTTACCCCTTTCAGGATATCTTCGATAATGGCCATGGGGTTTTCCGTGCGGGGATTATCCGAGGTGATGATGGCGATATCCGACAGTTCCACGCCGATTCTGCCCATAATGGGTCGCTTCATGGGATCCCGGTCGCCGCCGCAGCCAAAGACGCAGATCAGCCGCCCCCGGCAAAAATCCCGGACGGAGCGCAGCACATTTTCCAGCCCGTCCGGCGTGTGGGCGTAGTCGATGAGCACGCTGTAGGGCGTCCCGGGAGTGGGAACCACTTCCACTCTTCCCTTGACGCCCTCCGCCGTTTTCAGAGCCTTGGCACAGTCGTTCAGGGAAATCCCCAGCTGCCGGGCAACACCCAGCACCGTCAGGGCGTTGTACACCGTAAACCGCCCGGGAATGGGCAGGGAAACCTCCGCGCGCTCCCCTTCATATACAGCCGTAAAGCTTATGCCTTCGGCGTGCAGCGCCACATTTTCCGCGTGCAGGCCTTTGTCCGTCGCCACGGAGGTGGTCAGCACCGGGCAGGCGGCAGCAGCGAGGATTCTGTCCGCGTAGCTGTCGTCCGCGTTGACCACCGCTTTGTCACACCGGCGGAACAGCTCCGCCTTGGCATCGCAGTAGGCGTCCATGGTTTTGTGGAAATCCAGATGATCCTCGGTCAGATTGGTAAAGGCAGCCACATGAAAATGAACGCCGCCGATGCGCTCCAGCGTCACCGCGTGGCTGGAAACCTCCATCACCACATGGGTGCAGCCCGTGTCCCGCATCCGGGCAAACAGCGCCTGCAGTTCCAGACTTTCAGGGGTGGTACGCTCGGTGGGGATCGCTTCCTGGCCGATCATGTTGGACATGGTGCCCACCAGACCCACCTTTGCCCCCAGCGTCTTTTCCAGCACCTGCTTGAGCAGCAGCGTGGAAGAAGTCTTGCCGTTGGTGCCGGTAATCCCGATCATGGTCATAGCCCGGGAGGGATTTCCATAGAAATTGCAGCCCAGCAGTGCCAGCGCCAGCCGGTCGGACGCCACCAGCACATAGGGAATCTCCCCCTCCGGCTTTTGAGCCGTGACCACCGCCACGGCGCCCTTCTCCAAGGCCATGGGAATAAACCGGTTCCCGTCGGCGGCAAAGCCGGAGACTGCAACAAACAGGCAGCCCGGTTCCGCTTTCCGGGAATCATAGCACACGGCAGCGATATCCTGCTTCAAATCGGCAGTACATTCCAATACCGGAATATCTTTCAGCAAATCTTTCAGTATCATATCGTATCCTCCCGGGCGCGGATGTCAGTCCCGCGCCGCTGTGTCGGTAAATTCCAATGTGATGGTGGTTCCCACGGGAACCCGGGTATCCTTCGGGACGTTCTGGGCGGTGACGGTCACCTGTGCGGATACCTCATCGTTGCCCGTGACCAGAATGTACAGCCCCAGCGCGCCGGCGGCGTCGCTGGCCTGCTGGCGGTTTTGGCCTGTAAAGTCCGGCACCGTCACCGTTTCCGGCTCCGGGGACTCCCCCAGATACAGCAGCACCTCGCTGCCCCCGGGAACCGTCTGTCCGGGCTCCGGAATCTGGGCAGTGACGGTTTCTCCTGTGCCGGAGAATTTTGCCGAAAGACCCATGCTCTTTAGTTTACGCTCTGCGTCCTTTGCTGTCAAGTCGATATATTTCTCCAAAACAATTTCTTTTCCCTCTTCTTCCTCCGGAGAGAAGCTTCTTTCCACCCCCAGATAGGGCAGAATGTCCGCCATGACCGCACCCACGGTGGGCGCCGCCATGACGCCGCCGGAAATGTAGATGCCCGTTTGCCGGGAGGGTGTGTCCAACGCCACCAGCACGATATACTCCGGATCGTCCATGGGCGCGATGCCCACGAAGGACACGATTTTGTCCTGAACCCGCTGGCCGTTTTCGTCAAAGACATCGATTTTCTCGCTGGTGCCGGTTTTTCCGCCAATGGAGAAGCCCGCCACTCTGGCGTTCTTCGCCGTTCCCTCCGTGACCACGGATTCAATCAACGTGCGCATGGTATCCGAGGTTTCCTTGCTGATGGTTTGGCGAACCACTGTCGGCTCTGCCTGCATCACCGTGTTCCCCTCCGCGTCCACGATTTCGGAAACAATGTACGGTTCCAGCAGGTTGCCGCCGTTGACCACGGAGGCAATGGCGCGCACCAGCTGCAGAGGCGTTATCTTGAAGGTCTGTCCAAAGGAGGCGGAGGTCAGAGAGGCGGTGCCCCACTTATCGGTATCGGTCACCAGCGCCTTATCAAAGAAGACGCCCTTGCTCTCCCCTGCCAGATCGATGCCCGTCTTTTCCAGAATCCCGAATTTTTCGATGTATTCATAAAATCGCTCCCCGCCCAGCTTCAGGGCGATGTGGGCAAAGGCGATATTGCAGGAGTTTTGCAGCGCCTGGGGCGTCTTCTCCGCCCCGTGCCCTGCAGAGCGCCAGCAGTGCAGCCGCTGCGCCCGCCCGGGAATCTGTTCGGAACCGGAGCAGTAGAAGGAAGTATTCAGGTCGATGGCTCCACAGTCCAGCGCCGCCGCCATGGTGAGCACCTTGAAGGTAGAACCCGGCTCATAGCCGTCGGAGAGCACCCGGTTGCGCCACTGCTTTAACCGGGCTGCCGACAGGGCATCGCTGTAGGCCTTCTGCCCCTGCGTGTACTCCTCACTGTCCGGCTGGTACAGGAGATAGTCCTGACGCAACTGCTCCACCTGTGCCACCGCATCCGGGTCGGCAAGCTCCAGATAGCGATTGGGGTCGTAGCTTCCCAGAGTTGCCATAGCGAGGATTTCTCCGGTTTTGCAGTTCATCACCAGCCCGAAGGCGCCGTTCTGCACGTCGTAGCGGGCAATGGCGGCCTGCATCTGCTTTTCCAGACACGCCTGCACCGTGGTGTCCAGCGTCAGAATCACACTGCTGCCCTGCCGGGCGGAAACGTAGTTTTCATAGGAGAAGGGCATATCCATTTCGTTGTTGCCCTTGGTGGTTATCACCCTGCCGGTGCTCCCGGACAGGAAGCTGTCATAGGCCGCCTCCACCCCCTCGCAGCCGTCGCCCGAAGAATTGGCAAAGCCCACAACCTGCGCCGCAAGGCTCTTGCAGGGGTAGACTCGCTGCGCGGTAGGCTCCAAATGGATTCCGGAAATGCCCTCCTCGTTGATATATTCCCGGATGGCTGCGGCGGTCTCCTCGCTGATCCCCGCGCCAACCTGCTTGTAACGCTTTTTGGTATCCGCCGCCTGCCGGGCAATCCACTCCGGATCTTTGTCCAGTATTTTTCCCAGCGTCTGGGCGATCCCATCCACATCCGCCTTGGACTGCTTCAGCTCGTGGGGGTCAAGATACACATTTTCCACCGTCACGGAAGTGGCCAGCACATTCATGTTCCGGTCGAAAATATCTCCCCGGCGGGCAGTGACGGTGGTACTGCGGGTCTGGTTCCGCAGGGCAAGTCCCGCATAGTAATCATAGTCCCGGATCATCAGGTTGTACAGCCGCACCCCCACCGGCAGGAATACGGCAAAGCCCAACAGCAGCGCCGTCAGCAGCACCCGCTTGTGCTGCCCCGTGCTCAGCCGCAGGCGGTCATATGCCTTCTTCTTTCCCATAACCCCGGCCTCCCCCGTGATATTGCCAACAATGGGCAGCAAGGGAAACCCTCGCCGCCCATTGCAGCTGCTATCACATTGTATGGGGAAGCGCCCCGATTATGCAAACAGTCCCTCCACGAACCACTGCAGTTCTTCCAGCCAGGTCATTTTCGGCTCCGGCTGGGGAACCGTCACGTAAACGGTTCGCTCTTCCAATTCCGTCTTTGGCACCATGCCCAGCGCCTGCGCCTTGACGCGGATGTCCTCCAGATCGTACTGCGACCGGTAATCCGCCGTCAGCTCCGCATTCTCGCTGTTCAGCCGGGACAGATAATCGGACATGGTCTGGTACTCCGTCCAGTCCTGCCGAAGCTGAAGCACGCCCAGAAGCATCACTGCCAGCATCACCAATGCCACTGTGATGCCGAGAATGGCCACGGGATCCAGATAGACAACCTCCACCTTCCGCAGCCGCTCCAGAGGAAGCTTGCTTTTTGCCTGCTTCTTCCGCTCCAGTTCCAGCTGGCGGGCTTCACTGCCATGAATATAAAACTGACCCACGTATTGAATTTTGGGCTTTTGATTCATGGAGATACTCCCTTTCGGATTCACAGTTTTTCACAGATCCGAAGCTTTGCGCTTCTGGCTCTTGGGTTGCGCTCCAGCTCTTCCTCACCGGAAGTGATGGGCTTTCTGGTAATCAGCTTCACCCGGGGCTTCTTCCCGCAGACGCAGACCGGAAACTCCGGCGGGCAGGTGCAGCCCTTCGCCGCCTCCGCCATGGCGTTCTTCACGATCCGGTCTTCCAGAGAATGGAAGGTAATCACCGCCAGCCGTCCACCGGGATTCAGCCGGGGAATGGCTCTTTCCATGACCTTTTCCACGCTGCCCAACTCGTCGTTGACGGCAATGCGGATGGCCTGAAAGCTGCGCTTTGCCGGGTGCTGCTTCTCCCGCAGCGCCGCGGCAGGCATGGCGCCGCGGATAACCTCCACCAGCTCCAGCGTCGTCTCGATTGCCTTTTCTTCCCGGCGCTTGCAGATGGCGGCGGCAATCCTGGGCGCGTAGCGCTCCTCGCCGTAATCATACAAAATCCGCTTCAGTTCCTCATAAGGCCAGTGGTTTACGATCTCCCGGGCGTCCAGAGCATCGTCGCCGTTCATCCGCATATCCAGCGGTGCGTCCGTCATATAGGAAAAGCCCCGCCGCCCGTCGTCCAGCTGGGGAGAGGACACCCCAAGATCCAGCAGGATTCCGTCCACGCCTCCGATCCCCAAATCGTCCAGCGCGCTGTCCAGTTCGCAGAAATTGCCATGCACCAGCGTCACCCGGTCGCGGTAAGGCGCCAGCCGCTCCCCGGCTGCCTGCAGCGCCACGGGATCCCGGTCGATGCCGATGAGTCTGCCGGTGGTGAGCTTCCCTGCAATGCGGCTGGAATGCCCTGCGCCGCCCAATGTGCCGTCCACATAAATGCCGTCGGGCTTGATATTCAGCCCCTCAATGCACTCCTCCAGCAGCACGGAAACATGATGGAATTCACTCATAGCCCGATTGCCTCCAGAGACGCCAGCAGCTTCTCGGGGGTCAGGTTCTCGGCTTCAAAGGCGGCAAACTCGTTTGCATCCCAGATCTCCGCCTGACCTGCCCGGCCGACGATCATCACTTCCCGGTCAATTCCGGCATAATTCAGCAGGAACGGCGTCAGGCTGAATCGGAACTGCTTATCCGGCGTACATTCCGCCGCGTTCATGAAAATCAGGCTGGTGGCTCCCGCCCTCTGGGAAATGCTCAGGGCATTGTAATTGTCGGAAAGGCGCTGCCATTCTTCGGCAGTGTAAATCGTCAGGCAGCGGTGACCGCAGTTGACGCCCAGCGTCACGAAGAAGGTATCTCCCAACTCGCCGCGCAGCTTGGCAGGGACAAAAAGACGGCTCTTTTCATCCAGCTTGGCGCTGTACTTTCCGATCATCCGCTTCCCTCCTTCCCTTTTCCTCCACTTTACTACCCTTTTACTCCATTTACGGACAGTATACTACCCCGGTAAGGAAAAATCAATCTTTTTCTTGCTTCTTTTTCGTTTTTCCCAATATTTTCCTGCTTTTTCAAACAGTTGTTCTATAAAATCAGGTGCAAAAGGAAATCTCCCCCGCCTCCAGCCGCAGCTTTACCCGGGCAGGCCTGCGGGAACAGCGCAGCAGGAAGCTGGCGAGAGGACCCTCCACCTCGCTCTGCACCAGCCGCCGAAGCTGTCTGGCGCCGTCTCTGCCCGGGCACTTTTCCAGCAGAAAGCCGGGCAGCTCCGGCGGCAGCTGAAGCTGGGTTCCCAGAGCGGCAACGCGTTCCTGAAGCTGGCGCAGATACTTGCCGGCAATGGCTTCCATAGCAGGCCTGCTCAACGGTTCAAAATGCACGATCTGATCAATCCGTCCCAGAAATTCCGGGGAGAACGCCTGCCGCAGCGCCTCTCCCACCTCTTCCGACCGGCCGCCGGCGCAGAAGCCCAGCCCCTCGCCGCGGATCTGTCCGCCCACATTGGAGGTCATCACCACAATGGCATTGCGAAAGCTGACCCGTCGGCCTGTGGAATCCGTAAGTTCCCCTTCCTCCATGATCTGCAGCAGAATGCCCAGCACCTCCGGGTGGGCTTTCTCCAATTCGTCCAGCAGTACCAGACAGTAGGGGCGCCGACGCACCGCCTCCGTCAGCTTGCCGCCTTCCTCGTAGCCCACATAGCCGGGAGGGGCGCCGATCAGACGGGATACGCTCTGCTTTTCCATATATTCCGTCATGTCCAGCCGGAGCATGGCCTCCCGGCTGCCGTAAACCTCCTGCGCCAGCGCCCGGCACAGCTCGGTTTTGCCCACGCCGGTGGGGCCGGTAAACAGGAGGCTCGCAATGGGACGTCCGGCATCCCGGATTCCGGAATATCCCCGGCGCACGGCTTCCGCCACCGCCGAAACCGCCTTTTCCTGCCCAACTACCTCCGCCGACAGCAGCCCCTCCAGTTCCAGCAGCCGCTCCCGTTCCCCGGCAGTCAGCCGTCCCACCGGAATTCCGGTACGCTGGGAGACCACCCAGGCAATGTCAGAGCCGTTCACGCTCCGGCTTCTGCCCGCCGGCTTCGCCAGATGCTGCATTTTATCCCGCAGCTCCGCTGCCCGCTCAAACTCCCGCTCCCGGACGGCGCCCTGCAGCTCCTGCTCCAGTTCCTTGCGTGCCGCGCTGCCTTTTCCGCTTTGCAGTTCCTCCAGTTTCGCCCGGGAAGCGCCCTCGTCCAGCAGATCGATGGCCTTATCCGGCAGATACAGATCCGGCAGATACCGGGCGGACAGCCGCACCGCCTCCTTCAGCGCGTCATCCCCGATGCGCAGGTGGTGATGCCGCTCCAGCCCGGGGCGCAGCGCCCGCAGAATCGCCATGGTCGCCTCCTGACTGGGTTCCTCCACTGCCACCGGGCGGAAGCGCCGTTCCAGCGCTGCGTCTTTTTCAATATATTTCCGATATTCCTCCCGGGTAGTGGCGCCCAGCATCTGAATTTCTCCCCGTCCCAGAGCGGGCTTCAGGATATTTGCTGCGTCAATGGCACCCTCTGCAGCGCCTGCGCCTACGATGGTATGCATTTCGTCCACAAACAGGATGACATCCCCGCTGCGGCGGATTTCCGACAGCACGTCCCGCAGCCGCTCCTCGAATTCGCCACGGTATTTCGTGCCCGCCACCAGCGACGCCATATTCAGGCTGACCAGCCGCTTTTCCTTCAGCTGGGGCGGTACGTTGCCCATGGCCATTCGCTGTGCCAGTCCCTCGGCAATGGCCGTCTTGCCCACGCCGGGTTCTCCCACCAATGCGGGGTTATTCTTGTTCTTCCGGCAAAGGATCCCGATTACCGTGTCAATTTCCTTTTCCCGTCCGATCACCGGCTCCATTGTGGAAGCCTTTGCGACCAGATCTTCGCTGAACTGCTCCAAAAGTCTCAGAGTGACCGCCTCCTTTTTCCCTTTCGCCAGAGCCTGACGCTCCCAGCGCAGATAATCCACCGTATGGGTAAACAGCGCGTCAGCGCTGACACCGTTGATGCGCAGCAGCTCCCCTGCCGCGCAGCTGCTCTGCCGCGCCATGGCCAGCAGCAGATGCTGGGGCTGAATCTCCCGGCTCTTCTGGTTTCTGGCTTCCCGGGCAGCCCCGCGCAGCAACTCCCGGGCTTCCGGTGTCAGTCCCTGGGGCAGGGGCAGATCCGGTGTACCCGTCCCGTACAGCAGCTGCGCCATGGCCTCCGTCAATTCCGGGTCTACCCCCAGCTGCCGCAGCACCAGCCCCATGCCGCCCGGCTCCCGGATAAGCGCCAGCAGCAGATGTTCCGACCCCACATAGCTGTGTCCCAGCTCTCTCGCCTTCCTGGCAGCCTCCTGGATCAGTTCCTCCGTCATAGTGTGATAGCGCATGGATTCTCCTCCGCCCGCTTTTCGGGCAATACAGTAATTTCCTTTTCGGAAAAGCATCGCCAGCGGAAGGAAAAATTATTCCGAAAAAATTTGCAAAAAGGAATTGCATTTTCAAAAATCCATGCTACAATTAGGATACGTTACTACATACGTAGAACATATAAACTAACTGGAGGTATCACCATGGCTTACTTTATCACTGACGCTTGTGTTTCCTGCGGCTCCTGTGCTGAGCAGTGCCCCGTCGAGGCCATTTCCGAGGGCGACGGCAAGTACGTCATCGACGCCGATGTCTGCGTCTCCTGCGGCTCCTGCGCCGAGCAGTGCCCCAACGAAGCTATCGAGGAAAGATAATTTTTCTTCAAACGCTTGTAATTGGCCTGCGCATTTTCTTGCGCAGGCCAATTTTCTGTTGAAATTTATTATGGAATATTTGCCAAATGGTCTGACTCTGGAAATCCCCGACGGGGCATTTCCCTTAAGCACAGACTCCATAGCGCTTGCCGCTTTCGTCCGACTGCCGAAAAACGCCCGGGTTCTGGATCTTGGCTCCGGCTGCGGTACGCTGGGTCTGCTGCTGTGCAGCCGGGATTCCGGGTGCCGCGTCACCGGCATAGAGATAGACGAGGCCGCCCACGCCGCTGCCCTGGAGAACATCCGCCGCAACGCATTGGAGCCTCGTATGGAAAGTATATGCGCCGATGTGCGGTCGGTATCTGAAAGGTTTTCGCCGGGCAGTTTTTCCGTCTGCATCTCCAATCCGCCCTATTTTTCCGGCGGGCCTGCCAGCAAGCTGACACCCCTCGCCCGGCGAGAGGACACCTGCTCTGCCCAGAACCTGTTCCACGCTGCGGGCTATGCCCTGAAATACGGCGGCGACTTTTTTCTGGTGCACCGTCCGGAACGGCTGGCGGAGCTGATTGTTCAGGGCGCTCAGGTCGGGTTGGAAGCCAAACGGCTGTGCCTGCTGCGCCATCAGGAAGGCTCGGGCGTTACGCTGGTGCTTCTGCAGCTGCGCAAGGGAGCAAAGCCGGGGCTTGTCTGGGAGGAGCAGTCGCTCTTCAACGGTCAGAATCGACCGACACCCTACTACCGCAGCATTTATCATCTTCCGTGACAAGGAGGCTCATGCATGGCTGGAATGCTCTATCTCGTCCCCACGCCCATCGGCAATCTGGGGGATATCTCCACGCGCTGCCGGGAAACGCTGGAAAACGCGGATTTTATCGCCGCGGAGGATACCCGGGTCACTCTGAAGCTGCTGAACCATCTGGGCATCAAAAAAAGCCTGATTAGCTATTACGAGCACAACAAGGGCTTTCAGGGAGAAAAAATCGTGGATCGGATTCTGGCCGGAGAAGTCTGTGCGCTGGTGTCCGACGCCGGAAGCCCTGCCATATCGGATCCCGGTGAGGATCTGGTGAAGCAGTGCGCCGCCGCAGGGATCCCCGTGTGCGCCATTCCCGGTCCCTGCGCCGCCATTACCGCGCTGAGTATTTCCGGGCAGTCCACCGGACGGTTCTGCTTTGAAGGCTTCCTGTCCACCGCGAAAAAAAGCCGCCGGGAGCATCTGGACTCCCTGAAAAAAGAGAGGCGTACCATGATTTTCTACGAAGCGCCCCACAAGCTGCTGAATACCCTCACCGATATGGCGGAGGTATTCGGCAGCGAACGCCCCATCAGTTTGTGCCGGGAACTGACCAAGCTTCACGAAGAGGTTGTCCGCACAACTCTGGGAGAAGCAGTTGCCCGATACACGCAGACCCCACCCAAGGGGGAATTCGTGCTGATCCTCGCCGGCGCGCCTGCCGAGGAGGAGGAATCTCCCTCGGAAACCGACGCCGCCGCCCTTGTCGCCCGGCTGATGGAGCAGGGTTTCAGCCGCAAGGACGCCGTTAAGCAGGCCGCGAAGGAGCTGGGGCTTCCCAAAAACGTGGTCTACGACATCGCCCTGAAGGATTCGCAAGCCCCGGACGACGGTATTTGATTGTTTTTGACAAAGGAATTGCAGTATGCTTTCCGGGACAGTCCTCCCCCCAATTTTAGGGAGACTCTGATTCAATCGGCAAGAGCCAGCGGCAGAAGATTTTGTCATAACCGAAAGTCCCAAAAACGAGGGAATCCTGTATGTACTTCCCGTTTTTATACGGCAACGCCGCAAGGCGGTGTCTTTCTGATTAAATGAAAGTTTTAATCAGAAAACAGTATGGAACTAAACGGATACCGCAAGAGATTCGCCGCTCATCCGAGACGATTGATTCAGAGTTTCCTTAGCGACCGACTGTCAAGCGCCGCACCGGTTCTCCCCCGGTGCGGCGCCTTTTTGCTTTATGGAACCGGAATCAGCAGCATCTGTCCCGGCGCAGGCTCGCTCTGCAGGCCATTGGCATCCCGGATGGACTGCACCGTGGAATGGGACGCCTTGGCGATTTCCCACAGGCTGTCTTCCCCTGCCCGGCGCAGAATCAGCGAGGGGCGCCCGGGATCCGGCTTGCGTTCCTCTCCCAGAGTCAGCCCCGTGACCACCGGAAGCTGCTGTCGCGTGTCGGAGGTCAGCTCCAGCGACAACTCCTCCCGCAGTGTACCGCCGCCTTCTGCGTCTGGGATTTTCGGAATGGGCACCGCTGTCATCCGGGTATTTTCATCCGCATTCAGGTGCAGTTCCCCCTCCCAGCGGGCGGATGCCGCCGCAAGGGCGCCGTTCTCGTCATAAAAAAGCGACTGAAAGACTCCGGGCAGTTCCAGCGTGACTCCATTGTCCCGGTATTTCTGTCTGGGAAAATCCGGGAGAAAGACTCCGTCAACCACGGAAGCCGTCTGCCCGGTTACCGACTGCTGGGCATCCGCCTTCTCTTTCCGGGTTTCCAGAATGGCAGGAAGCTCCAGTGTCTGCATTTGCGCGGTAAGCTCCCTCATGGGACTGTAGGCATCCTCAATCACCGCAAGCTGCTCCCGATCGGAAACGCAGTACTGGGCGGCAATACCGCACTTGAAATGCAGCTGCCCTTCCTCGTCCAGATCCAGTTCCGCACTGGTAGGGCACAGAGCAAAATCCGCCTGCGCTTCCGGACTGTATGCCCCGGAAAGATCCTCATACTGAGAAAACGGCAACTCAAAATCCCGGCTGTGCAGCTGTCCTTCCTCCCCGCGGTAGAGGATATGCAGCCCGGCATTGCCCCGGAAAACCACCTTATCCGTCAGCACCTTGCGATCCGTCACGTTCGGTTCTATCCGATAATACACGATTTGCTCCGGCTGGGAAGCCGTGTCCGGCAGGTTCAGAGTCTCCTCCAGAGTAAAAGGCTTTTCCCCCGCTTCCTTTCTCAGGCGCACCGGGTATGCGCTGTGCAGCAGCTCCACGCCCTCCGGCACGCCCTCCGGGGCAAACACAGGAAGCTCCGTCGGCACAAGCGCCTGAAGCATTGCCGACCATCCGGCACGAACCAGTATTTTTCGCGGAGACACACTGCGGGCATCCACCGGGCGGGGAAGCAGCCGCAGGCACATCCGCCCTTCCGGCAGATCCTCGGGCAGATCCCAGCGCATCTGAAAGGGGATCCACCCCTCCAGACACTGTTCGGCACTGCCGTCCTCCGGCACATACAGAACCCAGACCATCATCCCGCCGGTACAGCTGACCGAATCGGTTTGCCACTCCTTGCTGCGCAGGATCGGCTGACCCCAGGCAGACAGGATTTTCCCCACGTCCGGCATTCCCTCCGGGAGGCGGATCTCCTGGGTCTGTTCACCGCTGCGCGCCTCCTGCAGCGCCATATTCAGGCAGGAGCAGAAATTCCTGCGAAACGTCACTTCCATGTTCGGATCACTCCTTATCCCATTGTCTGCATTACATTCTATTCGACCCGGGACAAGAATATGCCTACCTTCTGCGAAGGACACAGCAGCCCAGAATCATCAGGCCGATACCGCCGCAGCAGCACAAGAGCCAGCTTTCCAGACAGTGTCCTATGATTAATCCCAACCCGAAGCTCAGCATACAGCAGCCATGCAGGTGATTCTTCCGGCACATAAAAACACACCCCCTGCCATATTATGCAGGAGGTGTGGCAATATTTCCTGTTCACTCAGGAAGCAGTGGACTCCGCGCGCCAACGTTCAGAAATTCCTTAGCCGCCAAGGTAGGCTTTCTTCACCTCGTCCGAGCTTGCCAGCTCCGCGCCGGTGCCGCTTAAGGTGATTTTGCCGGTCTCCAGCACGTACGCCCGATCGGCGATCTGAAGCGCCTTCCGCGCGTTCTGCTCCACCAGCAGGATTGTTGTGCCGGCCTTGTGCAGTTCCTTGATGATCTCAAAAATCTGATCCACCAGAATGGGCGCCAGACCCATGGAGGGCTCATCCAGCATCATCAGCTTGGGGTGGCTCATCAGTGCCCGGGACATGGCCAGCATCTGCTGCTCACCGCCGGAAAGGGTTCCGGCAATCTGCTTGCGCCGCTCCTTCAGCCGGGGGAAATAATTGAACACCATTTCCAGATCCTGCGCCGACACTTCCTTATTGATATATGCGCCCATTTCCAGAGTCTCCTGCACCGTCATCTGCAGGAAGATCCGCCGTCCCTCCGGGACATGGGTCAGACCGGTGCGCAGCAGCTTGTAGGCATCCGTGTGGGAAATATCCTGCCCGCAGAAGGTGATGGAGCCACTGCGGGGATGCATCAGGCCGGAAACGGTTTTCAGAATGGTGGACTTCCCCGCGCCGTTGGCGCCGATCAGGGCAACAATCTCCCCCTCGCCCACTTCAAAGGTAACGCCCTTGATGGCATGAATGGCGCCGTAGTACACGTGCATATCGTCGATCTTCAGCATCAGGCATTTCCCTCCTCTTTTCCCAGATAGGCCTCGATGACCGCAGGATTTGCCCGGATTTCCTCCGGGGTGCCCTTGGCAATCAGGCGGCCATAATTGACCACCGCGATGGCCTCGCACACGTTCATCACCAGATTCATGTCATGCTCGATGAGGAAAATGGCAATGTGGAAGGTATCCCGGATCCGGCGGATATGATGCATCAGTTCCGTTGTCTCACTGGGGTTCATACCGGCTGCAGGCTCATCCAGCAAAATGATGGACGGATTGGTGGCCAGCGCCCGGACGATCTCCAGCCGCCGCTGCACACCGTAGGGCAGGCTGCCGGCCTTGGCATCGGCCACATCTGCAAGGCCCATGAAGTCCAGCAGCTCCATGGCCTTGGTGTTTGCCTGCTTCTCCGCCCTGTAGTAAGAGGGCAGGTGCAGCAGGCTGGAGGCAAAGGAGCACTTGATCTCATGGTGCATACCCACCTTCACGTTATCCAGCGCCGTCATATCGGAAAACAGCCGGATATTCTGGAAGGTACGGGCAATGCCCAGGCGGTTGACCTTGTGGGTGGGCATACCCTTGATATCGATACCGTTAATCAGCACGCTGCCCCGGGTAGGCTGGTAAACGCCGGTAAGCAGGTTGAAAATGGTAGTCTTGCCGGCACCGTTGGGGCCGATCAGGCCGGAAATCTCAGTGGGGCCAACCGTAATGTTAAAGTTATCCACAGCGGTCAGGCCGCCGAAATCAATGCCCAGATTCCGCACATCCAGCACGGGAACCTTGTCCTTGTCCTCTTCCCGGAGCAGGTTCATGGTGGGAACCTTAATCATTTTTTTGCTGTACTCATTCATTGGTTCCCGCCTCCTTCTTCTTGAATACGCCGGTGATTTTGTCCACAACAACAGACCGGATTTCCTTGACCTTGGGAGACCAGGTGAACAGCATCACCACGATCAGTACCACCGCGTAGAGGATCATGCGGTAGTCCTGCAGCCCCCGCAGCGCTTCCGGCAGAATGTACAGTACCGCAGCGGAAATCACGCTGCCCAGAATGTTGCCCATGCCGCCCAGCACCACGAACACCAGAATGTTGATAGAGGTGTTGAAGTTGAACTTGGGGGCGGTGACAGAGGAATAGTTCAGGCCGAACAGTGCGCCTGCCATACCGGCCAGAAACGCGGAAACCACGAATGCCTTCATGCGGAACGCGGTGACGTTGATGCCAACGGATTCCGCAGCGATCCGGTTGTCCCGGACGGCACGGATGGCACGGCCTTCCTTGGAGTTGATCAGATTCAGTACCACAAACAGGGTAAACAGCACCAGCAGAAAGCCCATGGTGAAGGTTGCCAGCTTTTCCACACCGGTCGCGCCCAGCGGGCCGTTGATGATGTACTTGCCGCCGGCGCCCAGCTTCATTTTTGTGGTGGAAACCGCAATGTGAAAGCCCTCTTCATCGGTGCCGGCATAGAGGTTGCCCACGATATTCTTCATGATTTCGCCGAAGGCCAGCGTCACGATGGCCAGATAGTCGCCCCGCAGCCGCAGCACGGGAACTCCGATGACAAAACCCACAATTCCCGCAAGCACGCCGCCGCCCAGCATGGCCAACAGCAGGCGGAGGAAATCATTGTCAATGCTGCCCTTCAGCAGCGATGCAACTACGATGCCGGAGAAGGCGCCGATGCCCATAAAGCCGGCATGACCCAGGCTCAGCTCGCCGCACACGCCAACCAGCAGGTTCAGGGACACTGCCAGAGAAATGTAGACGCAGATGGGAACCAGCAGACCCCGCATGGAGCTGCCCAGCATCCCGGCGGAATTCAGCGCCTGCATAATCACAAACGCTGCCACAACCACCAGATAGGTCAGCAGGTTGGTGCGGGTATCTTTCTTTTTTAATATATTTTTCACACCCATCACCTCTTACACCTTTTCCTGAACCTGCTTGCCCAGAAGGCCGGCAGGCTTCACCAGCAGAATGATAATCAGTACGGAAAACACGATGGCATCCGAGAACTGGGTAGACAAATACGCTTTGCTGAAGGTCTCGATGATGCCAAGCAAAATGCCGCCCAGCATGGCGCCGGGGATGGAGCCGATACCGCCGAACACGGCTGCGGTAAACGCCCGGATACCGGGCATGGAGCCGGTGGTGGGCTGTAAGGTGGGCACCGTGGAGCACAGCAACACGCCGGCGATTGCCGCCAGCGCGGAGCCGATCGCGAAGGTCGTGGAAATGGTCTGGTTCACGTTAATACCCATGAGCTGTGCCGCGTCCCGATCCTCGGAAACCGCACGCATTGCCTTACCGGTGCGGGTTTTGCCGGTGAACAGGGTCAGGCCAACCATCACCAGAATGCAAACCGCAACCGTCAGCAGCACCTCGCCGGTAATTACCAGCTTGCCGCCCATCAGGGAGATGGGTTTCATGGTCACGATGCTGGTAAAATTCTTGGGGCTGGAAGACCAGATGAGCTGGGCAGCGTTTTGCAGGAAGTAACTGACACCAATAGCGGTAATCAGCACAGCCAGACTGGGCGTGCCCCGCAGGGGCTTGTAGGCCAGTCCTTCAATGGCAATGCCCAGCACCGTACAGACGACAACAGCGGCGATCAGGGATACCCAGGAAGGCAGCCCCAGATAATTGGTCGCACAGAAAGAAATATACGCGCCCACCATGATAATATCGCCGTGGGCAAAGTTCAGCATCTTGGCGATACCATAGACCATGGTATAGCCCAGCGCGATGATGGCATACACCGAGCCGATACTAATGCCGTTGATCAGATACTGTAAAATCTGCATAATGCACCTCTCTTTTGCTTTTTCTCTGGAAGCTGTGAAATAAGCGGCAAGTGCTGACAGCTGAAGATTTTGACTCAGACGAAGGTTCTGAAAATGGAGGAATCCTTTGTGTATTTCCCATTTGAAAACGGAACGGCCGGGGCAAAAGATGTTCTGTTCAGCCGCAGGCGACTGGTTCAGAGCTCCCGCTCTTCAACAACCCATGACAGCCCTTCCTGCGGCGGCTCTCATGGACTGCCGGAAAAACAGCGCATGGGAAGGGAAGGTTTTACCCTTCCCTTCCCGTCGTTGGGAAACGTCTTATGCTACAGGGACGTAGACACCATCGGTAACAACCATGGCGGCGGGAGCCTTGGAGATCATGCCGTTGGCATCCCAGGTCATGCCCTTGCCGGTCAGGCCGTCAACCTTCATGGTCGCGAACTGCTCCTGCAGAGCGGCACACACGTCCGCAGCGGGAGTGCTGCCGTCAACGCCGGCGGCGACGCAGGCATTGTACAGGGCGTAGATCACATCGTAGCCGTCAGCAGCGAACTGGTTGGGCACCTTGCCGCCGTTGTTGGCCTTGAACTGCTCAACGAAGGAGACGGTGGCGTCGTCGGTGGCGTTGGCATCGAAGGGGGTCATCAGAACCAGACCCTCGGCCAGCTTGGTGTCAAAGCCTTCCACGTTCAGGATGCCGTCCATGCCGTCGCAGCCGAAGAAGGTGGGCGCGTAGCCGACGGTGTTGGCGTAGGTCAGCACCTGAGCAGCCTCGGTGTAGTAGAAGGGCAGAAACACCAGATCGCAGCCGGCATCCTTGCACTGGGTAACCTGAGTGGACAGGTCAGCCTTATTGTCGGCAGTGAAGGCGGCATCGTCAACAGCCACGTTCAGGTTCAGCTCGGCAGCCTTGGTCAGGAAGCCGTCCACAATACCGGTAGAGTAAGCGTCGGAGGAATCGTAGATCACACCGATGGTGGCGTCAGGCCACTTCTGCGCCATCAGTTCGGCAGCGGAAGCGCCCTGGTTGGGGTCGGTGAAGCACATCTGGTACACATTGGAGCCGGTCATGGCTACATCCACAGCGGAGGCGGAGGGAGTCAGCATGAAGATCTGATCGTTCACGGTCTCAGCGGCGATAGCCAGAGCGGAACCGGTGGTCACGGCGCCGGCCAGAATCTGCATACCCCAGTCCTTCAGGGTGTTGTACGCGGAGACAGCCTTATCGGAGCCGTCCGCCTCGTCGTCCTCGGACTTGAAATCGATCTGCAGGCCGCCCTTGGCATTGATCTCGGCAACGGCGATTTCCATGCCGCCGCGAACCGCCAGACCGTACTCGGAAGCGCCGCCGGTCATGGGGCCGGACAGGCCGA
>JAXEAK010000085.1:0-18263 GCA_034094395.1 Faecousia sp.
TGACCACCCGGAAGGCTGTGAAGGTGATTGTGGATTCCGCCGTCCCTGTCGCCCCCAAGGCTGAGGAAAAGACCGAAGCCTGATTTCTGCCAATTTGTAAATATATCGGGAAACCGGTTTTGTGCCGGTTTCCCTTTGCAGACGTATCCCCATTGAAGCGAATTGCCAGCGGCGAAGGGACTGCGCCGCCGATTTATTCCGGGCTTCCCCGGAATAACATTTCCCTGCGATGGTTAGAATGTTTCAAGCCCTTGATAGGTGACTTCGTACCCAATACCCCGGCGGCACAAAGTTACCACGTGACATTGCTTTTTGATTGCCTTCCGGGTGTCATAAAGCAGCAGCGCCGACAGGCGGTGTTCCTCTGACGGGGCACGTTTCATCAGAGGTTCATATGAAAGGAGACATCACCATGAGTTTAGTACCCTATGTTGTTGAGCAGACCAGCCGCGGTGAACGCAGCTATGATATTTTTTCCCGTCTGCTGAACGACCGCATCATTTTCCTGTCCGAGGAAGTGAACGACACCACCGCTTCGCTGGTGGTTGCCCAGCTTCTGTATCTGGAAGCCCAGGATCCGGACAAGGATATCCAGTTTTATATCAACAGCCCCGGCGGCAGCGTAACGGCCGGCATGGCAATCTATGACACCATGCAGTACATCAAGTGCGATGTAGCAACCATCTGTGTTGGCATGGCGGCATCCATGGGCGCGTTCCTGCTTAGCGCAGGCGCCAAGGGCAAGCGTATGGCGCTGCCCAACTCGGAAATCATGATCCATCAGCCCTCCGCCGGTACTCAGGGTCAGATCACCGATATGGCCATTCACATGAAGCGCCTGCAGACCATCAAGGAGCGCATGAATCGGATTCTGTCCGAGAACTGCGGCCAGAGCATTGAGACGGTCACGGCTGCCTGCGAGCGGGACAATTTCATGACTGCCGAGGAAGCGAAGGCTTTCGGCCTGATTGACCGGGTGCTGGAGCACCACTAAAACGCGGGGCATATCCGGCAATAGGAAATTCCCGAAAAACAATAACGTAGAAATGAGGTACCAGGTGCATGGCAAAAAACAATGAACAGCCGCCGGTTCGCTGCAGCTTCTGCGGAAAGCGGGAGAATCAGGTTTCACGGCTGATTGCCGGTCCTGGGGTGTATATCTGCAGCGACTGTGTGGCAGCCTGCAACGATTTGCTGCACGACGAATATGATCTGGAACCGGCAGGCAAGCCGGAGGCTCCGGATCATCTGCCTACACCCATGGAGATGAAATCCTTCATGGATCGCTATATCATCGGTCAGGACGACGCAAAGGTCGCCCTGTCCGTTGCGGTATACAACCACTATAAACGCATCTATCTGGGAGCGGATTCTGAGGTCGAGCTGCAAAAGAGCAACATTCTGCTGATCGGACCCACCGGCAGCGGTAAGACGCTGTTCGCCCAGACGCTGGCAAAAATTCTCAATGTGCCCTTTGCCATCGCGGATGCCACCACGCTGACGGAAGCCGGCTATGTGGGCGACGACGTGGAGAATATCCTGCTGCGTCTGCTTCAGGCGGCGGATTTTGATGTGGAGCTTGCCCAGCGCGGCATTATTTACATCGATGAAATGGACAAAATCGCCCGGAAAAGCGAGAATACCTCCATTACCCGGGACGTGTCCGGCGAGGGCGTGCAGCAGGCACTGTTGAAGATTCTGGAGGGCACTGTCGCCAACGTTCCGCCTCAGGGCGGCCGCAAACATCCCCAGCAGGAAATGATTCAGGTGGATACCACCAACATTCTGTTCATCTGCGGCGGCGCTTTTGACGGTCTGGACAAGATCATCGAGAAGCGCACGGATAAGAGTGCCATCGGCTTTGACGCACCGGTGCTGAGCAGAAATAAACGGGACGTGGGCACCCTGTTTACTCAGGTGGAACCGCACGATCTGCTGAAATTCGGTATTATTCCGGAGCTGATTGGTAGAATGCCCGTCATTACGACCCTGCAGAGCCTGACCCAGAACGATCTGGTTCGGATTCTGGTGGAGCCAAAAAATGCGCTGACCAAACAGTATCAGGCGCTGCTGGCCATGGACGGCGTGCAGCTGGAAGTAACTGACGAGGCGCTGCTGCTGATCGCTCAGAGGGCGATTGACCGCCAGATCGGCGCCAGAGGCCTGCGTGCGATTATGGAGAAAATCATGACCAGCATTATGTTCCTGATTCCCTCCGATCTGACGATCCAGAAGGTCGTCATCACCCCGGAATCTGTGGATGGCGGAGATCCGGTCATTGTGCGGGACGCCGCACATCCCAGAGAGAAGCTCTCTGGGAAGCGATAATTCCATGGGGGTAGCTTGACTACCCCCTTTTTGCAAAAGGAGGGGAATCCCTTGAGTGAAGAAAAAATATACGCCGGGAAGCTGCCAATTCTTGCCCTCCGCGGATTGACGGTATTCCCGGATCAGACGGTGCATTTTGATGTCGGACGGTCAAAGTCCGTGCTGGCGCTGGAAGCGGCCATGAAACAGGATCAGACACTGTTTCTGGTGCCACAGAAGGATCTGCTGGTGGATGATCCCAAGCTGTCCGATCTGTACAGCATCGGAACGGTTGCCAAGGTCAAGCAGATTTTGAAGCCACAGACGGAGAATCTGCGGATTTTGGTGACCGGTGTCTGCCGCGGTCGTATCACGGAATTGCTCCAGTCCGAGCCGTACCTGTTTGGAACGGTGGAAGCGGTGGCAGAGCCGGAGCAGGAAGATACCATGCGCTCTCAGGCGCTGCGGCGGGAGGCCAACGGGCTGTATGGTCTTTATCTGCAGATGTCGGAGCACCCGGCACAGGCAGTATACCTGCGCATGATGGCGAGCAGCAGTAACGGTTTCATTGCAGACTCCATCGCCCAAAATTCCGGCATGGATTTTCCGGACAAGGCGAAGCTCCTTTGCCAGCTCAATCCTACGCGCCGACTGGAAAGCGCGCTGCGCCTGCTTCACCGGGAGGTGGAGATGCTACAGCTGGAATCCGAGATTCAGGAAAAAACCAAGGCCACCCTGGATCGCAACCAGCGGGACTACTATCTGCGGGAGCAGATGAAGGTGATCCGGGAAGAGCTGGGCGAAGAGGACGACGAAAACGAGTGCGAGAATTATGCTGCGCAAATCCGCGGCCTGAAGCTGGACGAGGAAGTGGAAAAGAAGCTTCTGAAGGACGTAGAGCGGCTGAAAAAGCAACCCTTCGGCTCTTCGGAAGGCGCCGTACTGCGCAATTATCTGGATACGGTGCTGGAGCTGCCTTGGAATAGCACAACGAAAGAACGTGTGGACGTGGCATCTGCCCGGAAAATTCTCGACCGGGATCACTTCGGCATGGAAAAGGTAAAGCAGCGAATTCTGGAAACCATCGCTGTGCGGCAGATGGCTCCCCAGATGCCGCCCCAGATTTTGTGCCTGGTGGGGCCTCCCGGCGTGGGAAAAACTTCCATTTCCTATTCGGTCGCCAAAGCCCTGAACCGGAAGATGGCGCGGGTTTCCCTGGGCGGTATCCATGACGAAGCGGATATCCGCGGCCACCGGAAGACCTACGTCGGCGCCATGCCGGGGCGGATTATGACCGCCATGATTCAGGCCGGCAGCAATAACCCGGTGCTGCTTCTGGATGAAATCGACAAAATGGGCACGGACTATCGTGGCGACCCCAGCGCGGCGCTGCTGGAGGTGCTGGATGGGGAACAGAATCATTCCTATCGGGATCACTATTTGGAGATTCCCTATGACCTGTCCAATGTTATGTTCATCACCACCGCGAACACTCTGGACACGGTGCCGCAGCCGCTGCTGGATCGTATGGAGGTTATCGAGCTTGGCTCCTATACCGACGAAGAGAAGGTGATGATCGCCAAAAATCACCTGATTTCCAAGCAGCTGCAAAAGCACGGCCTGAAAAAAAGTCAGCTCCGCATCACGGAAGAGGCGCTTCGGGAGATGATCTCCTGCTACACCCGGGAATCTGGCGTCCGGAATCTGGAGCGTCTGATCGGGGAGATCTGCCGCAAGACGGCTATGCAGCTGCTGGAGGACACGGAAACAAAAAAGGTGACCGTCACCCCCGGCAATCTGGAAAGCTTCCTTGGCGTTCGGAAATATCTGCCGGATCGGCTGCCATGCACGGATCAGGTTGGCCTGGTAACCGGTCTGGCGTGGACCAGTGCCGGCGGTGAGACGCTGGAGGTTGAAGTCAATGTGATGGATGGCTCCGGAAAGCTGGAACTCACCGGGAACTTAGGCGACGTGATGAAGGAATCCGCCCACGCGGCGCTGAGCTATATCCGCGCTAACGCGGTGAAGCTGGGAATCGCGCCTGACTTTTACAAAACGAAGGATATTCATGTGCACTTCCCCGAGGGTGCGGTGCCGAAGGACGGCCCCTCCGCCGGCGTAACGGTGTGCACGGCGATTGTGTCCGCTTTGACGGGTGTATCCGTTCGCAGAGACGTGGCAATGACCGGAGAGATCTCTCTTCGGGGTCGGGTCATGCGTATCGGCGGCCTGCGGGAAAAGACCATGGCGGCTCTGCGCCACGGCATCCGCACGGTGATCATTCCCAAGGACAACGAGCGGGATCTGGAAGAAATCGACCAGACGGTGCGCCGCCAGCTGACCTTTATCAGCGCCCAGACGGTGGACACGGTTCTGGATGCGGCGCTGAACCGACAGGCGGAGTGCACGCCTGGGATTGTGCTTCCGGGGGAGATCACCTCCCGGCCAAGAAAGCCGGAACTGCGGCAGTGAGGAGAAATGAATGAATTTTCAAACTGTGGAATTCCTGATCTCCGCGGCTTCTGCGAAGGATTTCCCTAAAAACCGTCTGCCGGAGATAGCGTTTGCGGGGAAATCCAACGTGGGCAAATCTTCCGTCATCAACCGCCTGCTGCAGCGGAAAAATTTTGCCCGGGTGGGGGACAAGCCCGGAAAAACCATTCATATCAACTATTTTGTCGTTGACCGCAAATGCTATCTGGTGGATTTGCCCGGCTATGGGTTTGCAAAAGTCTCCCAGCAGGAAAAAGATCGCTGGGGAAAACTGATGGATGACTATTTTGCTTCCTCCCGGATTGATCTTGGCGTGTTGATCGTAGACTACCGGCATCCCCCAACAAACAACGATATTACCATGGCCAACTGGTTTCTGGAAAGCGGCTGTCCCTTTGTCGTGGTGGCAAATAAAATGGACAAGCTGAAAAAAAGCGAACTACTTCCCAATCTGGAGACAATCCGTGAGGATCTGGCGCTGCCGGACAGTTGCCCGGTTATACCCTTTTCTGCGGAAAAGGGGGATGGCCGGGAGGAACTGGTTCGGCAGATCCTCCGCGTGGTAAAGGAGTAAATGATTGATTTTTGAGATTGCAGACTGGCGCTTTTCAGTGGACATCGAAGCGACACACCGGAATACCGTCAGAAATGCGTCAGGCCATTGCGAATGTGCATATTGCAAGAACTACTATGAGGCTCTCCCTGCCACCTATCCCGGCCTGTGTGCAGCGCTGGCACGTTTCGGAATCGATCCCATGGGGCCGTGTGAACTGATGCCGTTCACGCCCTCGGTAATGCTTGCCTGCTACCGGATTAACGGCACGATCCGGCAGTGGGGGATACAGGAGCTGGCTGTGGGAACGGTATCCATAACACCGGAGGCAGAAGGGGAGGATACCTTTCTGCTCTGGGTCGGCGAACTGGAGCTTCCATGGACTCAGCAGGAGTCCCCGGAGGAGGTTGTGTCTCCTGCAAACCTGCCGGAGTTCCTGGAGCGAATGCAGCAGGTCTGGCAGCTGCGCCATGGGACAGAGCCGTTGTGTTCCTGACCTGATCGTTTCATCGCACCCAAGGCAATTGCTTTGGGTGCGTCTTCTTCTACAGGTATAATCCCGCAAAATGGGGAATATGCTGGGTTGAGGTGGTGGCATGGGTTACCGCATTGATTATTCTCCGGGAAAAAAGGTGAGCAAAACGCGGTCAGGAAGAAAAGTGCTGTTGTGGGCAGCCGCAGCTTGTGCGTGTCTGGTACTGGGCTGCCTTTTTTATCCGGGGCTACGGGAGCTTCTTCTTCAATTCCTGTTCCCCGTTGATGCCGCGTCTGCCCAATACGCATGGGAAGCCATGGCGGGAGAATTGAGCGGAGGCGTTCCCTTCCGGGAAGCATTTCGGGGGTTTTGCCTGCGGGTGATTGCCGGATGATTCTGGTGGATACCTTTGCCTTTTTTGTTTGTGCAGTTCTGATTCTGATGCTGCCGCTGGACTGGCTTTTGTCTGGCCTGTGCGCGGCGGCGCTGCATGAGGTGGGGCATATCATAGCGATTTACGCCAGCGGGGGTAACGTTCTGCAAATCCGAATCGGGGTCCATGGCGCGGAAATCCGCACTGATCTGCGGACAACTTCTCAGGAATTATGCTGTGCTGCCGCCGGACCCGCAGTCAGTTTGTTGCTACTGTTATTTTGCAGAACCGCTCCAAAGCTGGCGCTTTGCGCGCTGATACAGGGCGTATTTAACCTGATGCCGGTATATCCTCTGGATGGCGGCAGAATGCTGCAGTGTCTGCTGTCGTGGCTTTGGCCCAAAAGCGCCGAATGGATAGGCAGCGTCATCGGAATGATATGGTGTACACTGCTGCTTTTCCTGTCTGTAACGGCGGCTATCCGGAAACATATCAGCCTGTTTCAGTTTCTCGTCATCTGCGGTGTCCTTTTCAGGCTGCTTCGTGGAAATATTCCTTGCAAATCCGGTAAAATAGCGATACAATAGAAATCGCATTACGAATAAAGAGGTAGTATTATGACCGAACTGAAGCAGCGCATTCTGACAGCGGTGCAAAAGCCGGCGCGTTATACCGGCGGCGAATGGGGAGAGGTTAAAAAGGATTTGTCCGACGTCCGCGTACGCGTGGCGTTCTGCTTCCCGGACACCTATGAAATTGGTATGTCCAACGTGGGAATGCGTATCCTGTATGGTGTGATGAACGGGATGGACGGCGTCTGGTGCGAGCGGGTATTTGCTCCCTGGGGGGATATGGAATCTGCCATGCGGGAGAATCATCTGCCCCTGTGGGCGCTGGAGAGTCAGGATGATGTGCGGGATTTTGATATGATTGCCTTCACCATCGGCTACGAAATGGCATATTCCAACATTTTGAATATGCTGAATCTGGCAGGTATCCCGCTTCATGCGGAAGACCGGAAGGACTTGAAAAACATTGTCTTTGCCGGCGGTGTCTGCACCTTTAACCCGGAGCCTCTGGCGGAGTTCATCGATTTCTTTTCTCTGGGCGAGGGGGAGGACAGCACCGTCGAGATTGTATCGCTGTACGACCGCGCCAAAGCGGAAGGCTGGAGCAAAGCGCAGTTTTTGCAGGAAGTGGCAAAGATTCCCGGCGTTTACGTTCCCGGCTTCTACCGCCATGAATACAACGAGTATGGTACGCTGAAAGCGATCGTCCCGTTGAACGGCGCGCCGGAATCCGTGACGAAACGAATCGTGGAGGATCTGGACAGCGCATTCTTTCCCACGAAAATGATCGTTCCCACCACGGAAATTGTCCATGACCGGGCGAATCTGGAGGCGTTCCGGGGCTGCATCCGGGGCTGCCGGTTTTGTCAGGCAGGCTTTTCCTGCCGTCCGGTGCGGAAAAAGAGCCCGGAAGTGCTCTACCGTCAGGCGGTGGAAACCTTGGAGCATTCCGGCGACAGCGAGATTACCATTTCCAGCCTGTCCACTTCCGATTACCGGGGTCTGAAGGAACTGACGGATCAACTGATTCCTTACTGCGCCGACCATCAGGTGAACCTGTCCGTGCCTTCGCTGCGGGCGGATAATTTTTCCCGGGAACTGATGGAGAAGCTGCAAACGGTTCGCAAAAGCGGCCTGACCTTTGCACCGGAGGCAGGAACTCAGCGCCTGCGGGATGTGATTAATAAAAATCTAACCGAGGAAGAAATCCTCAGCACCTGTGCGCAGGCATTTTCCGGCGGATGGAGTAACGTGAAGCTGTATTTCATGCTGGGTCTGCCAACAGAGACGGAGGAGGATGTGCTGGGCATTGCGGAACTGGTCTACAAGGTCATTCAGGCGTGGAAGGAAAACGCGGTGAATAAAAAGCGCGGTCTTCGGGTGCACGTGGCCACGGCGTATTTCGTGCCCAAGCCCCATACGCCTTTCCAGTGGGAGAAGCAGATCACCCCGCAGGAGTATCTGCGCCGGTGTAAGCTGCTGAAATCCCATTTCTATTCCAAGTCCATCGTCTATGATTACCACAGTCCGGACTTAAGCCGGTTGGAAGCGGTATTCGCCCGGGGCGACCGCCGCTTGGGCGCGGTGATTGAGACTGCCGTGAAGAACGGCGCCAGATTGGACGGCTGGGACGAGTACTTTGACTATGCCAAATGGCAGGATGCCTTCCGCCAGTGCGGCATCGGGGAGGATTTTTACACAACCAGAGGCTACGGCGAAGAGGAGATCCTTCCATGGGACACCATCGATGTGGGCGTAAGCAAGGGCTTCCTGAAGCGGGAACGCAAGAGGGCGTATCAGGGCGTCGTCACTCCGGATTGTCGTCACGGCTGCGCCGGGTGTGGCGCCAACCATCTGCTGAAGGAGGTGGGCTGCGATGCCTAGAGCGCTGTTTGAGAAAACTGGGAACGCCCGCTATATTTCCCACCTGGACTTGATGCGTCTGTTCCAGCGGGCGTTTCAGCGAGCCGGGCTGCCCCTGACCCACACCTGCGGCTTTCATCCCAGAGCATCGGTTTCCATTGCGCTGCCCCTGAGCCTTGGGATGGAGAGCCACTGCGAGCTTCTGGACTTTGAATTGGAGAAGCCCATCCCGCAGGAGGAAATTCGGGAACGGCTGAATCAGGCACTGGTAGCAGGTGTCCGGGTTTTGGAGGTCTATGACCGGATGGGAAAGCTGAAAAACCTTGCGTTGCTTCGCAGCCGCGTGACTCTGGAGTATGACAGACCGCTCCCGGTTGACGGGATCGGCCGCATGGAAGGGCTTTTTTTGCAGCCGGAACTGGTTGTGGACAAAAAGGGTAAAAATGGCATCACGCAGCAGAATATTATTCCCATGATCCGCAGACTGACCGTAAAGAAATTGACAAGTGGGGAAGTGGAAATCGAAGTGTTGCACTGCTGCCAGAATCCATCCCTGAACCCCGCGCTGATCGGCACTGCCATTGGGAAATATTTGCCCGATCTGGCACCGGACTATATTCGCTGCTGCCGGGAAGAAATATACGACGAAAACGAATCCATTTTCAGATAAGGAGACAGATACCATGGAGGATATGATCTTGTTGGAAGAATGCCCGATCTGCCGCGGTGCGGGTATGATCACACATGAGGGCGGCTGGAGCGTTCAGGTGGAATGCGCAGATTGCAGCGCACACACCATCTATATGGAGTACAGCAATGAGGAAGAAAAAAAGGAAGCGGAGCGGACGGTTGCCCATCTGTGGAACATTGGTAAGGTAGTCAGCAGCGAACGCGGCGAGTAATATGGACATGGGAGAAAAAGTTCGCCGGCGGATTGAAGAGGTGAACAGAGGAATTCCAGGTTCCATTGCCGAAATGATGCAGTTCCGGCTGACGGATTGTGACCTGGCGCATAACGATTTTACGATGATCTGTGAAACGTTGCCATGGATGCGGAATTTTTCCGGAACATTGCACGGCGGCATCTGCGCGACCATTTTGGATCAGGCCATGGGGTTTGTAGCTTGCTGCCTGACAACGGGGGAATATGTAGTTCCCACCGTTCAGCTGAAGGTGGATTATCACCGACCGCTGCATCCCGGGGAAGATGTGATTGTGAAGGTACACGTTGTCAATGTGGCACACACTCTGATAAACCTCACTGCGGAGGCATATTCGGCAGGCAATCCGGAAAAGATCAGCCTGTCCGGATCTGGCATCTATTTTTGCAAGCCAATCGAGTAAAATGTTCGATTTCTTTGTTTTTTCCTCTGTAAATGTCCACTTTTGTTCCATTTACAGAGGGAAAATATTTTTTGGGGAAAAGTGAAAAAAATGCTTGCTTTTTTACTGAATGTATGATACTATATCGGAGTCGCCAAGAGAGCGGCAAACAAAATATCCGGGTGTGGCGAAGTTTGGTATCGCGCTTGAATGGGGTTCAAGAGGCCTCGAGTTCGAATCTCGACACTCGGACCATGGAAACCGAAAGAGCATTTGCTCTTTCGGTTTTTGTTTTTCTAATGAGAGATTTGAAAAATTCAATGCAACTGTCCGGTGGACAGCCGTTTGCCGACGGCAACATATTGATTCTGATTCCCTAACCTGTACCTGGACAAGGTTTTGGTGTACCCGGATTATGAGGTAATCCATTTGAACAGCGTACCCAAGGGGCACTGAACATTACAGCCCATAGTGATGACCACATCCACCGGCGGCAAATCGGACAGAAGCTTACTGTGCTGTCCCTCAGCCTCCATATCAATGTGATAGAGCTGCTTCATCAGGCGAACGGCATCGGGATTGATATGATCCTTTCGCTCCGTTCCTGCGGAATAGCTTTCAAACACATCTGCTGCTAGGTGCCGTCCCAGCGCCTCCGCGATCTGGCTGCGGCAGGAATTGTGGACACAGATAAAGGCTACCTTCTGCATATTAGTATCCCAGCTTGCGCAGCAGCTTCTCCACGTCGGCGGCTTTCAGCACCTTGCCCATGGAAACAACGGTTTCATTGACCACGATGGCAGGCATGGACATGACGCCGTATTCCATGACCTTCTCCATGTCGGTGATATACTCCACTTCCACGTTCAGCCCCAGTGCCTGAACCGCTGCCTTCGCGTTCTCGTACTGCTCATGGCAGGACTTGCAGCCAGCGCCCAGAACTTTGATGTTGGTGATGCCATTTGCAGTATCTCCGCAGCAGGAACCGGTGCTTTCTCCGACCTTGGGTTCGGTGCTGCCGCAACAGCAAGTGGGAGCTTTCTTTTCTTCTTCCTTTTTCTTTCCGAAATGAAATAGTGCCATTGTAAATTCCTCCTATATCAGCAAAAATTGAAAAGCATTGAAAAAGTAACCGACAACAATGATGCCGATTGTACAGATGGCAATAAACAGCCCCAAAAGCTTGGGCTTTACCGCCTTGCGTAGCATGATCATAGAGGGCAGGCTCAGAGTTGTCACCGCCATCATAAAGCTGAGGATGGTTCCCAGCTGGGCGCCCTTGGCAAGCAGTGCCTCTGCCACGGGAATGGTGCCGAAAATGTCGGCATACATAGGCACGCCCACGATCACCGCCAGAATCACGCCAAAGGGGTTATTGCTTCCGAGAATATTCTGAATCCATCTTTCCGGAATCCAGTTGTGAATGACTGCTCCGATGCCCTCGCCTTTGAGGATATAGGGATATACTTTTTTGAAGGTTCCGATTACCTGCTCTTTGGCGTAGAGTAACCGATCCTTCACCGTCAGGTCGGGAGATTCGATATCCACACCGCCCTTGGCTCTGCGGATGAATTCTTCCACATGGTTTTCCATGTGGAGCTTCTCAATCAGCGTACCGCCGACAACGGCAACGACCAGACCGAGGATAACATAAATGACGGCTACTTTAGCACCGAAAATACTCATGAGCAGTACAAGGCTTCCCAAATCCACCATGGGGGAGGAAATCAGAAACGAGAAGGTCACGCCAAGAGGCAGACCGGCGCTGGTAAAGCCGATAAACAGCGGTATGGAGGAGCAGGAGCAGAAGGGGGTCACGGTGCCAAGCAATGCGGCAATGATGTTTGCCCAAATCCCCCGGAATCTGCCCAATATCCGCTTGCTCCGCTCCGGCGGGAAAAAGCTCTGGATATATGAGATCACAAAAATCAGAACACAGAGCAGTACAGTGATTTTTATGACATCATAAATGAAAAATTGGAAGCTGCCGCCCCAGCGGGAAGCCGTATCCAGCCCCAGCGCGGACAGCCCGCTGCCAATCACGGCGTTCAGCCACTTCATACCCAGGACTTCATTCTGGAAGAAGTCCCATATTGATGTAAGTACATTCATTAATTAGCTCCTTTCATATCGGTAAATTGAAATTTATCGATTATTATGTGTTATTTATGCCGTGCTGCGAACCTGAATTCAGGATTCACAGCACGGCTCGCTTTCACAGCTGGAATCGGCAGCGGTTAACACGGTCAGATAGTTCTTGGCAATCTGAACGCCCTCTGGGGAGATACGGTAGTGCATCCACTTGCCCTCTTTGCGCCCCACGACGATCCCGGAATCACACAGGATCTTCATGTGGTGGGATAGGGTGGGCTGACTGATGCTCATTTCCTCCAGCAGCTTGCAGGCACACTTTTCACCGCCGCAAAGCAGATTCAAAATGCGGATGCGGTTTTCATCGCAGAACGCCTTGAAAATTAAGGCTGTCCTTCGCTCATCCATCTGAAAATCACCCCCCATAGACACTTATCCATGCATCATTATATGCAGTACATAGATGCTTGTCAATGGGTGTGCGAAATATTGTGTTACAAAAGCGAATTTCTTCTCATTCTTTACATAAGAATCACTTACCAAGTGCTTTCAGCTCTTCCGTATGGGTATTTACTACCCACGACGGAGTTGCCTGGAATATAACCAGTGAGTGCTTTTCCCATACACAACGCCGGGTTTCAATACTGGCTTTGGCATAAACCTCTGTAGTGGTAATATCCTTGTGACCTAAACCGAAAGAAAGATAAATTCAATCCCTAGTCTATACGATCCGAAAGAGTGATTTGTATGCGTCCGGCATCGAACCAACCCGTGAAATTCTGGACATTGCCAGTGAAAATGAGAATGTGGATTTTGCCCTTGTCTTTGCAAAGATTCTCAGAGAACTGACAGCCCAGACCGGGAGCATAACTTAAGGAGTGAAAACATATGACAGTACATCATCGCCGAGGGCATGGTAGACGCGGCAGGCAAGGACGCTGTCCAGATCACCGGCTTGCCAGTGGAAACCCTGGGAGATCAGATTTTCAAGTAACACCATATCAAGAGGGTGCCCGTGTTGGCACCCTCTTTTCATTGCCGTTTGGCATTACAATTTCATTACAATATTCGGTTATCAAACAAGATTTTTGATTATTAAATACAAACTTTCGTTTTTATATTTGATAACGATAAAGTTTGTTAAACTACGGGCAATCAGGAAAAAGTAGCAAAAAACCGTCCAGCAAAAACATACCGGGCGGTTTATTGATGGTGGAGCCGAGGGGAATCGGACCCCTGTCCGAAGGCAACTTGGAGGGAACTTCTCCGGGTGCAGTTTGTTATTTACATTCCCTCATCCCGGCGGGAACAAACACCCTACGGGAATTGGTAGCTTCATGATGCGTGGTATGGGCAAAGCTTACCATACGCACGGTCTCCACTTAAGATCACACCCTAGCCCGAAAGAGTGGAACTTCCGGGGAGGATGGGCGCCTAATCAGGCAGCCAGGGCAACAGTATTGTTGTCAGTTAAATTTAGAAAATTGCCCGTTTTATCGTGGTCAGGCGCCACGACCCGCTATTCCGGCCTCACTACCCCCGTCGAAACCAGTACGGCCCCAGATAGAGATATTGAGATAGACGATACAAGATAGAAAATTTCAGATGGGCAATATCTTGCATCTTCTATTCTTCTATCTTGTATCTTGTGTCGAATAATTAGAATCTTCCGTAGGGATCGGGGAGCTTGTTGGGCTCCGGATACGTCCCGCCGTGGGTATCCACGGTAATGGAGGCGATTTTCTGCTCATCCAGAGGACGATCGTTCCGGTCAGTGCGCACGCCTGCGATGGCATCCACCACATCCATGCCGGAAGTGACCTTGCCGAAGGCAGCGTACTGACCGTCCAAGTGCTTGGCGTCCTGATGCATGATGAAGAACTGACTGCCTGCGGAATTGGGTGACTGGGAACGCGCCATGCTGAGTACGCCCCGCTTGTGCTTCAGATCGTTTTTGAAACCGTTATAGAAGAACTCGCCCTTGATGCAGTAGCCGGGGCCGCCCATACCGGTGCCCTCGGGACAGCCGCCCTGAATCATGAAGCCGGGGATAACCCGGTGGAAGATCAGACCGTCGTAGAAATTGTGGTTGCACAGATCGATGAAATTGTAAACGCTCTGGGGCGCCTTGTCGGGATACAACTCGCCCTCTATGACGCCGCCATTTTCCATGGTAATTTTAAAAGTAGGATTCATTGTCTCATTCTCTCCTTCATGGCGCGGTCGATCTGACGCTTGGCGTCCCGTTCTGCCGCGGCCTGTCGTTTGTCGTAAAGCTTCTTGCCCTTGCACAGCCCAACGTTCACCTTTACCCGGCTGCCCTTGAAGTATACGGATAGGGGAATCAGGGCATAGCCGTCCTGCTTGACCTTGCCGTAGAGACGCATAATCTCCCGCTTGTGCATCAGCAGACGGCGGGGACGGCGGGGGTCAACATTAAAACGGTTTCCGTGGTCATAGGGGGAAATGTGCATCTGATTCAGCAGGAGCTGCCCGTCCTTGATGCCGCACCAGGCATCCTTCAGGTTCAGGGTACCCGCCCGGATGGACTTGACTTCCGTGCCCACCAGTTCAATGCCTGCTTCAAATTCTTCCTCCACGAAGTATTCGTGATAGGCTTCCCGGTTTCGCGCCATGACTTTGATTCCGGCTTTTTCCAGACAGCTCACCTCCTTGCCACACCTCTAAACGCATTATATCACGATTGTCAAGGGGATTATACGGTGATTTCCAGGAGATTTCCTTCGAAACCCAGAATGCAGCTTTCATAATAGCCGTCACCGGTGACTCGAGGGCCGGACAGGGTGGGGTAGCCTCCGGCAGTCAATCGGGCTGTCAGTTCATCCACAGCTTCCCGGCTACCGACGGAAAAGGCGATGTGGGCATAGCCAAACCGGTCAAGCAGATTACCGGAGTCAGCCAAATCGGGCTTGGTCATGATTTCCAGTCGGGAACCATCGGAAAAGGTCAGAAAGTAAGAACGAAAATCCGTCTGTTTATTGTGATAGCCCTCGTTGGGCAGCGCCTGAAAGTAGGTTTCGAAAAAGTTCTTTGCCCCTTCCAGATCGTTAACGTACAGAGCAATGTGATCAATTTTCATGCAATTCACTCCTCGAACAGAAAGCGTTCCAGTGCTTCCGGGGAATCAAAGGCAAAATCGCACAGCGTTTGCATCTCCTTTGCCAGCTCAGGGAATTCCTTCCGTCCCCAGCCGGCAAAGGCCACCTTCACCCCCAGCGGATGCGCCATATTCCAGGCCAGCTTCATGTCGTCCACCACGAGCATCTGATCGGGCGTGAACTGATACTTTTCCATAATGTCCTGAAGGGGGAAGGGGTTGGGCTTGCGCAGTTCCTCCGGGTAGTCCCAGCCATAAATCACGTCAGGCTGCACGCCGAAATGGGTGGCATAGTCCCGGGTGATGTTCACCACGCTGGAGTGGGACACCACGCAGATCATGCCGCCCTGCGCTTTCTGCCGCCGGATGACGCTGCCGATACCGGGAAAAGCATCGGGGATGTGGGTCATGACGTAGTCCATCCAGCCGTGGTATTCGTCCTCCAGTTCCTTTGGAGTAAACTGCCAGCGTTTACGGCACATTTCCGCAAAGCCCAATTCGTAGCAGTCCTGGGCGAACTGCTCCAGCGTGATGGTCTTTCCCGGCCGGAACTGATCGAGGATGTAGCAGAAGTAGGGATAGCCGATGGTTTTTTCACTCTGAACCACGGTATCGTCGTGATCCAGTACCAGACAGGGGTATTTCAGCATCAGAATTCACCAGCTTCTTTGTTTTTCCTGCATTATATCAGACGCAGCGTCGATACGCAACCGAAAAATTACCACTTGCCATATTCAAACAAATGTATTATAATAAGAACAAAAGGTGGTGAATGGTATGGAGCAGAAGGTGCATCCTGTGGATGTAATTGCCATGTGCAGCGCATCGGGAGAGATCCGACCCCTGCGGCTGCGGATGGAGGACGAAGCCCATCAGCTGCTGCGGGTAGACATTGAGGAAATTGTCAATATCCGTCAGGTGCAGTATGTGGGCATTGAAGCGACGGTCTATCTGTGCCGGGCGACGGTGCGGGAGAAACGGTGGCTGTTTGAGCTGAAATATACCATCCGATCCCATACCTGGAGCCTACAGCGGAAGGTGTGCTGATATGGCGGAGCGTGTGATTTTTCATGTGGATGTCAACTCGGCGTTTTTAAGCTGGAGCGCTGCCTACCGGGTGAAGGTACTGGGGGAGGAGACCGATTTGCGGGAGGTTCCTTCCGTGGTGGCGGGGGATAAGGCCTCCCGGCACAGCATCATTCTGGCCAAATCCACCCCAGCGAAGAAATACGGTATCCAGACGGGAGAACCCCTGTTTCAGGCGCTGGAAAAGTGCCCGGGACTGGTGGTGATTCCGCCGGATTATGAGCTGTATGTGCAGGCCTCCCGGCATTTTGTGGAGATATTGCGACAATTCAGCCCCCAGGTGGAGCAGTATTCCATCGACGAAGCCTGGGTGGATATGACGGGTACTCAGCGGCTGTGGGGTGCGCCGAGGCTGGCGGCGGAGCTGATGCGGCGCAGGATTCAGGAGGAATTGGGATTTACGGTGAATATCGGCATTTCCTCCAACAAGCTGCTGGCGAAAATGGCAGGGGATTTTGAAAAGCCCAACAAGGTGCACACTCTGTTTCCGGAGGAAATGGAGGAAAAATTCTTCCCCCTGCCGGTGCGGGATCTGTTTCTGGTAGGCGCCGCTACGGAGCGGAAGCTGCAAAGACTGGGCATTTATACCATCGGCGATCTGGCGGCGGCGGATCCGAAAATTCTGAAGAAGCGGCTGGGCAAACAGGGGGAACTGCTGTGGCACTTTGCCAACGGCCGCAATGCCGACGCGGTGACTCCGGAACCGGCGGAAAATAAGGGCTACGGCAACGCTACTACCACCTCTCACGATGTAGTGACCAGCGAGGAAGCTTATCAGGTGCTGCTGAGCCTGTGCGAGACGGTGGCGACCCGCTTGCGCAAGGACGACAAATGCGGCAGCTGCGTCAGTATTCACCTGCGCACCAATGAATTCCGCCATTTTTCCCATCAGTGCGTGCTCCACGGAGCCACGAACATTACCGCGGAGATTTTTGAAGCTGCCTGCCGATTGTTTGATGAAGCGTGGGACGGAATTACCCCTTTGCGACAGCTGGGGGTGCAGGTCACCCGCCTGTCCGGGGAGCCTTACCAGCAGTTCGACTTTTTTTCCGGCCTCAGTCCCCAACAGTTTGAGCGGAAGCTGCGGCTGGATGAAACCGTGGATGCCCTCCGGGATAAATACGGCGAGGACATCATCCGCCGGGCGAAGTTTGCGGACGGCACTCAGCCTCACATGGCTGGGGGCTTAAGTAAAGAACGTCGCACCGGCGTGACGAAGCCTGTCCCGAAGGAATTTTAGGGTGGAAATATGGGACGCCATGCCCTATAATGAGGGTACTCGACGAAAATGGGAGGAATTGCCATGGCGATCGTAACCTTTTATAACTGCGACCCCAAGGACGCGCCGAAAACCACCATGCCTGCCCACTTGGGGGCGAACGCGATCATCACCTGTCAGGGAAAACTGCTGCTGGAAAAGCGGCGGGACTCCGACATCTGGGGGCTCATCGGCGGCGGATGCAAAAAGACGGAAACGGGATTGGAAGCCATTGCCCGGGAAACCTACGAAGAACTTGGCCTGCGGATTCCCAAAGAGCGGTTCCACAAGCTGGCTGTGTACGACAACCCGGGCCGCATTGCCGCCTTCCGGGACGGCAGCATCTGGCGCATGGTGATCGTGGTCTACGGCCTTGACCTGCCGGAAGTGCCGGAACTTCGCATCAGCAGCGAATCCAAAGAGCTGCGTTTTTTCAGCAAAGCGGAGATTCCCGGCATTGAAATTGCCGTCACCCACCGGGACATTGTGGAGGACTGGTTTATAAATCCGCCGGATTTTCCGGAAGAATATACAAATATTAAATAAATACTTGTATATTCGGAAATAGTATGCTAAAATGACCGTTGACGGTGCAGTATCCTAGTCGGAGTGGCCACTTTCCAGGAAGGGCCTAAAAATCCTTTGAAGGGCACATCGATGAAGTCCCTGGTGTCTGCTTATTACGCCCAGTTTTGGGTGGATGCTGGGGGTTAAGGATCCAGGGCGCGCTCCAATGGCATGGAGCATACGACCC
>JAXEAK010000086.1:0-6380 GCA_034094395.1 Faecousia sp.
TTCCCCAACACCTAGTCCCAGTCCGCCGGACAGAGACAAGGCCATCATCGGCACAAATATCAACAGCAGCAGGAACAGAAAACGCACCTCGCTGACCTTCGCCGCCTGCCGCCATTTCCCCCGGAGCAGAAGCAGCAGCACCGCAAAGTTGGTCGTGCCAATGAGCATCAGCACGATGGTAACAATTTCAATGGATAGGCTGTGGTATTCACCAATGCTGTTCAGTTTGGTGGAAAAGCCGCCGGTGGACAGGCTGCACATGGCGTGGCAAAGGCTGTCAAACAGCGGCATTCCGCAAGCAACATAGGCAGCCGTCCCCAGAATCAGAAAGACAATGTACATTTCAAAAATCGTCTGGGCAGTTTGTTTGAGGCTTGGCATCAGCTTGTCCGGGTGCCCCTCCGCGTTGAATAAATCCATGGAGCGCTTTCCGGAAACCAGCATGACCATCATCAGCACAAAGCCCAGACCGCCGCAATACTGCATGAAGCTCCGGTAAAACAGGAAGATATGGGAGGTTCGGGTCACATCCATCACGGAAAGTCCGGTGGTTGTCCAGCCGCTGACGGATTCAAACAGGGATTGAACCACGCGCAGCTGTCCCGAAAGGAAGAAAGGCATTGCCCCAACCGCAATTCCCCAGAACCAGGTAAAAAGCACGGTGTTATTGCTGTGCCGCTGGGCGGTCAGTCGGTCGGCGCTGAAATAAGTCTCCCGCTTTCCAAAGGCGCACACAAGACCCCCTGCCAGGATAGAGAGCAGTCCCGGAAGCAGGAAAAAGATTGCATAACCAATATCCTGAGGATAGAACGGAAGAATTACCACCGGGGCAACTACCAGCAGACCGATCATGACCATCAGCTTGCCGCAGTTGGAACAGTCTCTCATTTTTGCCATTTGGCCTCACCGCCCTTTAATTCCAGAATCGCGATTTCCTCCTGCTCGTTTCCCGAGATGAGGACAAGAATATCCCCAGCCAAAATCCGGGTATCGCCTCTGGGAATCAGCGTCTGGTCCCGGCGCAGGATGCAGCCGATAATGACCTCCTTGGGCAGGTTGATTTCCCACACCTGCTTCTGCGCCGCCGGGTCTGTCTCGGTAATGGGAACCTCCAAAATCTGAACCCGACCCTCTCCGATGGGGATCGCCTTTGCCATTTCCTCCATGAAGGCCTGCTGCTCAATGATGCTGGTGACGGCAGAGATGGCGCAGACCACGCTGTCCACGCCCATTTTATAGAAGAAGTCCGTCTTTTGCGGGTCAGACAGCAGGGACAAACTTTTGGGAACCCGGAACTTTTTCTTGCACAACTCGCAAATCACCAGATTGTCCTCGTCCCGGGGCGTCAGGGCAATGGCTATTTCCATATTCCCGGCACCCGCATCCTCCAATACATAGGGCTTGGTGCCGTCGCCGTGGATGACGGTCAGCTTTTCGTTCTCCGCCAGTTTCTCGCAGTCGGGCAAGTCCTTGTTGATGACCGTGACCCGGTAGCCCTTTTGTAGTAGGGACTGGGCTAGAGATTTCGCTTTGCTCCTGCCGCCCACCAAAAGTACATTTCCTTTCATGCTTGCTCCTCCTTTTCCAGCAGCTTGTCAATTTCATTGGCAGACAACACTGCCGGGCAGATGGTGTCGATGCCCAGCTCCCGGTAGACGCATTCCCGCTCCGGGTCATACAGCCGGGAGATCACCCGTCCCACGGAGTACCATTCCTTTGCCAGCTGGGCAATGAGAATATTGGTGTTGTCATTATTGGTAACGGCAATGACGGCATTGGCACGGGAGATGTCCGCTTTCTTCAGCACATCCAAATCTGTCCCATCTCCTTCAACTGTCAGGCCGCCAAAGGAGGGGGACAGTTTGCGGAAGGCATCCTTCTCCTTGTCCAGAATCAGGACATTTTCTCCCTCCTCGGACAGGGTATTTGCCAGATTGGCGCCCAGCCGTCCGCAGCCTACAATGATGGTATAGCTTGTATGTTTTTTCATAGAGTTCTGTGCTCCCTTCTCACCACATGGCCGATACCACGGTCATCAAATTCCACGTCGGCAGCGTTCGTAGCCCCGTCCGCACAGTCGCTATCATCATAGGCACACTGTCCCTTGGCATAAAAGGTTCCGTAAAAATCCAGATTCCGCCGAGCCGGGGCGTAGGTGGAATCCAAATCCCACGCCGCACGGAAATGCTTCATTGCCTCCGTGTGGTTGCCCTCCTTTTCCAGCACGATCCCCAAAAGATTATGGGGCTGGGGCGCATCGGGGTTGTCTGCCATGGCATCTCGAATCAGCGCCCTGCAGGTTTGATAATTTCCCTCCCGGCAAAGCCTGCGCACAGCATCGCAAAGTGCCTGCATGGGATTTCTTTCAGCCACCGTTTTCTGCGTCATTCTGATTTCCTCCTCGCTTTTCTGATGGCATCATTCTAACGCGGAAGCCGTGAGTGCGGTGTGAGAGATTTACGTTTCCTGTGAGAATTCTGTGAGAAAAAGAAGCTGCCCGGGAAATTGGAATTTGTCAGCCAGCCCCACTTACCTCTCCCTTTGGGAGAGGTGCCCCCATAGGGGGCGGAGAGGATCCTCTCAGTCACGGCTAAAGCCGTGACAGCTCCCCTCTGGGGGAGCCAAGAGCTCGCCAAATTCCAATTTGTGGGTTTGTTAATGAAAACCGATAAGCACAAAAGAAAATGTCCCGGGAAGAAAATCCCGAGACATTCAGCATTCTTCTATTCATCCACCAGCCGGTATCCCACGCCGATTTCGGTGAGAATGTACCGGGGCTTTGCCGGAGATTTCTCGATCTTCCGCCGCAGTCCTGCCATCAGCGCCCGGAGGGCCTGGGTGTCGTTTCCGTAGCCCGAGCCGTAGATTTCCCGGATGATGTACTGGGTGGTCAATACCTTACCCATATTTCGGAACAGCAGGGACAGAAGGTTATATTCCATGGGAGTCACATGAAGTTCCGCCCCCTCCAGAAATACCAGATGCCTTTCCAGATCGATGGACAGTCCTCCCACAGAGTAAACGGTCTGTTGAGCCGCCCCGGTGGTTCGGCGGGAATGCCGCAGAGCCACCCGAATCCGAGCCAGCAGTTCCGTAGCGGAGAAGGGCTTGGTCAGGTAGTCGTCCGCGCCGCCATCCAGCGCGGCGGCTTTTTCGTTATCCTGATCCCGGGCGGAGACTACGATGATGGGCACCTCCGACCACTCCCGCACCTTTTTGATGACCTCCATGCCGTCAAAATCCGGAAGTCCCAAATCCAGCAGCATCAGGTCTACCTGATTGGACACCAACTGGGACAGCGCTCCCTGGGCGTTTCCGGCGGTGAGACAGGGAAAGCCCTCCTGCTTCAGGGTGTAGGTGATAAAGTTGCGGATTTGGGCATCGTCCTCCACAACCAGAATACATTCACTTCTCAACTGCGTCTCCCTCCTTTAGCGGCAGGGTAAAGGTAAACTCCGCGCCTTTTCCATCCCTGCGGTTTTGCGCATGAATGGTGCCCCCATGGGCGGTAACAATGGACTCGCAAATGGCAAGTCCCAGACCGATGCCCCGTTTGGCGTCCGGGCCTTTACCTTCCGTGGTGTAAAACATCTGGAACACATGGGGCAGATCCTGTTCGGGAATGCCGGTGCCCCGGTCAGCAACGGTAAGAACAGCAAAGTTGTTGTCCTTAGAGACGGTCACGGAGATTTCCTCTCCGGGCTGGGTGTGCTTTACCGCGTTGTCCAGCAGATTCACCAGCACCTGCCCGATAAGCCTTGCGTCCATGGGCACCATCAGAAGGTCGTCGGGAATCTGAACGGCGATTTCCCACTCCGGCGCGCGCTTGCTGATGGCCAGCACCGCCGCTCCAATGACTTCCTCCACCGCTTCCGGCTGCTTGTTCAGGGTCAGGCGTCCGTCTTGGAGCCGGGTCAGGCTGAGAATGTTTTCCACAAGGGAATGAAGCCAGTCCGCGTCCTTGTAGATGCCCTCTGCCAGTCCAAACCGGGCGTCGGCCTTGTCCGTCATGTCCATAATCATTTCGCTGGTGCCCATGATGCCCGCCAGCGGCGTCCGCAGGTCGTGGGAAATGGCACGAAGGAGATTGCCCCGGTAGCGTTCCTGGGCGGCTTCCTCCCGGGAGCGGATGCGCTCTTTCATCACCCGCAGCCGATCCATGGCCATAGCTGTACTTTCAATCATAGAATGAAGCAGTATCTTCTGCTGATCTGTCAGCATCTCAGCCCGTTCTTTTGGAATGCGCAGAACACCAAGGACAGACTCACTTCCATAAATTGGCCAGTCATAGAATTCCTCACCGGCATCATAATCCGTCCGCAGGCTTTCAATTCGGTGCTGAATTTCATCCGGGTTGGAAACACTGCGCCGTACCTGCTCAGATTCGTTTTTCTGCTGAATAAATGTGTGCTCCGGCTGTCCCTGTTCATCAAAGCACAGGCAGGCAGCATGGCAGTCCATGGTCGCGCTGATGGTATGCACCGCGATCCGGGCAATATCCTCCACGCTTTCCGCGTCTGTCAGATGGCTGGTCAGATGATACAGCGCGCTGGCTTCCTGCTCGTTGCGAACAGCCTCCGCCGTCATTTTCTTGGCCTTGGAGGTCAGGGCGCTGGTGATAATGGAAGTCACAGCCATGATAGAGAAGGTGATGAAATAGGTGGGGTCATCCACGGACAGCGTGAAATAGGGCGCTGTAAAGAAGGCGTTAAAGGCGCAGGTGGACAGAATCGTGGACAGAATGCCCCACAGATACCCGTCCGTACACCGAGCCGTCAGAACCACCGACAAAATGTACACAACCACAATATTGGTTTCCGGGAACTGCCACAGCCGGAACAGGGTGCCAATCCCGGTGGAAGCAGCAACAAACACAACCGTCAGCAGCAGACTTGCGCATCGCCTGCGTCTGCTGCCAGCTTTATTTTCCAAAGCGTATACACCTCTTTCTGGATTGATACAAGGCTTCGCACAGAAGCATTATATTGCATTTTGACAAGGAACGCAAGGTAAAGAGGCGCATTGACAGGACTGGGATTTGGATTTTGGCTTTGCGCCGAAGCCTGGACATATTCAGCATCACATAAGGATAGGTTTCCAGTGCCCGGATATATTCTTCCATGTTCATACAAAGATCAGCTCCTCTCGTATAATCTCCTCAGCTCTGGCGCGGATGTTGTTCATGCGCTGCACCCACGCCATTGGGTCGCTGGCTTTTAGGGCTTCCGTGATCCCCTCAGATACCTTCATCTGCTCGATCATCCGCTCCAGCCTGTCCTGCGCCTGCTCATTCAGGTCAGCAAGGTATGTCCACAGTTCGCCGGAGAGGAGCAGGCAGTTGTATTGGATTGGCTTGTGCTCCCTCAGATAGTCCCAGTGCATTCGCCCCCATTTACCGATGGGCCTGAATCCCATGGGTAACTCCAAATCTGGGATGTAGTAGTCTCCTACACGAATGTACTGAACGTTCATAATCAATCCTCCTAAAATAAGAACCGTCTGAATTCCGGAAGAACTCAGACGGTCTGTTTTTGAACACCGCCCTTTGCTTGCCGCCCAATATATGCTTGCATTCATTGGCGTAAGCTTGGCGTAACATGGTGTTTTTTAGGATTTTCGTACAAGCGAACTTGCAACTTTTAGCACATTTTTGCACCGGCGGGGATGTGGTTGTCCAGCATCAGCAGGTGCAGCTTTTCCTCGCCTTCCTCGTGGTGCACGGCGGAGATCAGCATACCGCAGCTTTCAATGCCCATCATGGGTCTGGGGGGCAGGTTGGTGATGGCGAGAAGGGTCTTGCCCACCAGCTCTTCCGGCTCGTAATAGGCGTGAATACCGCTCAAAATGGTTCTTTCTGTGCCTGTTCCGTCATCCAGAGTGAACTTTAACAGCTTCTTGGACTTCTTCACAGCTTCACAAGCCAGCACCTTCACGGCACGGAAATCGGACTTACTAAAGGTCTCGAAGTCAACGAAATCAGCAAACAGCGGCTCGATTTCCACCTTGCTAAAGTCGATTTTTTCTTCCTTTTCCACAGGAGCGGAAACGGGAGAATTTTCAACTTTTTCCTCCGTTTTGTCGCTCTTGGGCATATCCGTCGGTTTCATTGTCGGGAACAGAATAACCTCGCGGATGGTGTCCGCGCCGGTGAGGAGCATGACGCAGCGGTCGATGCCCATGCCCATGCCGCCCGTGGGAGGCATACCGTACTCCAGAGCGGTGAGGAAGTCCTCGTCCAGCATTTCGGTCTCGTCGTCGCCCCGCTCCCGCTGCTCCGCCTGCTTGACGAACCGTTCCCGCTGGTCGATGGGGTCGTTCAGCTCGGAGTAGGCGTTGGCCAGCTCGCTGTGGCAGATGAACAGCTCGAACCGCTCGGTGAG
>JAXEAK010000087.1:0-2737 GCA_034094395.1 Faecousia sp.
TCATGGTCACGCCCGCCATCACCCGGATGCAGGTGTCCGACAGCCGCTCCATTCCGCTTAAGGCATCCTTCAGGCAGATCACCAGCCCGGAAACTCCCTCGTCCGGCGCCAATACGTTGGTTCCTGCCCCTAAGATAGCGCATTTGCTGTCCAATAAAGCGGACGTTTTCAGGATTTCCGCCAATTCCTCCTCCGTTTTCGGAAATGCCATCACCTCAGCGCCGCCGCCAATGCGGAAGGAGGTGTGTTTTGCCATCGGTTCCCACAGCCGCAGCTCCACATTGGGGAGCAGAGTGGTGATTTTTTGCTGAAATTCCGTCAGTTCCGTCATAAACGCCTCCGGGTGTATAATCAGATACAGTATAACATATTCCCGGAGATTATGCAATTATTCCGGCTGTGAAATTTGTGTAACAAAAAGCCACCACGGTTTTTCCGTGGTGGCTCTGGAATTTACTCGACTTCGGCTTCGGTGATGGCGCGGATCAGCTTCTTCTGCTGGGGAGCTTCAAACCGGATGACGCTCTCCTCCAGGCCTCTGTTATAGATATCTACCATGTCGCCCCAGCCGGTACCGGAAACGGGGATTGTCTCCCCGGTAAGCTTCAGATCAATCATCAGCGGCAGCACCTTCGCCGCCACCTTGGTCACGTCCGACGGTGTCATGGTGGTGGTGACCATGGGCATGAGGATATCCAGCCAGTTGTTCATCTCCCGCAGGGACATATACCGGAACCGCTCCAGCAGGGAGGAGACGATCTTGCGCTGGCGCTCCGTGCGCTTGATATCGCTGTCGGAATCGCCCTCGGCCTTGCGCATACGGGCATAGGACAGGGCTTCCATACCCATCAGCGTCTGCTTGCCCGGCTCAATGTGCCGCTTGACATACAGGGTATCCTTGTTCAGGTAATCCGCCTCCGCCTGGGTCAGCTCGATATCCACGCCGTTCAGGTAATCAATGGCCTTGATAAAGCCGTCAAAGCTGACTTCCACATTGTAGTCCACTTCCACGCCGAAATTCTCATACAGCGTAGCATTGGTAAAGGCCATGGCATCCACAACGCCGTTGTCCTCACCGCCCCAGGTGTAGCCCAGATTATAAACGGTGGTGAACTTGATTCTGCCGCAATCATGGCTGACGCCCTTGGTATCCACATAGTGGGGCGGTTTTACAAACGAATCCCGCAGAATGGAAAATACGGTCAGTTCCTTGGTGTAGGTGTTGACGGACACCAGCATGGTGCTGTCCGCCAGATGGGTCTCCTCGCCGGCTCTGGCCGCCTGCCCCACCACCAGAATATTAATAATATCGTCGGAGCTCATGGGAGGCCGGGTGGTCTCCACCGTGGTTTCCTCCGTGGTTTCCTCTGTGGCGACCGTCTGCTCCGCAGTGGGCGCGGTTTGCGCCGTATTGGAATAGGTAGGCGCCGGCAGCGTCACCTGATTCATCTTTCCGAATTTATTCTGGATATACCAATAGGCCGCGCCGGCCAAAAGCAAAACCAGTGCCAGCAGCACCGCCAGAACAATCAGGAAAATCTTCAGTCCCTTCTTCTTTTTGGGCTGTTTTTCCTGTTCAAAACGTCCATGATAGCTCATGTATAACCTCCTGATGGACTCTCCATCCGTGTTTCTTTCAGTCGCACAGCGGTTATTGTATCATGGCCGTTTGCAGATTACAAGACTTCTTTCATTTTTTATCCCGCAGTTTCCCCCGTTTTTCCAGAATCCGGCAGGCAATCAGCCCGGCGGCGGACAGAACCATCACCGGCAGCGCCGCCAGCGTCTTCAGATCCTGTCCCGTCCGGGGCGGCTCCATTGTGATGGGCAGAACCGTCGGCTTCACCTGCAGCTCCCACTGTCCCTTCTGGGGAACCGTAACCAAAAAAGCCCGAAACGGGTAAAATCCGTCCATTTTTTCCGTCTGCTCCACAAGATACAGTCCCTCCTCCAGACCGGTGAACACCACACGCCCGTCCACATCCAGAAGCTGCGTTCTTCCTCCGCTGGCCAGCTCCGCCAGCCAGAGCGCCAGATGCCCCGAGTTCAGATCCTCCGTCCGGATCACGCCGCCCCCAAACCGATCCAGCACCCGATAACCGTCCTCCGTGGGAATCCCCACCAGATATACGGTCACCGCGCCGTTGGTCACCGGAAGCTCCCCGGCATCCAGCCGGATCTCCAGCGTGCCCCGGACATCCGAAGCCCGCGCTGCCGGGCTGAGCACCAGCACCGCCGCCGCCAGCAGCAGCGCCGTAACCATCCGTTTCATGTGCCTCTCCCCTTTCATGATGATGCCATCAGTATAGCGAAAGGGCAGGGGCGAATAAAAGCGGAACGCAAACGCGCCCCGCTTTTATGCCCGGCAATTATCAACTTAGCCGCCAGCCGAACCCTTCCCCCTCGGGAGGAAGGTAACGAAAGAACAATTTAGCGAACTGAGCCTTCCCCTTTGGGGAAGGTGGCCGAGCGCTAGCGAGGTCGGAAGAGGCAAATACCATTTCGCCGAAACGCTACTGCGTATCCAAAACGATTCCGCCCTCTTCCGCCCCCTGCGGGGGCACCTTCCCCAAAGGGGAAGGCATTGGTCGCGAAAGCACAATTTCCATAATCCGGTCTATTATACCACGAAAAGCGGGGAAAGCGCAAGCTCCATTTGGAACAAAAAACCGAAAGGAAAGCACGCGCTTTCTGTTGTTAAAACGAAATTTTGTTTGAAAAACATCTTGAGTGATTG
>JAXEAK010000088.1:0-3900 GCA_034094395.1 Faecousia sp.
TGCGGATACGCTGCGGCAGATTCTTCAGTCCTGTGAGGACGGCGTGGGACTGATTACGCCCGTGATCTGCAATCCCGACGGTTCTTACCCACCCCGTGTGGTCTATCAGAAGAAGTATCTGTACCTGCGGATTGCCAAGCACATCCTGCTCCGCTTTCTGCGGCTGAACACAAACGCGAAGCGGGAATCGGAAAGCATTGAGCGGGGCAAGGCTCTGACTGGCATTCAAGAGGATGCCTATGTGGTGTCCGGCTGCGGTTATCTGTTGACAGAGGAATTTTTCAAATACTACTCCGGCCTGTACTCCGAGACGTTCCTGTACTATGAGGAATGGGCCACCAGTATTCTGCTCCATAAGGCGGGGCTGAAAACCAAGGTGGCGGATTGCAGTCCCATTATCCACCTTGGCGGCGCATCCACCCCGGAGGATATCCGCAGGGAAACCCCCCGGAGCCGGAAAATCCGCAACGAAAGCGGCAGAAAGATCATGAAGCTGATGTTCATTCCCCGCAGATTTCTGGAACGAAAAGGATAATGGGAGAATCTGCAATGGACCGAGAACGCGTCACATATCTGGTTTCCGAATTCAAGAAAAAAATCGGGCTGGCGATTCAGAAAAAACGCTATAGCGATGCGCTGGAGATGCTCTATTCCTGCGTGTCGCTGTTGTGCTACACAAATCCATACTATGTGGATGAGGAATTGGAGGAAAGTGTCCGCACGATTGCAAAAGCGGTTTTCCCGAAGGCCAATGCAAGTGTGAACCGTGAGGAACTGGAACAGAATACGATTCTGTTTTATGACGGAGCAGGCTTGGATGTCCGGGGCTTGGCCCGGATCTATCTGGAAGCGCTGGTTCAGGATTTTCGGGTTTGCTATGTAACCTATGCGGATCGGGAGCCGGAGATCCCCGGAATCCTGCAAACGGTTCGGGAGCACGGAGGGAAGGTTTCTTTTCTGCGCCGGGAGCGTCCGCTGGGCATGGTGAAGCAGTTGGATGCCGTACTGCGGGAATGCCGTGCGGGAAAGTTTATTTTCTACTCCTATCCCCATGATGTGGTCGGGCCGGTGCTGATGCAGGCCTATGAAGGGGTGCTGACCCGCTATGTGGTCAACCTGACCGACCACGCCTATTGGCTGGGCGCCCGGGCCATTGACAAGTGCATTGAATTTCGGGACTACGGCGCGTCGATCTCCAGCGAATACCGTGGCATTCCCAGAGAAAAAATCGTGAAGCTGCCGTTCTACCCCAAAATCGTTCCGCAGGAATTTCAGGGCTTTCCCTTCCCGGTGAAGGATGGGCAGCAGGTGGTCTTCTCAGGCGGTGCTCTCTATAAAACCTTTGGGGAGGGCAACAAATACTACGAAATTGTGGACTACATCCTCGCCAGCCACAGCGATGTGACCTTCTGGTATGCGGGCGGTGGAGATGATTCTGAGCTGAAAAAGTGCATGGAGCGATATCCCGGCAGAGTGTACCACACCCCGGAGCGGCCCGACCTGTTCCAGCTTTTGCAGCACGTCAGCTTCTATCTGAGTACCTATCCCCTCTGCGGCGGACTGATGTACCAGTACGCTGCCGCGGCGGGGGTCGAGCCGGTCACGCTGCGCAGAGACGACTGCAATGACGGCTTTCTACTCCATCAGGACGAGCTGCACGTTATTTTTGACACAATGGAGGAGCTGAAGCAGGAAATCGACCGGGTACTGACGGATGAAGTCTACCGAAAGGCCCGGGGAGAGCAGATGCGAAGCGCCGTCATATCGCCGGAAACCTTTGCGGAGAATCTGCGCGGGATTCTTGTGTCCGGGGAATCTGGACAGGACATTTTCTACAGCCATATCGACACGGAGGCCTTCCGGGCGAATTACTTAGTTGGTTTCACGGAAGAGAATATGCTCTGGCTGTGCGTGCGTAAGGAAACTTTGACCGCCATGCTGAGATTCCTCCCAAGGCTGGCGGTCAGAGGGATTCTTTTGAAGCTGCGGCTGAAATGTTCCGGCAAATCATGATGCGGAGTTAAAAATGCCCCCTTCCGCTTTACGCGAAAGGGACGACTGGATTGGAGTTTTGAAATGCTGAACAGAGAAGATTACTTGGTGAGCGTGTATATCACAACGTATTATCACGAGGCTTATATTGCCCAGGCCATTGAAAGCGTTCTGTGTCAGAAGACGGACTTTCCCTATGAGATTGTGATTTCCGATGACGCATCACAGGATGGCACCCAGGCGATTGTCAGGGAATATGCCGAAAAGTATGACAATATCCGCTATGTGTTCAACGAGCGCAATCTGGGACTGACAAAGAATGTCTTTCAGGCAAAGACACTCTGCCGGGGAAAATACATGGTTCAGCTGTCCGGCGACGACTATTGGATCGATGAACGGAAGTTGCAAAAGCAGGTGGACTTTCTGGAAGCTCACCCGGCGTATTTCGGCGTAGCCACCCGGCTGGAGTGCCGTACCAATGACAGCCAGACGGCAGATTTCCTTCTGCCCTGCCCGGAGATATGCGGCAGAACCTTCAGATTGGCGGATTTTCTGTCCGGCACAAATTTTCCCACCAACGGCTTTTTGTACCGAAACCAGATTCAGGAGAAGTACGATTTCTTTTCCCTGATGCCCGGTTTCAGCCAGTACATCGACGACGAAACGGACTGTATCCTGTATCTGATGCTGGGGGATGTCTACATCATGCCCGATGTGACGGTGGCCTACAGAAGGCAGATTGAAAGCGACACCGGCCATAATTTTAACTCGCTCAACAAGGGCATGGATAAGCTGAGAAAGCACATCGATCTTCTCAACAGCATTCATGACTATTTTGGCGATGAGATCGATTTGCTTCATCGCTACAAGCTGGCCCTTGGGCCGGAGCTGTTCAAGCACTACCGCTTCCGCACCCATGAGCAGTTCGCGCGGATCTACAAATCCATCCCGACCTGTTACAGAAAGCGGCATCTTCTGCTGCTGTCCATTCTGTACATTCCGCAGAAGGCGGCTGATGTGCTGCGCAGAGGTAAGAAATGAAGATCAGTGTTATTGTAGTGTCTTATAACGAGGCGGGCTATCTGGCGGAATGCCTGGATTCCTGCCTGCGAAATCTGCGTGCCTTTCCCAAGCCGGGGGATTGTGAGATCATCATTGGTGATGACGGTTCCAACGACGGCTCTCAGAAGATCATCCGGGCCTATCAGGAGAAATATCCCGACCTGATCCGATCCTTTGTGATGGAGAGGAACATTACCGGCAATTTTGTGCCGTCGTTCCGGGTGTCCAACCTGATCAAACGGGCCATCGGGCTGTCCCGGGGGCAGTATTTGCAGATCATTTCGGGAGACGACCTGCTTCTTGGCGAGGACAAGCTTGCGCGGGCCGCTGCCTTTCTGGATGGAAATCCCGGGTATGCTTCCTGCCACTCTGATTTCAAAATGTTCTGGGACGACGGAAAAGAGGTGGCCGCCATCGGAAACGGCCACGATTTTTCCCCGGAGATCCTCTGGTGCTATGTCTACAAGCATATATCGTGCTATGTGTTCCGCAGGGAGGTATCGGAAAACCTGCTGGAGCACTTCTGCGACGACGACGGTATGTATTTCAGCTGCTTCCTCACGGGAGGGAAGACGAAACATGTGGGCGGCATGGGCTTTGGCTACCGGCAGCGCGCTACCGGCATCATGGGCGGTCTGAATCAGACAACCAACTGGCTGACCCATACGCTGCTTTCGGAGGACGCGCTGCGGACCGGCCGGTACCGATCCGCCACCTATGCCAGAATGTGCGTTCCCATACTCGTGCTTTTCCGGGAAAGAAACACCCTGAATCAGACGGAGAAGGGCAGATTTTTGAGCGCCCAGAGCCGGATTGTCACGGAGCAGATTCTGAAATACGACACTA
>JAXEAK010000089.1:0-27341 GCA_034094395.1 Faecousia sp.
CTGCTGCTGATCGCGGTGATGGTCCTGAAACGGGACTGGCAGATGATGTATTTCAGCATTTTGCTGTGTCTGATCTTCCCGGTGTTCCTCACATACTTTACCGACAGCCGCCGGGTTGCCAAATATTATGTGGGGATTCTCACCGCACTGGGTATTTATTCCGTTCTTGCGACCTACCTGTTCCGCAGGCTGGCCTGGGCAGGGGTGTTCACCCCGCCCGTTCGTGTTAACGATGCGGGTATGGAATTTTTTGACTTTCTTCTTTGTTTCGGGGTGAAAAACCGGTTTTGGAATCGAAATTTTGGCATTTTTCGCGAGCCGGGTGTCTACCAGTTCTTCCTGATTCTGGGCTTGTACCTGAACAATTATCTGGTGGACTGGAAAAAAGAAGGGGTGCGCTGGGCGGTGAATCTGGTGCTGACCCTGACCATGGTCACCACCTTTGCCATCGGCGGCTTTGTGGAGACAGGGCTGTTCGCACTGTTTTTGTATTTTGACAAGGGCTATCATCGGACAAAAACGGGGCGTCTGGTGGGTATCAGCGCTGTCGGCGTGGCGTTGGGCGCGGTTCTTTACATCCTGGTGCAGATGCGCCGTCCGGGCTTTGCGCATACCATTTTCTACGAATTTTACGATATGTTCATCCGCCTGACTACGGATTCCGAGTCCATGCTGGATCGACTCAGCGCCATTTTTACGGATGTGGAATTCTTTTTGCAGCATCCGCTTCTGGGCGAACGCATTGCGCCGGTGCTCCACGGTACGAACCACAATACCAGTTCTACCTTGCTGCTGTTCGCGATACTGGGCGTTGCCGGCGGAACGCTGCATCTGGCCACGTGGATTGCGCTGCTGTGGAAAAGAGAGCGGAATTTTCTGGGAAATCTGATTCTGCTGGGGATTTTCCTCATGTCCTTCAACACGCAGAATCTGATTGCGGACGTGTTTTTCTGGCTGTTCCCCTGCATGGCACTTGTTGAACGGGGACTGCCGAAGATGATCAAAGAAAGGAGCATGGCGGATGGAACAGGAACTGCTGCGAAAAGTTCAGCTGACGCAGCTGGAGATTGCCAGGGAGATTAAACGGGTCTGCGAGGAGAATAACATCCGGTATTTTCTCTCCGACGGAACATTTCTGGGCGCGGTGCGCCACAAGGGCTTTATTCCCTGGGATGACGATATGGACATGGGTATGCTCCGGCCGGATTATGAAAAATTCTGCCGAATTGCGCCCAAAGCCCTGAAGCCGGAATACTGTCTGGAGACCTGGGATGCCGATCCCGGCTATGGTCTGCCCTTCGGCAAGGTCATGAAGCGCAATACCGTTTATCTGGAAAGCAAAAAGAATACAAAAATGCGGGAAAAGGGCTTCTATGTGGACATTTTCCCCTTTGACAATGCCCCTGCCCAGCCGGAAGCGCAGGCGGCGCTGGTGCGGCAGCTGACGTCTATCGCCCGGGTGGTGCTGATGAAGTGCGGCTACCAGCCCTGGATGGATCAGGATCGGATTGTCTGGAAAAAGCGGGTCGGCTATCTCTATTATCAGCTGAAATCCCTGTTTGTTTCTCATCAGGAACTGGCAAAAGGCTATGATGCGCTGGCGGTGTCCTTCCCGGAAAGCGGCGTGGTGATCGAGCAGAGCGGACGACCCAGACCCACCTTTTTCCGGAGGGAATGGTGCGAGGATCTGGCGGAGTATTCCTTTGAGGGCGTGACGTTTCCGGGGCCGAAGGATTACGACGCTTATCTGATCAATCAGTACGGCGATTATATGCAGCCGCCCCCGGAGGGAGAGCGGGAAAACCGCCACCAGATTGTGCAGATCGATTTCGGCGAGGAAGGAAAACCATGAAACGGATCCTGTTTATCACCAATTATGCCTCGCCATACCGGGTTCGTTTCTTTGACGAGCTGGGCAAGACCGCCGAGGTTACGGTGCTGTATTCCGACCGACGGGATCGGCTTACCCACCGGGACGGAAAGTGGTTTGAACAAGGTGAGGGACGCTTTCGGAGCGTCCAACTGGGCGGCGCTGTGGGCTTCGGCAGGAAATCCATGTGTTTTGGGGTGCTGCGGTGGCTGAAGCGGGACTATGACGCGATTATTGTGGCGGGGTATTCTTCTCCCACGGTGATTCTGGCCATGCTGTGGATGCGGCTGTACCGGATTCCCTTCTATATGGAAATCGACGGCGGCCTGATCCGGCAGGACGGCAGGGGAAAGTACCTCTTGAAAAGAACTCTGGTGCGTCTGGCGAACCGGTGGCTCAGCACCGGAGAATACCCGACCCAGTACCTGATCCATTACGGCGCAGACCCGGCGGGGATTACCGAGTACCCGTTTTCCTCTTTGTATGCCCGGGATATTCTGCCCGGCGTAGTATCCGGGGAGAAAAAGCGGGAACTGCGGGAGCATTTGGGAATCCCGGAGAAAAACATGATTCTTGCCATTGGGCAGTTTATTCCCCGCAAGGGTTTCGATGTGCTGCTGCAGGCCGCCCGGCGGCTGGATGCGGACACCGGGATTTACATTGTGGGCGGGGAAGCTACCCCGGAATACCTGACCATGCGGCAGGAGCTGGGGCTTACCAATGTACATTTTCTGGGCTTCAAGCCCAGAGAACAGCTGGCGGACTACTATCAGGCGGCGGACGTATTTACCCTGCCCACCCGGGAGGATATCTGGGGGCTGGTGGTGAATGAAGCCATGGCCTACGGCCTGCCGGTGGTAACCACAAACCGGTGCGTTGCCGGGCTGGAGCTGGTGGAGGACGGAGTCAACGGCTATGTAGTTCCCGTGGACGATCCGGAAGCCCTTGGAGAAAAACTTGCCGCGGTGCTGGCTTCCGACAGCGAAAAAATGGGAACGGCTTCTCTGGAGAAGATTCGTCCCTACACCATTGAGAATATGGCAAAGGTTCACATGGCGCTTGTGGAGGGGTAACGGGAAGGAGTGCGGAATGGTTTCATTCAGTATCATAACGGTGTGCTTCAATGCCGGTCAGGACTTGCCGGAAACGGTGCGGCGCACCCTGAACCAGACCTATCCCAATTTTGAAATTCTGGTCAAGGACGGCGGCTCCCGGGACGGAAGTTTGGATCTGCTGCCGGAGGATCCCCGCATTCGCGTGATCTGCAAGCCGGATGCGGGCATCTACGACGCCATGAATCAGGCGGTGGCGGAAGCCCAGGGGGAGTACCTGATTTTTATGAACTGCGGCGACTGGTTCTATGGATCGGAGACGCTGGGAAAAATCGCGGAAGGCATTGGAGAGGAAAAAGCGCCCCTGTATTACGGAAAGTGTTACGACCGGATGACAGGGCAGGTGCGCGCCTACCCGAAGCAGCTGACCCGGATGACCTGCTACCGCACCATGATCTGCCATCAGGCCACGGTTTACCGGGCGGATGTGCTGAAGGAGCGAAACTATGACCTTTCCTACCCCATTCTGGCGGATCGGGAGATGCTGTGGTATCTGGTCTGCGAGAAGAAGGTGCAGCCGGTCTATCTGGACACGGTGATCGCCGACTATCAGGGCGGCGGAGAAAGCGCGAAGGAAGCCCATGTCCAGCGAAACCGGGAAGACCAGCAGCGGCTGCTGGGTACTTACTTTTCCAAGGGCGAGCAGCTGAAATACAAGCTGCTCATGGCGCTGACCTTCCAGAAGCTGCGGGTTTCTCTGTCTAAAAGCCCGAAATTCAGCAAGTATTATTTCAAAGCCATACAGGCGCTCTACGACTGTAAGGAAAAACTGACACACCGAAGGGGGAGATAACCGATGCGGCTTTTGTGGCTGTGCAATGTGGCGCCCAGCGAGGTGCGGCAGGCTGCCGGTGGCAGGCCGGGCAGCGGCTGGTGGCTGGATCACGCCTTCAGCGATCTGCGCAAAACGGGGCTTACCATGCGGGTGCTGTATCCGGAAGCAGCCGGCCGGGGCGAACTGGATGACAAATGCAGCTACGCCACCTTCCGCCGGCCGGATCGGCACAAATATGCCCCCGCCATGGAATCCTTTTTCCGGCAGGAGCTTCAGAATTTCCGGCCGGATGTGATCCACATTTGGGGCACGGAGTATGCCCATACGCTGGCAATGCTCCGGGTCTGCGGGAAGGCCGGGCTGCTGGATCGGACGGCGGTCAGCATTCAGGGGCTGTGCATGGCCTGCGCCCGGCATTATACGGAGGGCATTCCCTATGCCGTTCAGAGGCGGTTTACGATTCGGGACTTTCTGCGGCAGGACAATATTTTGCAGCAGCAGAAAAAGTACGCCCTGCGCGGGGAGATGGAGGCGGAAGCACTGCAGATCACCCGGAACATCATCGGGCGCACCGACTGGGATCGAGCCTGCACCGGTTTCGCGGCTCCACAGGCGCGGTATCACTTCTGCAACGAGACGCTGCGCGAGCCCTTCTATACGGGTCGGTGGCGCTATGCGGATTGCGAAAAGCACCGGATTTTCACCTCCAGCTGCGTCTATCCCATCAAGGGCTTCCATTATCTGCTGGAAGCCTTTGCGCAGGTAGCGCGCAGATACCCGGACGCCACGCTGGCAGTACCGGGGGTCAGCTTTCTGGACGGCGGCCTGAAAAGCAGGCTCCGCCGGGACAGCTACCACAAATATCTGATGGAGCAGGCAGAGCGGTACCATCTGGGGGACAAAATCACGTTCCTTGGAAAGTGCACCCCGGAAGAAATGAGGGAGCAGTATCTGCGGGCGAATGTGTTTACGCTGCCCTCCACGGTGGACAACTCCCCCAATTCTCTGGGCGAGGCCATGCTTTTGGGCACGCCCTGTGTGGCGGCGGATGTGGGCGGTGTCAGCACAATGCTGAACCACGGCAGAGAAGGATTTCTTTACCCCTCCGCCGACCCGGAGATGCTGGCCTATGATATCTGCCGGGTCTTTGAAATGGAAGACCGGGTGGAAACGCTGGGGGCGGAGGCTTCCCACCACGCCGCGAAAACCCACGACCCGGAGAAAAATCTGGAAACCCTGCTGAATATCTACTGTGAACTTGCGGAGGCGACGTGACCATGGTGCCGTGTATCAGCGTGATTGTGCCGGTGTATAATGTGGCGCCTTACCTTGGAAGATGTGTGGATTCCCTCATTACCCAGACCTGGAAGAATTTGGAGATTCTTCTGGTGGACGACGGCTCCCAGGATGATTCCGGCAGAATTTGCCGGGAATATGCCGACAAAGATCCCCGGATTCGGGTGATTCACAAGGAAAACGGAGGCTTAAGCAGCGCCCGGAACGCGGGGCTGGAAGCTGCGACAGGGGAATACATCGGGTTCGTGGACAGCGACGACTGGATCGAGCCGGGGATGTATGAGACGATGCTTGCGCTGCTTCAGAAATATGATGCCCAGATCGTCTGCGCGGGACGCTATGATGTGGACGAGGCAACGGGGGAGAAGACCATCGGCCTGTGCCCAAACCGGGAGGAATGTATTACCGGCGAAGCGCTGGCGGGTCGTATTTTCCTGTGGGACAATTGTGATTCCAGCGCCTGCGACAAGCTCTACCGCCGGGAACTGCTCGACGGCATCCGCTATCCGGAGGGGAAGACCTGCGAGGATGTGCCGGTTACTTACCGCATTGCGCTGAAGGCGCAGCGGGCGGCGCTGTGTGACCGGCCGGTTTACAATTATTTCCACCGTTCCGGGAGCATTTCCAAGGGCGCGGGGATTACGGAGAAAACCTTCCATTTTTCTCAGCATACCGCGGAAATCTATCCCTATATTCAGGAAAATTATCCCAATATTGCCCCTCAGGCGAGATTTCTGCGGGTGAAGTCCCTGTCCCATATTTTGCTGCGGCTGGCGCAGGCGGAGCCGGGGATCCGAAAGCAGTATGCCGGAGAATACGCGAAGGCGCGGCGGGAGCTGGCAAAGCACTGGACGTTTTTCCTCACCTGCCCCTGGCTGACAATGCAGGAGCGGGTCACGGATCTGCTGCTGGTGCTGGGGCTTTACCGCCTGCTGCGTCCGCTGTTTCACAGATAAGAAGTGGAGATTCCATGAAACGACAAAACCGCATCGCGTTTTTTAATATTCTCAGCACCGTGGTGCTGAAAGGCTCCGCTTTTTTCACCGGAATGCTGTTTTCCCGGCTGCTGGGCGGCAGCGGCTACGGCAGTCTGAAGCTGTATAATATTTCGGTGAGTATTGTGGCCATTGTCTTCTCCCTGCAAACCCAGACCACCCTGCCCAATGCCCGGGTGGAATATCCGGAGGAAGCCCAGGAAAAGTATCAGTCCTCGGCTATGACTCTGTCCATGCTGTTCTTTGGGCTGTGCACGGGAATCGTCCTGATGTTCCTGAAACCGGTGTCACAGCTGTTGGATCTGCAGCCGGTCATGATCCTGCTGGTGCTGTTTCAGGCCTTCGGAACCTTCTGCGTGGAATTCCTGAATAAAAAGAATGTCTATGAATTCCGGGCAGGCTGGAATATGATCTTGTCGCTGGTGATGACGCTGGTTCCGCTGGCGCTGGCGATTCTCCTGATTCTGCAGCTTCCCTATGAGATCCGCTATGTGGGACGGGTGGTAGCGAACGCCCTGTCCTACGGCGTTGTGGGCACCGGCATCTGTATTGCGCTGCTGTACCGGGGACGAACTTTTTATCACCGGGAATACTGGAAATTCTGCATCGTGCTGGCGATTCCGGCAGTATTTCACAATCTGTCCGACCTGATTCTCAATCAGATGGACTCGCTGATGCTGAATCACCTGATGAACACCGCCACGGTGGGCTATTACAGCAACGCCTGGAGTTTTGCCAATTTCCTGTTTATTTTGTTTCAGGCGCTGAATAACATCTGGTGCTCCTTCTTCTTCGAGGAAATGAAACTGGGAAAGCGGGAAGCCATGCTGGCAAAGTCCCGGAACTTTCTGGAGGTCTTCACGGTGCTCTCCTGTGGTTTTATTCTGCTGGCACCGGAGGTGTACCATGTGTATGCCCCGAAGGAATTCTGGGTGGCCACCAATGTGATTCCGCTGTTTATCGCCGGGTATTATGTCAACGCGCTGTGTACCTTCCCGGTGAATTTTGAGTACTACCACAAGAAGCCGAAGGTGGTGGCGGTGATTACCATTTCCTCATCGCTTCTGAATCTGGTTCTCAACTATCTGTTTATCAAAGCCATCGGCATGGCGGGCGCGGCGCTGGCCACGCTGGCTTCCCACTGCCTGCAGCTGACGCTGCATCATGTCTATGCTTCCAGGGCGCTGGGGAAGGGCGATTACCCGTTCCCACTGAAGCTCTGGGCAGGATATGCCGGCGCCTTCTGCCTCATATTGGCGGTGGTGTTTCTGCTGCCCAATGCCCGGCTGCTCCGCTGGGGCATTGGCGCGATTCTCGGCATTGCGGAGCTTCTGCGGGTCAAGGGGCGGAAAGTGCTGATATAACCTGCTTTTCAGCGGTCGGGCGAATCGCCCGGCCGCTTTTCTCAGGGTTGCATTTCAGACAAAAAGGATGTATAATACAACTGAAATTATGACCATTTTCTTGACAGGAGGCAGGGCGGTATGAAGAAAAAAGTCCTGTTTGTGGCGACCGTAGTGAAGACCCACATCATGCAGTTTCATATTCCCTACCTGAAGCTGTTTCAGGAAATGGGCTGGGAGACGGCCGTGGCGTCCCGGAATGACTATGAGAATCCTACTGACTGTGTGATTCCCTATTGTGATACGTATTATGATATTCCCTTTGAGCGTCTGCCATGGAAACCCCAAAATTGGCAGGCCTACCGGATGCTGAAAGCCATCATTGACCGGGAGCACTTTGACATTATCCATTGCCATACCCCGGTGGGGGCGCTGATTGCCCGGCTGGCGGCGCTGGACGCCCGGAAGAAAGGCACCCGGGTGATTTACACAGCCCACGGCTTCCACTTTTTTACCGGTGCGCCGCTGAAGAACTGGCTGCTGTTCTATCCGCCGGAGCGTCTGCTGGCACCGGTGACGGATGTGCTGATCACCATTAACCGGGAGGACTACGCCCGGGCGCAGAAGCGCCTTCCGGCAAAGCGGATCGAATATGTGCCCGGCGTGGGCATCGACACGGGAAAATTCCGGAATCTGCAGATTGACCGGCAGGCAAAGCGCCGGGCGCTGGGCTTCAGGGAGGCGGATTTCCTGCTCCTCACCGTGGCGGAAATGACTCCCAATAAGAACCATATCACCGTGCTGAAAGCCCTCGCCGCCCTGAAAGACCGGGCAGAATTTGCCCACATCCATTACCTGATCGTTGGACGGGGAGAGATGTGGTCATCTCTGGAGGAAAGCGCAAAGACATTGGAAATTGCGGATCATGTGCATTTTCTGGGTTACCGCACAGACGCCCCGGAGTTGTACCGCTGCTGCGACCTGTTCGTTTTTATGACCTTCCGGGAAGGGCTTTCCGTGGCGCTGATGGAGGCCATGAGCAGCGCCATGCCCATTATCTGTACGAAAATCCGGGGCAATACCGACCTGATCGACGACGGCGTGTCGGGACGGTTCTGCGAGAATACCCCCCAGGCGCTGGGGGAGATGCTCCTGCGGGAATACGCTGACCCGGAGGAAAGAAAAAGGCTGGGGCAGGCGGCGGCGGAAAAGGCGGTGCTTTTTGACGAGAAAACCGTCCATGCCCAGATGAAGCGGATTTATTTCGGGGAAGGAGTGCAGTAATATGCCGGGAACGCTGATTGTTTCTCTGGATTTTGAATTGTTCTGGGGAATGCTGGACTGCTGCCCTCTGGAAGACTACCAGGATCACGTTTTAGGCGGCAGGAAGGCCATCCCGCAGCTGCTGGAGCTGTTTCAGAAATACGGTATCCATGCCACCTGGGCGGCGGTAGGCTTCCTGTTTGCGGAGAATTATGAGGAGCTGCGCCGGTATTTTCCGGCGGAAAAGCCGGGCTACCGGAACGACAAGTTGGATCCTTACCGGGAGTTTTCCCGGATCGGCAAAAATGAGCAGGAAGCGCCCTGCTTTTATGCGCCTTCCCTGCTGAAGCAGATTGCCGCCACGCCGGGACAGGAAATCGGCAGCCATACCTTCTCCCATTACTACTGCCGGGAGAAGGGACAGACGGTTGAGCAGTTTGCCGCGGATATAGCGGCGGCAAAGGCCATCGCCGAGGATCACGGCTACAAGCTGACTTCTGTGATTCTGCCACGAAACCAGTGTGAGCCGGAGTATACCCGGATCTTACAGCGCTCGGGCTTCACCGCCTACCGGGACGAGGAAAACGACTGGATTCACGAGAAAATCAGGTGCCGCCTTCTGCTGAAGGTGCTGCGAACGCTGGATATGTACCTGCCGCTGACCGGGCAGGGGGGCTACCGTCCCAAAAACGAGATGGGTATCTGGAATCTGACCGGTTCCCGGATGTACCGTCCCATCAAGCCCCACCTTCCGCTGGAGGGGTTGAAGCTCCACCGCATCAAGGCGCAGATGCTTCACGCGGCAAAGCATGGGCTGACCTTCCATCTGTGGTGGCATCCCCACAACGTGGGCGTCCGCACGGAAGAGCACCTGAAGCAGCTGGAAGAAATCTTCCGGTATTATCAGCAGTTACAGAAGACCTACGGAATGCGCAGCCTGAATATGCGGGAAGCCGCCGAAGCGCTGTCACAACAGGAGGCCAACCAATGAAGGTAATGCACGTTCTGAACTCCCGAATCTATTCCGGGGCGGAGAAGGTGGTCTGCCAGATCATCAAATCCTTCCGGGGCGAAATCGAGATGGTCTATTGCAGCCCGGACAGTGACATTGTCCGGCAGATGCTCGCAGAGCAGGGCGTCACTTATGTGCCCATGAAAACTATGAGCGTGTCCGAACTGCGCCGGGTGATCCGGGAGCAGAAGCCGGATCTGATCCACGCCCACGATATGCGGGCAGGCTTTTTTTCCACACTGTGCTGCGGCAGATTGCCGCTGATTTCCCATATTCACAACAACGCCTACGACGCCCGGGGCTTATCCCCCAAAACGGTGGGTTATCTGCTGGCGGGGTTTAAGGCGAAGCATATTCTGTGGGTGTCCCAAAGCTCCTTTGACGGCTATGCGTTTCATAAGCTGTTTGCCAAAAAGAGCAGCGTGCTTTACAATATCATCGATACGGAGCAGATTTTTGCCAAACAGGCGCAGGATCCCAATACCTATGACTTTGACATGATCTACGTGGGGCGGCTGACCTACCAGAAGGATCCTCAGCGGCTGATGCGACTGTGCGCCCGGCTGAAAAAGGACAAGCCTGATCTGCAGGTGGCCATTGTGGGCACGGGAGAGCTGGAAGCGGAAGCCAAGGCGCTGAGTGCCCAGCTGGGACTGGAAAATACGGTTCACTTTCTGGGCTTTCAGAGCAATCCCATCAAAATGGTGGCGGACAGCAAAGCCATGATCCTCACCTCCCGCTGGGAAGGAACCCCCATGTGCGCGCTGGAAGCTATGGCACTGGGCACGCCCGTGGTCAGCACGCCCTCCGACGGGATGAAGGATCTGCTGGAGGACGGCGTCAGCGGGTATCTTACCGACGACGACGAGCAGATGGCTCAGGATCTTCTGAAAATTTTTGCCGACCGGTTGCACCGCAATTTGCTGGCGGAGAACGCGAAAAAGAAGTTTGATACCATCAACGACGCGCAAAGCTATAAGCAGGCGATTGCGGACTGCTACCGCTGAGGAAGATGCTATGAAAATTATGCAGGTGATTCCCTATTTCTGCTTTGGCGGGGCGGAAACCATGTGCGAAAATCTGACCTACGCTTTGAAAGCCTTGGGACACGAGGTTTTTGTGGTCAGCCTTTATAACGAGCGTACGCCTATTGCCGAACGCATGGAGGCGGCGGGCGTCCGCATTGTATATCTTGACAAAAAACTCGGGCTGGATTTGTCCATGGTGCAAAAACTTCGCAGGATTATGAAGCAGGAGCAGCCGGATGTGGTGCACACCCATCTGGATGTGATCAAGTATGCCGCGGCTGCAGCGAAGCTGGCGGGAATCAAAAAGTGTGTGCACACCGTGCACAATGTGGCGGACGAGGAAGCGGAAGGCCGGGCGCAGAAGCTGATTAACGGGTTCTATTTTTCCCATGGCTGGTCGGTTCCTGTGGCGCTCAGCCCGGAGGTTCAGCGCAGCATTGCGGAATTTTATCGGCGCCCCATGGACAGAATTCCAACCGTTTATAACGGCATTGATCTTTCCAGATGCCTGCCCAAGACGGACTATTCCTTGGGCGAGACCATCGTGCTGACACATATCGGGCGCTTTAACGAGCAGAAAAACCATGGGGGGCTTCTGAGAGCCTTTCAGCGAATCCACGCCAGGATTCCTCAGTGCCGTCTGGACTTGCTGGGGGACGGGGAACTGCTGGAACCTACAAAAGCGCTGGCCCGGGAGCTGGGCATTTTTGACAGCGTACGTTTCTTAGGCAGCCAGACCAATGTCTATCCCTATTTGCAGCAGTCCGACCTGTTTTTGCTGCCGTCCCGGTATGAGGGAATGCCCATGACGCTGATTGAAGCCATGGGCACCGGAGTGCCCAGTGTGGCCAGCGCCGTCGGCGGCGTGCCGGACATGATAGAGGACGGAGAAAGCGGCCTGCTGACGACCTGCGACCCGGAGGACGTGGCGCAGGCGGTGCTCCGGCTGCTGGAAGATCAGACGCTGCGGGAAAAACTGGGGCGAAACGCCCTGCGGGAAAGCGGGCGCTTCTCTGCCCGGCACATGGCAGAGCAGTATGCCCGGGTGTATCAATCGGAAGGAGAATGACGGATGGAGCGGATTTCAGTCGTTGTTCCAGCCTACAATCTGGCGTCCTGCCTGAGCGCCAGTCTGGACAGCCTGCTGGCGCAGACCTATCCCGATCTGGAGATTGTGGTGGTGGATGACGGCTCCACAGACGATACCGGAAGCATTATCCGGGAATACGCGGCGAAATTCGGAAATATCAGGGCGATTTTCAAAGAAAACGGGGGCGTGACCTCCGCCCGGCTCCGGGGTGTGGCGGAAGCCACCGGAGACTGGATCGGGTTTATGGACGGCGACGATTTTGTGGAGCCGCAGATGTATGCCCGGCTGCTGGAGAATGCCCATGCCGCCAATGCAGATATCTCCCATTGCGGTCACCAGATCTGCTTCCCGGACGGTCGGGTGGAGTATGTCCACCGTTCCCAGCGGATTCGGCAGCAGGATCACCGGACGGGGCTTTGGGAGCTGCTGGACAACCGGGAGGTCAGTCTCAGCCTGTGCACCAAGCTGTACCGTCGGGAGTTGTTTGCGGGTCTGGCGGACTGGATGCCCACGGACATTCGCTACAACGAAGATCTGCTGATGAATTATTACCTCTTTGACCACGCCGGAAGCGCGGTGTTTGAAGGGGTGTGCCCCTACCATTATCTGCTGCGGAAGGATTCTGCTTCCTGCCGCGGCATTTCGGAAGGCTATATTTTTGATCCCATCCGGGTGCGGCGGCTGCTGCTGGAGCGGTGCGCCCCGGAAATGCGGGAAGATGTGCAGCAGGCGCTGCTGCGAAATCTTTTGTTTGCCTATGCCCAGCTGGACGTGCATCCTCAGCGAAAGCAGTATGGGCAGTACCGGCAGCGGGTGCGGGAGATGCTTCGGAAGGAGCGGGATACCTTCCACCTGCTGTCCGTGAGAAATCAAATTCTGGCAAATATGATCTGCTGTGCTCCCTGGAGCTTCCATATTGCCTACGGTGCGTATGTGGCGCTGTTTCAGCGGGAGGAGCAGCATTAGAAGGAGAAGGAAATGGACGCTTTGCCGCTGATCAGCGTAGTTGTTCCGGTATACAACGTAGAAGCCTACCTCGACCGCTGCATCCGCTCCCTTGTGGAGCAGACCTATTCCAATCTGGAGATACTGCTGGTGGACGACGGCTCCCCGGACGGCAGCGGCGCCATCTGCGACCGCTGGGCGGCGCAGGACAGCCGCATCCGGGTGATCCACAAGGAAAACGCCGGCGCAGGCGCGGCGCGAAACACGGCGCTGGACGCAGCGCAGGGTGACCTGATCGCCTTCGTGGACAGCGACGATTACCTGCACCCCAATCTGTACACCCACTTGTACAGCCTTCTGGGGGAGGGTGTGGAGATTGCCGAGTGCGAAATCGGGACGACGGAATCGGATGAAATGCCTATGGAGGACGGCAGCGGCGCGGAAATTCTGGTTTGCGATACGGAAGACGCTATGCATCTGCATATTCAGGATCAGGTATTTCGCCAGACGCCGCCAAACAAGCTTTACAGCCGCGCCTGTGTCGACGACATCCGCTTCCCGGAGGGCAATCTGATTGACGACGAATTTTTTACCTATCGGGTCATCGGCAACGCGAAAAAGCTCGCCCATTCCTCCGCCTGTATGTATGCCTACCGCCAGCAGGCGGACAGCGCCATGCACAAGCCCTTTTCCCTGCGGCGATTGCAGGGGCTGGACGCAAAAATGCAGCGGCTGGAATACCTGAAAGCCCGGTTCCCGGGGCTGGTGCAGGAAGCAAAGTTCGACCTGCTTTTGACCTGCCTGTATTTTCTGCAGGGCTGCCTGCGCAGCCTTTCCGGGGAGGAAATGGGCACCGCCCGGGAGAAAATCAGCGGCGTGCTGGCGCAGATTGCGCCTTTGGAAATTCCCGCGGATCTTCCGGCAAAGCGCAGGCTTCTGATGAAGCTCGCCCGGCGGGACTTGGAAGGCACTGCAAAACTCCTGAACTTTTTACAGGATATTCACCTGCTTTCGTGAGGTAACCTATGGAATTTACCTATAAAATCACCGTGTTTACGCCCACCTATAATCGGGCGTATATTTTGGAGAATCTGTATCGTTCCCTGCAGCGGCAGACATACACAGACTTTGAATGGCTGATCGTGGACGACGGCTCCTCCGACGGAACCGAAGCGCTGGTCAGCCGGTGGCAGGCGGAGGAGAATCCCTTTCCCATCCGCTATGTCTATCAGGAAAACGGCGGCAAGTGCCGGGCAATCAACCGGGGGTTGCAGCTGGCAGCGGGAGAGCTGTTTTTTACCGTGGATTCCGACGACTACCTGACGGACGACGCACTGGAAAAGGTTGCCCGCTGGGACGCGGAGCTTCCTAAGAATCAAAAGTATTGCGGCTTCGTGGGAAATCGAGGTACGACCCCGGAGGATACGCCGAACCGTTTGTTTGAAGGCGGCTATCTGGACGGGGACGCGCTGGATCGCTATGGCGAAGTGGACGGGGAACGGGCGTTCGTATTCTATACGGAAATTCACCGCCAGTATCTGTATCCGGAGTTCCCCGGGGAGAAGTTCCTGACGGAAGCCGTCACATGGGATCGGATGGCGCACGACGGCTACAAAATGCGGTTTTACAATGACATTATCTGGATCTGGGAGTATAAGGACGACGGCCTGACCCGGGCAGGATATCAGGTTTTTTTGAACAATCCCCAGGGAACGGGACTTTTCTTCCGCCAGAAGGCAGAATTCCTGCACTATTCTCTCTGGCAGAAGCTGACGCTGTGGTATGGCTATGCCACAGACGCCATGGATCGCTGTACGGATGACCAGATCGCGGAATATATCGGGATGCCCCGGATTCTGGTGCCGCCCATACGCTGGCTCCATGGCCTTGTGCAAATTTTGAAGAGGAAGAGGTAAGCTATGGCTGAAGCATCGTATCATACCCATATTTCCGCCAAACATAAATGGCTGGAGCTGAATCTGAAAGAGGTCTGGCAGTACCGGGATCTCATTCTCCTGTTTACCAAACGGAATTTCGTGGTTTCCTATAAGCAGACCATTTTGGGGCCTGCCTGGCTGTTCCTGACGCCGCTGCTGAGCAGCGTGGTGCAGGCCTTCGTCTTCGGCGAGATCGCGGGCATCGGCACGGACGGAATTCCCACCTATCTGTTTTATCTGTGCAGCAACGCCATCTGGACTTACTTTGCCAACTGCCTGAATACCAACGCCAATACCTTTACCGCGAATGCCGGCGTGTTCGGTAAGGTCTATTTTCCCCGGCTGGTTACGCCCATCTCCAACGTCATCTCCACCATCATTCGCTTCGGCATACAGATGATTCTGGTGATGCTGTTCCTGATTTACTTCCTGCTTCAGGGTGCGGTGCATCCCCACTGGGCGGCGTGGGTCATGATTCCAGTGGAGCTGGTGCATATGGGCATTCTGGGCATGGGCTGCGGAATCATCATTTCCAGTATGACCACCAAATACCGGGATCTGACGGTGCTGGTGGGCTTTGGCGTGCAGCTGTGGATGTATCTGACGCCGATTGTGTACCCCCTTTCCACGGTGGCGGGCGGCTGGATGCGTACGGGGCTGCTGCTGAACCCCGTGACCAGCTCCGTGGAACTGATGCGCTATGCGATTCTGGGACAGGGAACGTTGCACTGGGGCTACTACGGCCTGTCCTGGGTGCTGACGCTGCTGGTTGCGGTGGTAGGCATTATGATCTTCAACAAGGTTGAGCGAACCTTTATGGACACGGTGTAAGGAGGCGTCGGGACAATGGAAATGGAACAGAACCGGGAAGTTGCCCTGCGCCTGACCGGCGTCAAGAAGCGCTACAAGCTGGGACAGATCGGCGGCGGAACCCTGACGGCAGATCTGCAGAGCTGGTGGGCGCGCGTCCGGGGAAAAGAAGACCCCAATACCCTGATCGGCACGGATCAGCGTCTGGTGGGCAAGACCTTTATGGCGTTGAACGGAATCGACCTGACGGTGTATAAGGGCGAAGCGCTGGGCATCATCGGCGGCAACGGCGCGGGCAAAAGTACCATGCTGAAGCTGCTGTGCCGGGTCACCGCCCCTACGGAGGGCGAAATTGACCTGTACGGCCGGGTGGCCTCCATGCTGGAGGTGGGCACGGGCTTTAACGGCGAGATGACCGGCCGGGAGAATATCTACATGAACGGCGCGATTTTGGGCATGACCAAGGCGGAGATCGACGCCAAAATGGAAAAAATCATTGACTTTTCCGAGGTTCGGGATTTCATCGATACCCCGGTAAAGCGGTATTCCAGCGGTATGTTTGTGAAGCTGGCCTTCTCCGTGGCGGCCCATCTGGACAGCGAGATCATGATTATGGACGAGGTGCTGGCGGTGGGCGACGTGGCTTTCCAGCGCAAGTGCATCGACAAAATGCGGGATGTGGCCAGGCAGGAGGGCAGAACGGTCCTGTATGTGTCCCACAATATGAGTACCATCCGCCGGCTGTGTGACCGGTGTGTGGTGATGGACAAGGGCAAGATCATTTATGTGGGCGATGTGGAGACAGCCATCGAGCTGTATCTGAGCAATACCCACGCCCAGTGGACGGAAAACCGGACGGAATTCGATCTGGAGGATACGCCCAACCGCTCTCCCTATACGCCGGAGGACGCCCGGATCACCTGGCTGAAGCTGCTGGACAAAGAGAATGCCATGTACCGTTCCGGTGAGAAGCTTCGGATGCAGCTTCGGGTGCATACCAACAGAGCCTATGACGATCTGCATTTGCGTCTGGAATTGCGCAGCCGGGACGAAACCCCGGTGGGCACCATGCCGGACGTACCTCTGGGGCACTGCGGCGAGCACATGGATCAGGAATATGTGGTGGAGCTGGATCCCATCTGCCTGACGGGCGGCCGGTACCGGCTGGATATGGTGTTGTTTGAGAAGGACGACTGCGGCAACAGCTTCGATCAGGAGCTTTTACTGCCGGCATTCTATTTTGAAGTTCAGCAGCAGGAGGACATCGTGTGGAATCAGTCCAACTGGGGACATATCCGCTTCCCGGATGCGGTTTTGCACAAATGCGGCCAGGGGGAAAGAGAGGCATGAGAAAAATCCGGGTGGTTTTTGTAGAGTACCAGCTGGTCTGCGGCGGAGCGGAGCAGGCGCTGTTCGACCTGATTAACCTGTTGGACAAGGAGAAATTTGAACCCTCCGTCTTCGTGCAGAGAGCGGGCGGCGGCTGGGACAGAAAATTCCGGGACGCGGGCATTCCGGTGATTTATGACTATTTCTGCCGGAAACCAACCTGGAACCCGGTGAAAAAAATAGGCAATGGCGTCAAGAAGTACCGGATTAACCGGGCGTATCGGCAGGACGGAGCGGGACTGCTGGAGGTTTGCCTGCCGGAACGGCCGGACATTGTGGTGTCCTATTCCGCCTGGATCTATGATGAGATTGCCTTTGTAAGGAACGCCAAAACCGTCAAGTATATCCACGGCGACCCGGGTACCAACCCGGTATACCGGGAGGAGGCGCAGGAGAAGAAGAACGTGCTTGCCCGGTATGACCGGATCGTGTGCGTCTCCAAAGCGGCTTGGAATTCCTTCCGGGAGATCAGCGGCCTGACAGAGAAGACGGAGCTGCATTATAACCCTTTGAACAGCGACAATGTACGCAAACTGGCGCAGCAGCCGGTGGAGCTTCCGGAGGACGTACCGGTGATTTGCGCCGTCGGCCGCCTGTCGGAGGAAAAGGGCTTTGAGCGGCTGCTGGCAGCCCACAAATCGCTGCTTGATCAGGGCATCCGGCACCATCTGGTGATTGTGGGAGACGGGCCGGATCACGGCTTTCTGCCCCGCATGGCCAATGCGCTGGGCGTATCCGATACGGTAACCTTTGCGGGCTATCAGTCCAATCCCTACCCGTATATGCAGCACAGTAAATTTGTGGTGAACTCCTCCTTTACGGAGGGACTGCCCGTGATTGCCATGGAGGCGCTGTGCCTCGGCGTGCCCATTGTTGCCACGGTTCCCTCTGTGGGGGAAGCCTTCGGCGATGAGATGTGCGGCCTGATTACGGAAAACAGCGTGTCGGGTCTGGAGGAGGGTATCCGCCGGATGCTGACGGACAGGGAACTGTATGCCCGGGCAAAGGCAGGCGCGGAAGCAAGAAGCGCCTATTTTGACGGAAAGCGGATGGTGAAGGAAGTGGAGGAGATGTTCCTCTCACTGGCGGCGGAATAAGGAGGTGTGCGCCGTGGCGCAGATCAGTGTCATTGTGGCGGTGTATAAAATGCCGGAATATCTGCCCCGGTGTATCGAGGGAATCCTGAATCAGACCTTCCGGGATCTGGAGCTGATACTGGTGGACGACGGCAGTCCGGATCACTGCGGTGAAATCTGTGATGCCTACGCAGCGAAGGATTTCCGGGTTCATGTGATCCACAAGAAAAATGAGGGCGTCTGCGTGGCGAGAAACACGGGGTTGGACTGGGTGTACGCCAACTCCGACAGTCAGTGGATTTTCTTTCATGACAATGACGACTGGATTCATCCGGAGACGCTGGAGCGTCTGCTGAGTGCGGCACAGACTCTGCACGCGGAAATCAGTATCTGCGGCTATCAGGAGACCACCGGCGCCGACCCGGAGATTCCCGAAGGCGCTTTCACGCCGGAGAGCTGGACGCCGAAGGCATTTTATCTTCAGCATCATGTCAACGCCACGGTGTGCTGGGGCAAGCTCTACAGCCGCCGGATCTTTGACGGGAAGCGATATCCCCCTGGAAAATATATCGAGGATGAATTTCTCACCTACCGGCTGCTGTTTGCCTGCGAACGGTTAGCGGTGATTCCCGCGCCGCTGTACGCGTATTTTGTGAATCCCGCGGGCATTTCCAAGAAAGCGTGGGTGCCTAAGCGGCTGGATGCCTGGGAGGCCTTTGAGCAGCAGCTTGTTTTCTTCCGGGAGTTGGGGGACGAGGAACTGGTTCACTACCGGCTGCGCAAGTACCTGGAAAATGCCGTGGACTATTACGCCGCGGCGCAGACTGCCCCCAACGCGTCGGAGTTGAAGCCGCAGCTTCGATGGATGCGCGGGAGGATCCGGGATCTGATCCGCCGGTGCCGGGAGGCACAGGTGCTGGAATTCTGGCCGGATTACGAGATACTCAGCAAATTTTACCCGCTGCGGATGCGGTTTGCCCGTTACCGGCGGGAGCATGGGAAAAAATAGGAAGCAGGAGGGGAAGGCAATGCCGGAAATCAGCGTGATCGTCCCGGTGTACCGGGCAGAGGAATATTTGCGCGCCTGCGTGGACAGCATCCTTTCCCAGACTTTTTCGGATTTTGAAGTGATTCTGGCGGAGGATGGCAGTCCGGACACTTGCGGTGCAATTTGTGACGAATACGCCCGGCAGGACAGCCGGGTTCGGGTTTTGCACCAGACCAATCAGGGGCAGGCTGCCGCCCGGAATCATGCCCTGACGCTGGCGCAGGGAAAATGGCTGTGCTTTGTGGACAGCGATGACCGAATTCACCCCCGTCTGCTGGAATTGTTGTACCGGGCGGTGACGGAAAGCGGTGCGGGCATCGGTATGTGCCGGATGCTGGAAGCACCGACGTTTCCTCAGGACTTTGACCGTCCCCGGGAAGCCGGTTACCATCTACTGACCATGGACGAGGACACGCTGGTTTCTCTTTATGACCGGGAGATGTATCCCGGCTGGGTAGCCTGCGCCAAGCTGATCCGTCGGGAGTATGTGGAGGCCTATCCGTTCCGGCCGGGGCGGGTATATGAGGATAACGAAGCGGTATGCCACTGGCTGCTGCCGGCGAAGACGCTGGCCATGTTGCCGGAGGCACTGTACTTCTACAGAACCAACCCGGACAGCACCACAAAAAGCGGTTTCAGCCTGAAAAAGCTGGACTACCTGTGGGCGTTGGAGAGCATGATCTCCTACTTCCACAGCGTCGGCTTTGAAACCCTCACCCGGCGCTTTTTGAAACGGTATGCCGAGGCCGTGGGAAACGCCTGCACCGGCGCGCGCAGAGAGCTGGGACAGCCGAAGCTGGTGCGGAAAATCACGGCGAATACCCGATGTTTTCTGAGACGGGAAAAGCTGCGCTTGACCAGGCAGCAGCGAATTGCCATATTGGATGCCGCCTATCCGGACAGTATGGAGCGGTTCTGGCGCGCTGCCGGGAAGGTCAGGCGCCTGTTCCGGCGAAGGGGGAGCAGTCAGTGAGTATTCCGAAAATCATCCACTATTGCTGGTTTGGTGGGAAACCCAAGCCAAAGCTGGCGGAAAAGTGTGTCAAAAGCTGGAAAAAATACTGCCCGGATTATGAGATCGTGGAGTGGAACGAGGAGAATTTTGACCTTTCCGCTGCACCGGAGTATGTCCGGCAGGCAAAAGAAGCCGGTCGCTGGGCGTTTGTCACGGACTATGTGCGCCTCTGCGCCCTTACACAGCGGGGCGGTGTCTATATGGATACGGATGTGGAGCTGGTTAAGCCCCTTGACCCTTTCCTTCACCATCAGGCCTTTGCCGGCTTTGAGCACCCTCAGCGGATTCAAACCGGGCTTCTCGCCTGCGAAAAGAACTTCCCCCTGTTCCGGGAGTTCCTGGCATATTATGACCATGCCAGTTTCCTGCGTCCCGATGGCACGCCGGATACCACCACCAATGTGGAGATTCTCACAAGACTGTGTCTGGAAAAGAGCCTTGTCTGCAACGACCGGCTCCAGACGGTGGCTGGGCTGACCATTTACCCCAAAGAAGTCTTTTGCCCGGTGGATTTTGATACCAGAGTGCTGAAAAAGACCCGGAAAACCGTGGCGATTCACTGGTTCTCCGGCAGCTGGCAGACGGAGCAGGAACGGCAGTATCTGGAAGCGGAAGCGAAGCGTCTGGCGGAGGAACGGCGTAGCGCACGCCGGGTGGCTGTGGGCACCCGCCTGCTGGGCGAAACCGGCTATGCGAAGCTGAAGTCGCTGCTGAAACGAAAGTAACCGGGAGGAAGAACATGGTAAATATCAGCGTAATCGTTCCGGTATATAAAGTAGAGGCCTTTCTGAACCGCTGCGTGGACAGCATTTTGCGGCAGACCTACGAGGACTTTGAAGTGATTCTGGTGGACGACGGCAGCCCGGACAATTGCGGCGCGCTGTGTGACGCCTATGCCCGGCAGGACAGCCGGATCCATGTGATCCATCAGGAGAACGGCGGCCTGTCCGCCGCCCGGAATTCCGGAATCGACTGGGCGTTTGCCAACAGCACCAGCCGCTGGTTGGCCTTTGTGGACAGCGACGACTGGGTGCATCCGGATTTTCTGAGGGTGCTGTACGAAACGGCGGAGCAGACCCTGTGTAAAATCAGCGCCTGCGACTTTTTCCGCAGCACCGGTGAGGACTTCCCGGAGCAGCCCTATCCCGTTGCCCTGCGGGTCAGCGCGGATGACTACTACTGCGGAGAATTTCATCGGGGAGAGACGGCGGTTGCCTGGAATAAGCTGTACCACAAATCTCTGTTTCAGCATTTGCGCTACCCGGTGGGGAAGCTCCATGAGGATGAGTTTACCACCTATCAGGCAATCTATCAGGCGGGGCAGGTGGGGGTCACTCCCATGACGCTGTACGCCTATTATCAGAACCCGGGCGGCATTATGAAAGCCCCCTGGAGTCCCGGCCGGATGCATATGCTGGAGGCGGCCGAACAGCAGATTGCCTTTGCCCGGGAGCGCGGGGACGACCGCCTTCTGAACAAGGCGGCGAAGCAGTATGTCTACGGCAGCTACGAGCAGCTGAATCAGGCGCCGGTGGTGTTCCGCCGGGAACTTCAGAAGAAACTCCGGGCTGCCCTGAAGCTGGGACAGGAATGCGGCTGTTTCCCAAGAAGCTGGAAGACGCTGTGGGCATACGAAGCCGCCTATCCCTGCAAGCCGTTTTGGTGGCTGCTGTCCAAAGTCCACCGGGGAGAAAAGGGGGAGAATTCGTGAATCAGACGATTTCTGTCATTGTTCCCGTATACAATGTGGAAAAATATCTGCCGCAATGCGTGGAAAGCATTCTGTCTCAGGATTACCGGGACTTGGAAGTGATTCTCATTGACGACGGCTCCACGGATGGCTCCGGGGCGATTTGCGACCGGTATGCCGCGGCAGACAGCCGGGTTCGGGTTCTTCACCAGAAGAACGGCGGCGCGGCGGCGGCGAAAAACGCGGGACTGCGGATTGCGTCGGGGGAATACCTGAGTTTTGTGGACAGCGACGACTATCTGGAACCCAATGCCTACGGGATGATGCTGGAAACCCTGCTGACGCATCAGGCAGATGCCGTTCAGTTTTCCTTCCGGGAGGTGTACCGCAACCGGACGCAGGAGCAGATCGTCGCCGGGGAGGTGCTGGAAGGGGAGAGCTACCTTCTGCGCTTTCCCAAGGACTTCACCTGCGCGCTGCTGTGGAATAAGCTGTACCGCCGGGCGCTGTTTGATGGGGTCTTTTTTGAAGAGGGACATAAAATTGACGACGAATACTTTACCTATCAGGGCTTTCTTGGCTCCCGGAAGGTGGTTCGGGACAGTCGGATTGTCTACAATTACCGCAAGCGCGCTTCCAGTGTGATGCGTGCGCCGGAATCGGCGGAAAAACTGGTGCTGGACTGTCTGGACAGCGCCGCAAAACGGCGGCAGAGGGTTTTGTCCTGCCTGCCCCACCTGCGCAAGGCCTTTGATGAGAATTATCTGGACGTGATCTGGTATCTTTCCGGCAACGTAGGGAGCACGGAAAGGACGTTGACGGCGCTGAAGTCCGCCCTTCGGACATATCTCCGGGAAGGGGGGAATTCATTCCCACCCCGATATCTGTGGAAGGGGCTGGCAAGGCTCTGCTTTACCCCAACGCCGCGCCTTCTGGCAGCGTGTCAGACGGCGCGGAACAGAGCCAGCGTGGAAGATTTCTTTGAATGAGGAAGTATTTTCTGGGTCTGTCGGCAAAAAAAGCTTGCAATCATGGCCTTTTTTGGTATACTAGGATTCGGTAAAAACACGGAATGAGAGAGTATTGCTATGAATATTGAATTTGATGCTTACAAACAGAAATTGAATGACTGCCGCCCCGCGCTGGAGGGACTGGCGGATTCCCTGAATGTGGAGGGGCTGCGCAATGAATTGGAGCGGCTCCACGCCATGCAGGAAGCCCCCGGCTTTTGGGATGACCCGGAAAAAAGCCAGAAGATTGTGGTGAAGACCCGGCAGACGGAGAGCAAAATCCAGCGCTACGAGAAGATGCTTTCCACCTGGGACGATCTGATGACCATTTGCGAGATGGCAGCCGAGGAGGACGACGACTCCATGCTGGAGGAGCTGAAGGAAGGCTTCGACACGCTGGCGGAGGAGATGGAAACCTGTCGCCTGGAGACGTTGCTTACCGGCCACTACGACAAAAATAACGCCCTGATGAGCTTCCACGCCGGCGCCGGCGGTACCGAGGCGCAGGACTGGTGCCAGATGCTCTACCGGATGTATACCCGCTGGGCGGAGCGCCATGGCTTTACCTATAAGATCATGGACTATCAGGAGGGCGACGAGGCAGGCCTCAAGTCTGCGGATATTCTGATCGAGGGAGAAAACGCCTACGGCTTTCTGAAGGGAGAGAACGGCGTGCACCGTCTGGTTCGGGTGTCTCCCTTTGATGCCAACGCCCGCCGGCAGACCTCCTTCTCTGCCATCGAAGTGATTCCGGACATCGAGGACGACTCGCAGGACGTGGAAATCCGCCCCGAGGACTATGAAATGCAGGTGTACCGTTCCTCCGGTGCCGGCGGCCAGCACATCAACAAGACCTCCTCTGCGGTGCGCCTGATCCACAAGGCTACCGGCATTGTGGTGTCCTGCCAGACCGAGCGGAGCCAGTTCCAGAATAAGGAAACCTGTCTGCGGATGCTGCGCTCCAAGCTGGTGGAGATCAAGGAGCGGGAGCACCTGGACAAGATTTCCGATATCAAGGGCGTCCAGCAGAAGATCGAGTGGGGCAGCCAGATCCGCAACTATGTGTTCATGCCCTACACGCTGGTGAAGGACACCCGTACCGGCTGCGAAACCTCCAATGTCAACGCTGTGATGGACGGGGCGCTGGATCCCTTCATCGAGAGCTACCTCAACTGCCTCGCTACCGGCAACTGGGTGCAGAAATAAGAAAAAAGTCGATGTTAGCCCTTGATATTTGAAAAATAGTATGCTATACTATATGGGCTATTGTGAGGCTTATAGTGTTTGCTGAGCCATTTACCATTCGCATTTCCGCGAATAAGAGCGGAAGGAGGTTACTGAACGTGGAGATCCTGAAAACCGTGCTGATCGTCGTAGAGGCGCTTTGCTCTCTGGCACTGATCGTGGTTATTCTGCTGCAGTCCGGCAAGGAGGCAGGTCTGTCCGGTGCGCTGACCGGTGCATCCGAGACGTATCTGAGCAAGAATAAGAAGGGCAATCTGGATGCCAAACTGGCTTCCGCTACCAAGTGGATTGCGCTGGTGTGGGTTGTTCTGACGCTGGCTCTGAGCCTGGTGTAATGAAACGCCGATAAGACCACGGAGAATTCCGTGGTCTTTTTATATGGAATTCTGGTTGTGGAACCGGAGAAAGGAAGGTATTCTGTATGAAACCCTTTGTTGCAGATTTGCATATGCATTCCGTCATGAGCGGTCATGCCTTCGGCACCATCCGGGAGCTTGCCGCGGCGGCGGCGGATCGTGGGCTGAAGCTGATCGGTGTTACCGAGCATGGCCCCAGCATTCCGGGGACGGTAGACCCCATCTATTTCCGAAATTATATCGATGCGCCCAGAGTGCTCTATGGGGTGGAGATGCTCTATGGCAGCGAGGTGAATATCCGCAATGACGGCACGATGGATCTGGATCAGCGGCATTTGAACTGTCTGGACTATGCGGTTGCCGGCATCCACGGCCAGTGCTTTGAGGACGCGGGCGTCGTCAGGAATACGGACGCTGTGATCCGCTGCATGGAAAATCCCAAGGTGAAGTTCATCTCTCACCCGGACTGCGATGCCTATCCGCTGGATTATCCCGCGCTGGTGCAGGGGGCGAAGGCCACCGGTACGGCGCTGGAAGTCAACAACAGCTCTCTGCGCAAGCCGACCCTGCGCCCGGGGTGTGTGGAGAACTATACCCGGATGCTGCCGCTGTGTATGCGCGAGGGTGTCCCCATTGTGGTGAATACCGATTCCCATGATCCATCCTTCGTGGGGGATTTTGCGCTGGCGACGGCACTGCTGGAGCGACTTGACTTTGACGAAAAGTTGATTTTGAACAATGATCTGGAGAAATTGAAAACATTTCTGCTTTCCTGAGTGGGGGACTGTGCGTTCAGCATAAAAGGGACGGGGCGTTTCCCCTGCGTATTTGGGTAGATTTATTTGCCCGTGTGTGGTAAAATAGGGATATCCCAAGGATGAAAAGGAGCGATTACCATGGAAGCGAAGAAATTGGCGGGGCTGGAACCTGCCGCAGTATTTGGTTATTTTGAAGAAATCTGCGCCATTCCCCATGGGTCCCGCAATACGAAGAAGATTTCCGACTATCTTGTCGGCTTTGCGAAAGAGAACAACCTGAAGTACATTCAGGATGACATGAACAATGTGATCCTCTTTGGAGAGGGCACCTGCGGTATGCAGGATCACCCTGCCGTGATTTTGCAGGGACACATGGATATGGTCTGTGAGAAGAGCGCGGACTGCCCCATCGATATGGCGGAGGAGGGGCTGGATGTGACCCACGATGATACCGCCGTGTTTGCGAGGGGTACTACTCTGGGCGGAGATGACGGCATTGCCGTGGCCATGAGTCTGGCACTGCTGGCGGATCCCACCATTCCCCATCCGCCGCTGGAGGTCGTCCTCACCACGGAGGAGGAGATCGGCCTGCTGGGCGCCAGCGCCATTGACCTGTCCTGCCTGAAGGGACGTATGCTGATCAATTTGGACTCCGAAGAAGAGGGAATCTTTACCGTGTCCTGCGCGGGCGGCTGTACTGCCACTATTACGGTGCCGGTAGAGCGCAAGGCAGTTTACGGCCCATGCATCCGTCTCAGCGTGGACGGCCTTCGGGGCGGTCATTCCGGTGCCGATATTCACCGCAACCGGGGAAACGCCAACAAGATCATGGGCGAATTCATGAGCCGGATCCAGAAGCTCATGCCGTTGTGCCTGACCTCCCTCACCGGCGGCGCGAAGGACAACGCCATTCCCCGCTCCTGCCAGGCAAAGCTGGTGGCCATGGGCACCCATCTGGAGCGGATCAACGACGTGGCGGCGCAGCTGCAGGCGGAGATTCGGGAAACCTATGACGAACCGGATGCAACGATTCAGGCTTTCGATGTGGATGCCCTTGGCGGGAACAGCCTGTCCACGGATTCCACGGCGAAGATCATCAGCCTGTTGTGCTCCGCACCTAATGGTGTGCAGAGCTGGAGTCGGGACATAGACGGCCTGGTGCAGACCAGCCTGAATTTGGGAATCGCCAAACTGGGTGACCGGTTCAGCGCGACCTTCTCTGTGCGCAGCGGCGTCAATGCGGAAAAACAAGAAATTTTGGATCAGCTGAAGCAGCTGGCCGATCTGCTGGACGCTGCCTATACGCAGGAGGGCGAGTATCCGGCGTGGGAATTCCGGAAGGAGTCCCGACTGCGGGACATTATGGTTCGGATTTACCGGGAAATGTTCGGCGAGGAGCCAAAGGTGGAGGCCATCCATGCAGGACTGGAGTGTGGGTTGTTTACGGAAAAGCTTCCTGATCTGGACTGCGTGTCCATCGGCCCCCAGATGCACGATATTCATACCAACCGGGAGCGTCTGGAAATCGCTTCCACGGAACGTACCTGGAAGTTCCTTCTGGAAGTGCTGAAGAACCTGTAAGGACATCGGCCTGCCCATTGGCAGGCCGATGTTGTATTGCTGGATGAAAAGCCCCCGAAATCGACCGATTTCGGGGGCTTTGTATAAACGTTGAAGTAATGAGGGAAGTTTAGCGCTTGCTGAACTGATACTAATTCTTAATTAAAAACTTCGATTATCCACTCTCTACCAGTAATGCTGGAAATGATATTGTTAGACAAGGAGCAAATGGTATCACACAAGCGGTCAACGACTTTTTCCAATGTGGTAAAAATCTCGTTACGGAATCCGCGCTTTCGGATCTCTTTCCAAATCTGTTCAATGGGATTCATTTCAGGCGTATATGGAGGGATGTGAAATAGGATAATATTCTCCGGTAATTCCAATCCCCCGGATTTGTGCCATGCAGCACCATCACAGCAGAGCAATACGATGTCCTCAGAATATCGTTCAGATAATTCCTTCAGAAAGATGTTCATACACACGGTATTGCAATAAGGCATGACGAGAAAGAATCCCTCACCGGTCAACGGTTCTACCGCCCCATAGGCATAGCGATACTCCCGGATATGGTGACAGGGCACACTGGGACGTATCCCTTCCTGGCACCAGCAGTATTTCGGCCTGTTGATTCGACCAAATCCGGCCTCATCCTGGAACATAAGACGAATTTTCTTGCCGCTGTGGATAACTTCCAGCTCTTTCACGGTGTTATTAA
>JAXEAK010000090.1:0-8560 GCA_034094395.1 Faecousia sp.
AAGTTCGGATTTTTCATGTATGGTGGACGATATAGGACTCGAACCTATGACCTTCCGCACGTCAAGCGGATGCTCTAGCCAGCTGAGCTAATCGTCCAAAGGCACTGCGCCGAGTGCCTGTTCAGTATACACGGGCAAGGCCGTTTTGTCAAGCTTTTTTTGCATTTTTCTATCGCCGCTGGCAAAACAATCCGTGGCGATTGCAGTAAAAATACACCATTCCCCTTCCCCGTAGCTGCATCCGGGTCTGGGCATTCCCCTCCGGGTAAAATTTCACCAGCTGGATCCGATCCGTGGTGACAAACGCCGCGAAGGAAATGTAGTGTTCCTTGGTCATGGGGTGATCGATGGTGAGATACTGCTCATTCTCCACCTGCTTAATCGTCAGACGGTGTTCCTCGTCCGGTTCCTCCGGTTCCAATGCCGGAAGCGTCACGCCGCAGCAGCTGACCAGTGCGTCCCCGAACCCATACAGTACGTTGCCGCACACCGGGCAGACATAAAACCGGGAACGCAGCAGGTTGCTGGAACGGTTCCGGTTGGTGATCTGCTCCCCATTCATCAGTTCGATCACGGACACCCCCAGCGCCTGACTCAGCGGCTGAAGCAGGGAGATATCCGGCAATCCCTTAGCCGTCTCCCATTTGGACACCGTCTTGCTGCTGACGCCGATTCTGTCCCCCAGCTCCGCCTGAGTCAGGTGCCCCGCCTCCCGCAGACGTTTGATGGTGCTTCCTGTGACATAGGTATTCATTTTGGTCACTTCCTTTCCGGGAACAGCATATCATGGAAAGAAAAATCCGGCAACCTGCGTATCGTAGACAGGCTACCGGATGGAATTTACGCTGCGTCAGGGATCGTGGCTTCCTCCGCTGTGGTCTGGACTGCCGTCTCCGGGGCAGCTTCCGCGGCCTCCGGATTGGTCGCCAAATCGAGATAATATTGCTCCCGGTCTGCCTTGGCCTGCTCCAGATCGTTCTGACAGGCGGCCAGTCCCTCACCGATGATCCCCATTGTCCGGTCATAGGACTTCTGAGCCGCGGAGAACTGGGCGGAGGTCAACCGGAAGGCCGACTCCCATTCGGATTCCTTTTCCTTGTCCAGCGGGAGAATGTTGTATTCCCGGCTCCCGTTGTTGGAGTGCATATTCACCCAGGTGGGAATCGCATTCACTCCTGCAACGTACACTTTCCCATCGGAATACTTCTCGAAGGTCACAGTAAACAGTACGCCATCCTCGGTATACCCCGCAGGGAACTGACTGCTGACACCGGTGCGCTGGTTGGACACAGCGTTGCCCAGAGAGTAAATGCAGTAGGTCTTGTGACCGGGGTTTTCCGTGCTTTCCAACAGCGCCATGGGCTGCACCACATGGGGATGCCCGCCTACAATCACATCAAAGCCCATGTCGCACAGCTTTTGCGCCATGTTTTGCTGGGCGGTGTTCTCCTTCAGCTGATATTCCTGTCCCCAGTGGAGGAAGATCATGGTAGCTTCCGCGCCGTCGGCCTTCATGCCATCCATAATGGGCTTCAGTTCGGTATAGAGTTTATCCGGGTTGGTGTTGACAAAGTAGTTCATCTGCCCTTCGTCTTTCACCGGCGTCAGGCCGTTGAGGGAGAAGGTGCTGCCGTTGCCGCTGAAGGCCCAGGTGTAGCAGACCATGCCAATTTTGATGCCGTTCACATCCACCACGGCGTACCGCTTTTCCCCGCTGAGCTGGGAGCCAAGGGCAGTCAGTCCCGCTTCCCGCACTTTCTCCACCGTGCGGATGATGCCGTCGCCCATGGTATCGCCGGCGTGGTTGTTGGCGGTGAGCAGCATATCATAGCCCGTATCCACCACGGAATCCATCAGACCGTCGGGGCAGTTGAAGGCGGGATTACCCTGATAGGTGTACTTGTCGCCGCCAAAGGTGGTTTCCAAATTGGCAAGCGCGTAATCCAGAGTGGACACCACATCCTTGGTATATTGGAAAATGGAAGAAAAATCGTAGCTGCCGTCACTCTTCCGGCAGGAATCAAACACCGGCTTGTGCATCAGCAGGTCGCCCTGAGCACCGATGGTTGCCGTTGCCACCACGTGCTCCGGCTCCGGCGCCGTGGTAGTGGGCGGTTCCGTCGTTTCCGTCGCCGTCTCCGTCTGGGTTGCAATGGGGAGCGTCATGGCGCTGCTCTGGGACGGCTGAATCTCCGGCTCTTTATTCACAAGGTCTATACTCAGATAAATCAGGAACGCCGTCGCGGCAATCATAAGTAGAATCAGCACCGTCAGCACGATGATGGCAACGGTATTGCTGCGCTTTGGTTTCTGGGACATTCCGTATCCTCCTTATTCCAATTCGTCCAGCAGGTAATGTACCGCGTGGACGGTCTTGCCGCCCCGGACATAGACCCGGGGCACCCGGCGGCTGATGCCGCAGACGAATTCATAGTTAAAGCTGTCCGCCATGGCGGAAATCTCCTCCATGGTGATGGTTTCCTCACCGTCGGTGCCCACCAGCGTGACCGGATCGCCTACCTGCACGCCGGGGATATGGGTGACATCCACCATCATCTGATCCATGCAGATTCTGCCGAGGATCGGCGCCCTCTGCCCATGAATCAGCACATAAAATTTCCCGGAGAGATTCCGGCGGTAACCGTCGGCGTAGCCAACAGGAATGGTGGCGACCACCGTATCTGCTTTTGTCACATAGGTGCCGCCATAGCTGATCTCCCGCCCCGCGCTCAGGGTTTTCACATGGGTCACGCGGCTGACCCATTTCAGCGCCGGGCGCAGGGGCAGCAGGCCGGGGTCTACCTCATCGCTGGGGTACATCCCGTAGGTGATGATACCGGAGCGAACCATCTCGTAAGGAGTTGCAAAATTCATCAGTCCGGCAGAGTTATTCAGATGCCGGATGGGAATTTCCACGCCCCGCTGCCGGAGCATGGCGTCAAAGGCGGCGAAGCGCTCTGCCTGCTGTCTTGCCCGGGTCAGGTCGGCACAGTCGGCTGTCGCGAAGTGGCTGAACAGCCCTTCCGCCACCAGTCCGGGCAGCCTGGTGATTTTGGCGCAGAGATCCGCATCGTCCGCCGTCACCTGAAAACCGATCCGGCTCATGCCGGTGTCCACCGCGAAGTGGAACCGGGCGGGCAGATTCCGGGTGCAGGCGGCTCTGGACAGCGCCAGGGCGTCCTCCCACCGGTAAATCGTGGGACGGATTTCCTCCTGAATCGCGGTTTCTAAGGCGGATTCCGGTGTATTTCCCAGAATCAGGATGGGATTCGTCAGCCCCGCCCGACGCAATTCCATAGCTTCCAGCATGGAGCTGACGCAGAAAAAGGCGCACTTGTCCTGCAGCAGCCGGGCAATCTGTATCGCCCCATGACCATAGGCATCGGCTTTCACCACCGCCATCACGGGAACTCCCGCTTTGACGCGGATCGCCTCCATATTTTCCAAAATGGCATCCAGATCAACGATCACTCTGGTACTGTCAAAATCCACAAGAATCCACCCGCTTTCCTTGCGATTGCGACTATTCTATCACAACCGGTAACAAATGTAAACAAGGAAACTGTTTAAGGTTTTCTTGCGGTTTCGGCACAATCGTGGTAGAATAACCAAAAAGCAACCCCGGGGAAGGTGGCACCATGGCACGAAATAACAACTATCTCATTCAGGCGGCGAACGCGAAGGCGTATTTTCTGACCTACGACCAGAGTCGTCTGATCAGCAAACTGGGTCTGCAGGCGGATGACGCATACCTTTATCCCGTGCTGTTTTCCCGGCGCTACCGGCTCAGTCGCACCAGCGGCGATTTGGAGCGGGAGACGCAAACCGGCTGGGAAGACGCCAACACCCATGAGGAGGTTATGACGCTTCTGGACCTGATTTGCGACAGTCGGGAGGATCGGCACCTCAGCGGTCAGTGGAAAAACATGGCGGATTTTGGCCACGCCTTTCACCAAAGCCTGCTGGAATCGGAAGAGGATCCCTGGGCGCAGGCCTTTCAGGCAGAGCCGAAGGCCTTTTGCCGCGCCTGTCAGGCGCTGGGCGGCACCGTTCTGCCCACCGGGGACATTGCCTACGCAATCGAAGTCTTTGACGGTCTGCCGGTGGCGCTTCAGCTGTGGCTGGGGGATGAGGAGTTTCCGGCGCGGCTGCGGTATCTGTGGGATGCCAATGCGCTGATGTACCTGAAGTACGAAACCATGTACTATGCCCGCAGCCTTCTTCTGGAACGAATCCGGGAAATCATGCGCCGCCAGCCTTGACCCATCCCCAAAATATGATATAGTATATTTATGTGTCGAAACAAACACCGACAGGAGGGAGCATATGGCACACAATCTGCGAGGCAAACATTTTTACAAAAACAAAACCACACTGGCGGTCTATCTGATTCTGCGTGGACTGGTGATTTTTATTCTGATCCGGGCGCTGCTCCGCCAGGAATACCAGAGCGTATTTTTCTGCGCGCTGTCTCTGGTTTTGATGATTATGCCCAGCGTCATTTCCAAACATCTGAAGATTGTCCTGCCCAGCACGCTGGAAATCATCATCCTGCTGTTTATTTTCGCGGCGGAAATTCTGGGCGAGCTGAACAGCTTCTACGTCCGGGTACCCCACTGGGACACCATGCTGCACACCATCAACGGTTTTCTCTGTGCCGCCATCGGCTTTGCTCTGGTGGATATGATGAACCGGAATGACCGGTTTACCTTCCAGCTGTCCCCACTGTATCTGGCCATCGTGTCGTTCTGCTTCTCCATGACAGTGGGCGTGCTGTGGGAGTTCTTCGAGTTCAGCGGCGACTATTTTCTGGGCATGGATATGCAGAAGGACACCATTGTCCATGCCATTCACTCGGTCAATCTGGATCCTACGCTGTCCAACACTGTGGTGCACGTCCGGGACATTGCGGATGTGATCGTGGTGCACTCCGACGGTACCCGGGAAGCGCTGGGGCTGGGCGGTTATCTGGACATCGGTATCATCGATACCATGAAGGATCTGTTCGTGAATTTCATCGGCGCGGTTGTGTTTTCCATCATTGGCTTTTTCTATGTGAAGGAAAAGGGGAGGGGAAAGGTCGCGCACCGGTTTATTCCCCGGGTGGTCTTCCCGGGTGAGGAAGAGAAAACAGAATAGACACCAAAGCACCCCTTCCCGGCGGAAGGGGTGCTCTTTTGCTGTGCAAAGACAGAATGAGACAGATTTCCGAACCCTTATTCCGCTTTCGGCTTGCCGAACAGGATCTCCGGGTGGGCGTCCTGCAGCGTCTTGAGCAGAGCCGCCGCCTTCGGCTCCATATCGTCACCGATGTACAGATCCAGCTCCGTGCCGTCCTTCAGAATCAGCACCAGCCGCTCCATGATAAAGCTGTGACCGCCGCAGCAAAGCTTTCCGTAAACCGGCACCACCCGGCGGAAAATCCGCTGTACCTCCGAAAGCGAAACGACATGCCAGCGCAGTGCGGGACGCCAAAAGACAGCCGTCTTTCCTGGCCGGATCTGGCCGTAGTCCTCCGCCCCAGAAAATTCTTCGTCGAGGGCAGGGTTTTCTCCTTTTTTGTAAACGTATGGCTTCAGATTGACACTCATGTGGATCCCTCCCGTTTTTTGAGACTATTCTAACCTATCAGGGAGAAACGTTCCGTGATTTGGTCACCAAAGCACGTTTCCCAAAAGGAACAGCAGGGCAATATGCAGCGGGTAAAACACATAAAACAGGTATTTGAGGTTCCTTCCCCGCTGGCCGTTGTAGGTCAGCATCAGAGGCAGGGCAAGGATTTGCATCCACTGGATGGCGTTGCGGAACAGGTACCTTCCCCAGTCGGCGACGCCAGCCTGTGCTCCCGCAGACAGAAGCATTGCCAGATACGCCGCGCAATATAGCCCATAGCCCCAGCTGAGCCCGGCTTTGCTTCCCTTGCAGAAGTGCAGCACCAGCCCCATAACGACCGCCAGAAGACCGCCTTCACAGGTGATCGCATTGGGCAGCAGCCCAGTGACGGTGGTATGCAGGGCAATGAAGTCCCAGCCCAGCGTCTCTTCCGCCGCCGCTTCCAGCCAGGCGGAAGAAAGCAGCGTTCTGCTCACCGCCAGAACCGTCAGGTTGACCGCAGCCCAGGCAGCCTCCATCAGCGCCTTTTTCCCCGGGGTGGTTCCCTTCTCCCAGAGGTAAATAAACAGGCAGATGACAAACAGAGTGGAAAAAATATTGTTGGTGCAGCTCTGATAAGAGTCCGGTATGGCGGCGTTGAGCACACTGTCCAGAATGCCCATCAGCGCGGAGCACAGGTACATCCGCAGCAGATAGACCGGGCGGCTGTGGGTATGGTGAAATCCCCACACCGTGCAGAAGAAGAACACCGGCGCGCTGATACGTCCCAAAATCGTGAGAATCAGCGGCGCGCCGGGAATGAATTCATGGATATGATCCAGAAACATCAGCGCCAGCGCAATGAGTTTCAGCGTCGTGGTTGACATAAAAATACCTCCGCTGCCCCCGCCGGTACTCCGGCGGGGGCAGGTACTATACTAATTCAGATTCAGCTTTCTGTCAATCAGCCAGTACATCGCGAAATACCCAACCACGGAAACGAGCACCATCAGTGCCGCAGTGCCGCTGAAGAAGCGGAGCACGGCATTTACAATTTCACCGCCGGAAACTACCTGTACGGTCATAGCGAAGCTGGTCACCATAGAAATTGCCACCTTAATGCCGTAGTACACGCCAACGGCTGCCAGAATCTTGTGCTTTTTGGCGATGATGGAGCCGATAGTAACGGACAGCATCAGCAACACCAGCTCGCACACAGAGCCGGTTAGCACATTCAGCAGGAACAGACCCACATATTTCCATGGCATCTGATCGCAGACGCGCAGGAACTCCTCCCACAGTTCGGGAAGCTTCTCCCAGACCGTCTTATAAAAGTCCGGAATGCCGGTAAAGCCGATCATCAGCCACAGCACCAGCGCCGCGCAGATCACAAAGAACACAATCACCATGCCGATGGCACTGTTTATCATGCTGGACAGCAGATTCTGGTGGGTATTGACCGGCAGCGTGAAGGTCAGGTAGCCCTCGTCGGTGAAGCGGCTCTTGTAAAACCTGCCGATGTACAGGAACAGACCCGCGACCCCTGCCACCGCCACGACAATCATGGCTGCCACCATCGCCAGCACGTTCAAAACCTCAATCGCCTCATGACTGGCTGTCTGCGCGGTGCTTGTCCACAGCAGATGGCGCATGGTGCCGCCGCCCAGCAGGCTGGCAGCCAGACAGATCAGGCACAGGGTTCCCAGCATTCCCCGGGTTGCCCGCCACTCGTGCTTTAACAGTTTGGTAAACATTTGAACACCTCCCGGAACAGTTCATCCAGCGATTTCCCGGTCTCCTCCCGGACGGCGTCGGCTTCGCCCCGCTGAATCACCTTGCCCTGATACAGAAAAAGGAATTCGTCCAGCACCCGCTCCACATCGGAGATCAGGTGGGTGGAAATCAGCACCGTGGCGCTGGGGTCGTAATTATTGATAATGGTATTTAATATGTAGTCCCGGGCAGCGGGATCCACGCCGCCAATGGGCTCGTCCAGCAGATAGAGTTTTGCCCGGCGGGACATGGTCAGCACCAGCTGCACCTTTTCCTGAGTGCCCTTGGACAGAGTGCGGAATCTGGCTTCCGGATCGATGCCCAGAGCGGAAAGCATATGCTCTGCCCGGCTTCTGTCAAAATCCGCGTAAAAGTCCCCGAAGAAGTCCAGCAGCTCCGTGACCTTGCGCTGTCTGTTGAAGCAGGTGCGATCCGGCAGATAGGACACCAGTGCCTTGCTGTCTGCGCCGATTTTCTCGCCGCAGATGGTGATTTCTCCGGCGCTGGGGGTCAGAAGCCCCGCCGCGATTTTGATAAAGGTAGTCTTGCCGCTGCCGTTGGGACCCAGCAGACCGATGATCCTGCCCTGAGGCAGTTCCAGATTCAGGCTGTCCAGCGCGGGACTTCCGTGGTAGCGCTTGGTCAGACCCGTGGCTTTCAGTACACAGTCCATTTATACATCCTCCTTCTCTTTCTCCAGCTTCAGCAGCAGTTGCGCCGCCTGAGATGGGGTGATTCCGAATACCATAAATTTTTCGGCGCATTCCCGCGCCAGTTCCTCCAAAGTTCGTTCCCGCATTTTTTCCAAAACCTCCGGATCTTCCGTGACGGTGCGTCCGCTGGTGCCGCCGCTGACCAGCAGCCCTTCCCGTTCCAGCTCCGTCATCGCCCGCTGCATGGTATTGGGATTGACCTGCGCCTGCGCTGCCAGATCCCGAACAGAGGGAATCTTCCCTCCCGGGGGCAGCTCACCCCGCAGAATCGCGCCCCGGATCAGCGCCATAATCTGCTGATACACCGGGCGATCCCCTGAAAATTTCCAGTTCATAGGTGCCTCCTCTGTGCTACTGTATTAGTGCATGAGTACAATAACACAGTCATACAGACTTGTCAATCCCTTTTTTCATTTTCCCGGCTATTTACGATAAGCTGGTAAAAGGGAATTTAGCTAACCCAGCCTTCCCCTTTGGGGAAG
>JAXEAK010000091.1:0-32138 GCA_034094395.1 Faecousia sp.
CATTAAGCCTCTGACAGTGGGCATTAACATCTTCAATGGATACAACATGATCGAATGGCAGTATCTGTTTGCTGCCTCGCTGTTTGCCATTGTGCCCGTTGTCATCCTGTTCATGTCCATCGAAAAGAATCTGACCAGCGGGCTTACTGCCGGCGGCGTCAAGGGCTAACGCGCGTACTTTCTTCCGGCGGATTCCCGTTTTTGCGGAGTCCGCCGGATTTTTCCATTTGGGGGTGACATTTTCCAAAAAATGTGCTATTGTAATGGCAGTTTCAAAAATAACAGGAGGAAATCTTTCATGACCTATCAGGAAGTTCTTCAGAATGCCCGGGAAACCCTGAGCAAGAACTGCAAGGCCTGCCCTGTCTGCAACGGCAGAGCTTGCACCAATCACGTTCCCGGCCCCGGCGCCAAGGGCGTTGGCGACACCGCCATCCGCAACTATGACAAGTGGCAGGAAATCCGCGTCAATATGGACACCATCTGTGCGGGCGGCACGCCGGACACCACGCTGGATCTCTTCGGCCAGCGCTTCCGCTTCCCCTTCTTTGCAGGCCCTGTGGGCGCGGTGACCATGCACTACTCGGACAAATATGACGACATGGCCTACAACAATATCCTCGTCAAAGCCTGTGCGGAAAATGGCATTGCTGCCTTCACCGGCGACGGTCTGAACGCCGAGGTGATGAAGGTAGCCTGCGATGCAATCGCCGCATCCGGCGGCATGGGCGTGCCCACCGTGAAGCCCTGGAATCAGGAGACCATCGCCCAGAAAATGGAGTTGGTGCGCACCTCCAACAGCTTCGCCGTGGCCATGGACATCGATGCCGCCGGTCTGCCCTTCCTGAAGGGCATGAATCCCCCTGCCGGAAGCAAAACCGTGGAGCAGCTCTCCGAGATTGCCAAAATGGCTGGCAAGCCCTTTATCATTAAGGGTGTCATGACCGTGAAGGGCGCGCTGAAGGCCAGGGAAGCCGGCGCAGCCGCCATTGTGGTCAGCAACCACGGCGGACGTGTCCTCGACCAGTGTCCCGCCACCGCCGAGGTTCTGGCAGATATCGTGGACGCGTTGAAGGGCAGCGGTGTCAAGATTCTGGTGGACGGCGGCATCCGCAGCGGCGTGGACGTATTCAAGGCGCTGGCGCTGGGTGCGGACGCGGTCATCATTGCCCGTCCCTTCGTGACTGCGGTCTACGGCGGTGCGGAAGAAGGCGTGAAGCTGTACATCGAGAAGATCGGCGGGGAGCTTGCCGATACCATGTCCATGTGCGGCGCGAAAACTCTCGCCGACATCACCCGGGATATGATCTTCGTAAAATAAAGGAGCCTTCCTAAGGCATACTCCAAAACCTTCCCCTGCGGGGGAAGGTTTTGCTTTTCATGCGTTTTGCGCATAATGCCGAATGTGAATATTCTATGAATGATAATTTTGTTAATTTCTACGAACCTTCATTTCCGGAGACATTTGTACTTCACAAACGGACAACCTCGGTGTATAATGAGGTCGTTATCTCGCCCGTCCCATAATACCGTCAAGCGGAAAGGACTGCTTTATGGATCTCACACTCTCGCAGCGGCTGGACAAGCTGCTGGACGCCTATTCTCATGCATACGACATTGACCGGGAGATTACGGTGGAGGACACCGTTTATCCCGCCATGGCAACCTATTACCTTCGGGATGAGAATTACCTGATTTCCAAGCAGCACGTTTTGTCGGCGGTAGAGCAGCATGAATATCTGTATTTCTACCTGACCGACCATCTGACGGCGGAGGAACTGCAATCGCACATCGACCGGACACGGCAGGCCGGTCTTGCGCTGGTTCATCCCCACCGGGAGCATATGTTTTCCAATGTCGGACTTGTGGTACTGGCAAACACCATTGACCCGGAGGCACGGAGGCTGATTCGGCACACCCACTTCCGGAAGAATTACAGGCTGACACTCTACGGCTGGACAGAGTATCAGTTGGCGGCTATGGAAGTATCCACAAACAGCTTCTTCTCCAATCCAGCCGGAAAGGAAGCCCGTAGAAATCTGGAGAGCAATTTTGCTCCCAGAGAAACAAAGAAGGGAGTCAAGAAAAAAACATGAACGGTCTGTTGCTTCTGATCATTTGCTGTGCCGCACTGTTGCTGGGCTATATTTTCTATGGCCGCTACCTGTGCAAGAAGTGGGGCGTCGGCGAAAACGACCAGCCAACCCCTGCCCATACCATGGAGGACGGCATTGACTATGTGCCCGCCAAAGCTCCTGTGCTGATGGGTCATCACTTCTCCTCCATCGCCGGTGCCGGCCCCATTACCGGTCCCATCAGCGCCGCTGCTGCCGGCTTCGGCTGGGGTGCCTGTGCGCTGTGGATCGTCATCGGCGGTATTTTCTTCGGCGGTGTCCATGATTTCGGCGCATTGTTCGCCTCCGTCCGTCACGGTGGTAAATCCATCGGCGAAATCATCTCCGCCAACATGAGCAAGCGTGCCAAGCGCCTGTTCATCATTTTCTCCTACCTGACCCTGATTCTGGTGGTTGCAGCCTTCGCCTCCATCGTGGCCGGCACCTTTGGTGCAACCTATGTGGACGGCGTTGTGGATAAGGCCGCTTCTCTGTCCAACGCCCGGGTCGCCATGGTTTCCCTGCTGTTTATCGTCATCGCCATTGTCTTCGGCTTTGCCGTATACCGCCGGAATGTTCCCATGGGCGTGGCCTCTATTGTTGGTGTTGGCGCAATCGTTGCCATTATCGCCATCGGCATGAACTTCCATCCCATTTACCTGTCCAGCAAGGCCTGGATGTGGATTGTGGGCGTTTACATCGCAGTTGCCTCCGTGGCGCCCGTGTGGATTCTGCTGCAGCCCCGTGACTATCTGTCCAGCTTCCTGCTGTACGCCATGCTGGCTCTGGCCGTTCTGGCTGTCATCATGGGTCATCCTTCCATGAGCAGTATGCCCGTCTTCCAGAGCGCCGAGTCCACCACTCCTGTGTTCCCCGTTCTGTTCACCACCATCGCCTGCGGCGCCATCTCCGGCTTCCATTCCCTGGTTTCCTCCGGCACGACTTCCAAGCAGCTGGACAAGGAAACCGACGCCAAGCCCATCGCCTACGGCGGTATGCTGCTGGAGTGCGTTCTGGCCGTGCTGACTCTGTGCGCCATTGCCTACGCCTACAGCTGGAATGCCGCCAATCCTGACAGCGCTTTGAAAGGCGCTACCGCCATCTTCGGCGGCGGCATTGCCGGCATGATTGATCCCAGCCGTGGTACCGTGTATGAGATTCTGTACACGCTGCTGGTTCTGACCTATTCCGCTTTCTGCCTGACTTCTCTGGACACCGCCACCCGTCTGGCGCGATTCATGTTCCAGGAGTTCTGGCTGGACGGCACCAAGGGGGAGACTCCTGAGAATGTCACCGGCTACAAGAAGGTTCTGGCCAATCCTTATTTTGCCACCATCATCACCGTGGTGCTGGGCATCCTGCTGGGTATGAACGGCTACGGCAAGATCTGGGCACTGTTCGGCTCCGCCAACCAGCTGCTGGCCGCTCTGGGTCTGCTGGCTGTGGCGACCTGGCTGAGCAACATCGGCAAGGACAACAAGATGTTCCTTCTGCCCATGGCCTTCATGCTGTGCGTCACCATTGCCTCCCTGTTCATCAACACCAAGGCCCAGCTGGGCGTCATCGCCAAGGGCGGCGCCGACTGGGGTCCCTACGCACAGGTTGTGCTGGGTGTGCTGCTGATCGTGCTGGCTGTGGTTCTTGCCATCGAAGGCATTATGACCATCTACAAGCAGTGGAAGGCGCATAAAGTCGCCGCGTAATTTCTTATGACACGAAACCCGGATGCCGAAGCATCCGGGTTTTTGCACTTGCGCTTTTTGAAAAAGTGACTATAATGGCATTTGGTTTGCCCCTCTTCCGGGGGGTGACGCAATTGTCGGCTTGCGGAAAAGCCGTGGCCGCAAGGAATCCCATTACAGAGAAGGTGTTGTTTTGGCACGTCAGAATCAAAGTATGCTGGAAGGCAGATTGTTCCCCAGCATCGTCCGCTATACCATTCCAATCATCCTGACCAGCCTGCTGCAGTTACTGTTCAATGCCGCCGATCTGGTGGTCGTCGGCCGGTTCTGCGGCAGCATCAGTGTTGCTGCGGTAGGCTCAACCGGTTCCATCACCAACCTGCTGATCAATTTCTTCATTGGTTTGTCCGTAGGCGCCGGTGTCGCCGTCGCCCATGGTCTGGGCAGCCGGGAGGATGTGGTCGTACAGAACACCGTGCATACCGCACTGCCCATGGCGCTGGTCAGCGGCTTTTTCCTCACCGTCGTCGGCGTTATCTTCTCCGGAACCTTCCTGCGTATGATGGGCACTCCGGAAACCGTGCTTCCCCTGTCTACAGTGTATATGCAGATTTATTTCGGTGGTATTACCTTTACCATGGTCTACAATTTCTGCGCCGCCATTCTGCGGGCGGCGGGGGACACCAAAAGTCCCTTGCTTTTTCTGGGTATCGCCGGCGTTGTAAATGTCGTTTTGAACATTTTCTTTGTCGCCGCTTTGCATATGAACGTAGCAGGCGTCGCTCTGGCCACCACAATTTCTCAGGGAATCTCCGCTGTGCTGGTAACCCTGGCGCTGATGAAGCGCACCGACGCCTGCCATTTGGAGCTGAGAAAAATGCGTTTTCACCAAGCACAGCTGTCCAAGATCCTGCGCATCGGTCTGCCCGCCGGCATTCAAAGTTCCCTGTTCTCCATCTCCAATGTGTTGATTCAATCCTCCATCAATTCCTTTGGCGATGTGTTCATGTCCGGCAGCGCCGCCTCTGCCAATATTGAGGGCTTTGTCTACGTATCCATCAACGCCTTCCACCAGACGGCCGTGAATTTTATCGGCCAGAATGCAGGTGCGCGGCAGTATCGTCGGATTCGCAAGACTCTGTGGATCTGTCTCGGCTGCGTTACCGTTGTGGGACTGAGCTTCGGCTACGCCGTCTGGCTCTTAGGACAGCAGCTGCTGTCCATTTACATCACCGACTCCCCGCAGGCGATTGAATACGGCATGATTCGTCTGGGCTATATTTGTCTTCCCTATTTTCTGTGCGGCCTGATGGATGTCACCACCGGGGCTCTGCGGGGACTGGGTGCATCTGTTGTGCCCATGATTATCTCCATTCTCGGCATCTGCGGCCTGCGGATTTTCTGGATCTATACCGTTTTCCAGATTCCCCGGTTCCATACTCCCCAGTGTCTGTTCTTCTCCTATACTGTCTCCTGGGTAATTACCTTTTTGTTCCAGACGGCTGCATTCCTGCTTGTCTGCCGCAAGTTCCCCAAAGAAGAACATCCCGCTGCATAAGAATAGCTGTCATCGCGAACCAGTGACCGATGTCACTGGTGTGGCAGTCTCCTTCCTTTCAGGGGATTCCCACGCCAGTGTGATCACTGGCTCGGAATGACAGCTTCTTTTATTTTGTCATTTTCTCCTGCTTGACCTTGTGGTCGATGATGTGGCGGCTGGCAAGCTCCTTGCGGATATCCTCCACGGAAATGCCCATCTGCACCATCAGCACCAGCACATGGTAAGCAAGGTCGGCAATCTCGTAAATTGTCTCCGCCTTGTCCTCGGCCTTGCCCGCGATGATGACCTCGGTGCTCTCCTCGCCCACTTTTTTCAGAATCTTGTCAAGACCTTTCTGGAACAGATAAGTGGTGTAGGAGCCCTCGGGAAGCTCTTTTTTTCGGCTCTCCAGCAGCTGATACAGCCCTTCCAGCTGGAATTTATCCGTCTTTTCGCCAAGAACCGGATTGTGGAAGCAGGATTCTTCGCCGGTATGGCACGCAGGGCCATCCTTTTTCACCCGCACCTCCAGAGCATCCATGTCGCAGTCGGCGATGATGGACACGATGTGCTGGTAGTTGCCGCTGGTTTCGCCCTTGAGCCACAGTTCCTGCCGGGATCGGCTCCAGAAGCAGGTCAGGCCTTTTTCCATGGAAATTGCCAGACTCTCCCGGTTCATGTAAGCCAAAGTAAGCACCTTTCCCGTCTCGTCGTCCACCACAATGGCGGGAATCAGCCCTTTCTCGTCAAATTTCAATTCATCCAAATTCATCTTTATAACCTCACAGGTATTTTATTTTCACGCAGAACCGCCTTTAACTCCGGTATTTTCACCTGACCGAAGTGGAAAATGGAAGCCGCCAATCCGGCATCCACCTTGGGAAGGCTCTGAAACAGCGCCACAAAGTCCTCCACACAGCCCGCGCCGCCGGAGGCAATGACGGGCACGTCCACAGCGTTCGATACCGCTTCCAGCATTTCTAAATCAAAGCCGCCCTTCACGCCGTCGGTATCGATGGAATTGAGCACCACTTCTCCCGCGCCGTTGTCCACGCACCGTTTGATCCAGGAAATCGCCTCCATGCCGGTGTCCTCCCGGCCACCCTTGGCAAACACCCGGAACTCGCCGTTCACCCGCTTCACATCGGCGGACAGCACCACGCACTGGTCGCCGTACAGCCGAGCAGCCGCGCCCACCAGATCGGGGTTGCGGATGGCTCCGGAATTAACGCTGACCTTGTCCGCGCCGCATTTCAGCACCCGATCAAAGTCTTCCAGCGTGTTAATTCCGCCGCCCACGGTCAACGGAATAAAGATGGTGGAAGCCACCTCCGTCAAAATATCCGTGAAAAGCTTCCGGCCTTCTGCCGATGCGGTGATGTCGTAAAACACCAACTCGTCCGCACCGTTGTCGCTGTAGTATTTTCCCAGTTCCACCGGGGAAGAAACGTCCTGCAGCCCCTGAAAATTGGTGCCCTTGACTACCCGGCCGTTCCGCACATCCAGACAGGGAATAATTCTTTTGGTAATCATCTTGCCACCTCCACCGCTTCTTTCAAATCCACCGCGCCGATGTAATAGGCCTTTCCGATGATTGCCCCGTGAAGCCGCATTCTTGTCAACGCCTGCACATCCTCCAGCGAAGAGACCCCGCCGGAGGCAATGAGATCTATGGCGTATTTCTCCGAAAGTGTCCGGTACAGCTCCCGGTTGGTACCCTTCATGGCTCCATCCCGGGAAATATCGGTGCAGATCACGGTTTTCACGCCCAAGGTCTGCATTTTTGCAAAGAAACCCTCTGCCGTCAGATCGGAAGTCTCCGTCCAACCCTTAATGGCGACGAAACCGTCCTTCAAATCCACGCCTACAGCGATTTTCTCTCCGTATTTCTGGAGCGCCGCCTCTAAAAACGCCGGATTCGTCACGGCGGCAGTCCCCAGAATCACCCGGCTGACGCCGATAGCAAGGTACTTTTCCACCGTCTCCAGATCCCGGATGCCGCCGCCCACCTCCGCAAACAGGCCGGTGGTTTCAACGATTTTCGCAATGACACCCAGATTGGCCGGCTTGCCAAGTTTCGCGCCCTCCAAATCCACCAGATGAATGTGGCTGCATCCGGCGGCGGCAAAATCCTTAGCAACAGACACAGGATCGTCGCTGTAAACCGTCATTTTGGCGTAGTCACCCTGAAGCAGCCGCACCGCCTTGCCGCCAAACAGATCAATGGCAGGATAGATGTACATTGTCCGCCCTCCTCAGATCTCGCTGAACCGGCGCAGGATGGAAAGTCCCACGCTGCCGCTCTTCTCCGGGTGGAACTGACAGCCGAAAATGTTGCCTTTTTCCACCGCCGCCGTGATGGGAATGCCATATTCCGTTACTGCGGCGAGAGAATCCTCACACCCTTCCGCGAAATAGGAGTGGACAAAGTAAACGTACTGCCCGTCTAAACCTTTCAGCAGCCTGCCGCCGCGAATTTCCAACGCGTTCCAGCCCATGTGGGGGATTTTCAGTTCCGCCGGAAGCTTTCCTTCCATGGGGACGACCTGCCCTTTCAGCAGCCCCAGCCCTTCATGGCAACCGTATTCGTAGCTTTTCTCGAACAGGAGCTGCATCCCAAGGCAGATGCCCAGCAAGGGCTTTCCCGCCGCCGCCTGCTGCCGCACAAAGTCCGCCATGCCGGTAGCGCGCAGCTTGTCCGCCGCGTCCCCGAATGCGCCCACGCCGGGCAAAATCAGGCGATCCGCCTTGGCAAGTTCCTCGGCGTTCCCGCTGACGAAAGCTTCCTGCCCGATGGCCTTACAGGACGAGCACAGGGAAAACAGGTTGCCCACGCCGTAATCAATAATTCCGATCATCACAGAACCCCCTTGGTGGACGGGATCTCGCTGCTTCCGTCTAAGGAAACCGCCGCTTTCAGCGACCGAGCCACGGACTTAAACGCTCCCTCCACAATGTGGTGAGAATTCTTTCCCGCGAGCCGGCGCAGATGCAAACTCATGGGGCAATTTCGGGTAAAGCCAAGGAAAAATTCCTCCACCAGTTCCGTGTCAAAGGTGCCGATCTTCTCCGTGGGGATTTCCAGCTCATAGCACAGGCAGCTTCTGCCGGAGATATCCACCGCCGATAAAATCAGCGCTTCATCCATAGGCAGAAGGAAGCTGCCGTAGCGGGTGATGCCCCGTTTATCTCCCAGAGCCGCCTGAAACGCCTGTCCAAGGCAGATGCCAATGTCCTCTACGCTGTGGTGGTCGTCCACCTCCACGTCACCCGCGCATTTTACGGTCAGGTCAAATTTCCCGTGGGCGGCAAACAGCGTCAGCATATGGTTGAGAAAACCAACGCCTGTATTGATTTCCGCCTTTCCCGTACCGTCCAGATTCAGCTGCAGGGTAATTTTCGTCTCCGCCGTATTCCGGGTAATTTCACTGGTTCTCATAAAGCACCTCTTTCACGGTGTCAATCAACGTCGCCATCTGCTGCGGCGTGCCGATGGTAATGCGGTTAAACTGGCAGATTCTGGGATTCGTGAAATGCCGCACCAGAATCCCCCGTTCTTTCAGCTGTTTGTACAGTTTTCCACCGTCCATTTTGTCGGTTTTGGCAAAAATAAAGTTGGCACTGCTGGGCAAAACCTGAAAACCCAGCCCTCCCAGCTGCTCGACCGTCCACGTCCGGGTCTTTTGAATCGCATCGCATTTCTCCCGGTAGTAATCCTCCGCATCCACAGTAACCTCACCCAGCAGCAGGGTCAGGCGGTTAATGTTGTAAGGGTTGGTGGAATACTTGATCTTTTCCAAATCCGCGATAACGGCAGAATTGGCAAAGGCGTACCCCAACCGCCCGCCTGCCAGGCACCGGGACTTGGAGAACGTCCGGGTCACCAGCAGATTGTCGTATTTTTCGACCAGCGGCAGACAGGTCTCCCCGCCGAAATCCACATAGGCTTCGTCAATGAGCACCAGCGAATCCGGGTTGCTTTTCACGATTTCCTCGATCTGCCACACCGGAATGGTCATGCCCGTGGGGGCGTTGGGATTGGCAAGAACAATCATCTTGTTTTTGCCGCAGTATTTCCGGAAATCGATGGAAAAGTCCTCTTCCAGCGGGATTTTCTCCGCTGGGATTCCGTAGAGTTCCGCAAAAACTTCATAGAATCCGTAGCTGATGTCGGGAAACGCCACGCCGCTGCCGCCGAAAGCCATAAAGGCGAAATTCAGCACCTCGTCGGAGCCGTTGGATACAAACACATTTTCGGGACTTACACCGTACAGCCCCGCCAGCCTGTCTTTCAGCCCCTTCGCCGTAGGGTCGGAATACAGCCGCAGCAGCTTTACCTGTTCCCCGGTCATCGCCGCCACCACGGAAGGGGCGGGGGGATAGGGAGACTCGTTGGTGTTCAGCTTGATGTACTGCATATCCCGGGGCTGTTCGCCGGGGGTGTAGGCCTCCATAGTCCGATACTGTTCATTCAGAAACCGGCTCATTTCAGCCCCTCCTTCCGCACGGTCACGGATCTGCCGTGGGCGCGAAGCCCTTCTTTTTCCGCAAAGGCAGCAATTTGCTCCGTTACCGCACCGAGAGCGTCGGCCGTGTAATAGGTAAATTGGCTTTTTTTCACGAAATCATCCACGCTTAAGGGGCTGGAGAAGCGCGCCGTGCCAGAGGTAGGCAGGGTGTGGTTGGGGCCTGCAAAGTAATCGCCCAGCGCCTCCGGGCAGCTTCTTCCCATAAAGATGGAGCCGGCGTTTTTCACCGCGTCCAGGTAGGCGAAGGGATCGTCCACCATCAGCTCCAGATGCTCCGGAGCAATTTCATTGGCAATCCCGATTCCCTGCATGAGATTCTCCGCCACAATGATCTTGCCATTATTGTCGATGGATGCCCGGGCGATTTCCTCCCGGGGCAAGGCAGGCAGCTGCCGTTCCAGTTCGTCACGCACGGCAATTGCCAATTCCTCACTGTCCGTCACCAACACGGCGCTTGCCAGCTTGTCATGCTCTGCCTGACTCAGCAGATCCGCCGCCACATGGACTGGGTTGCTCTTTCCGTCGGCAATCACCAGAATTTCGCTGGGGCCCGCGATCATGTCGATGGACACCTTGCCAAAGACCTGCTTCTTGGCTTCCGCCACAAAGGCGTTGCCGGGGCCAACGATCTTGTCCACCTTGGGGATGGACTCTGTGCCGTAAGCCAGCGCGGCAATGGCCTGAGCGCCGCCCACCTTGAAAATTCTGTCCACACCGGCAATTCTGGCAGCTGCCAGAATTGCCGGGTTAATTTTTTCGTCCTTTCCGGGGGGAGTCACCATCACAATCTGAGGGCAACCCGCAATTTTCGCGGGAATGGTATCCATGAGCACCGTGGAAGGGTACGCTGCCGTACCGCCGGGGACATACACACCCACCTTCTCAATGGGTGTCACCTTCTGTCCGAGGACAACACCGGGCTTATCCGCAATCACAAAGCTGTTGCGCACCTGCCGGGAGTGGAAAGCGCGGATGTTCGCCGCCGCCTCCTTGAGAATTTCCAGAAAGCCCGGCTCCACGGAAGCCAAAGCTTCCTCCACCTCCTGCGCAGATACCTCCAGCGCTGTCAACTCCACCTTGTCGAATTTGGCGCAGTAGGCAAGCACCGCTTTGTCGCCGTTTTGCTTCACATCTGCCAGAATATCCGCCACGATGTCCGCCACTGGAACTGCCGGGGTCACCCGGGCGAAAATTTCCGAGTTGGGCACCTGCCCATATTTCATAATCTTAATCATTTCCGTTCACCTGTTCTTCCAGTTTCGCCCGGATGGCGTTGATGGCAGCATCCTTAAATTGATAGCTTGCTACATTGGCAATGAGTCTGGCACTGATGGGAACGATTTCCTCATACACCGTCAGATTGTTTTCTCTCAGGGTAGTTCCCGTCTCCACAATGTCCACGATCACATGACTCAGACCCAAAATCGGAGCCAGTTCAATGGAGCCGTTCAGGTGGATAATGTCAATATCCCGGCACTTGCTGCTGTAGTAATTCCGGGTGATGTTGGGGAATTTGGTGGCCACCTTCAGCGTCTTGCCCACACTCTCCCGGAAGTCCTTCTTTCCCGCTACGGCCATCCGGCATTTGCCCATTTTTAAGTCCAGCAGCTCATACACATCCGGCTCGTATTCCAGCAGAATGTCCTTGCCCACGATACCCAGATCCGCAGCACCCCGCTCCACATAAATGGCCACGTCCGAGGGCTTGACCCAGAAGTAACGCACGCCTTTCTCCGGATTTTCAAAAATCAGTTTCCGTCCCGGATCCTCAATGGCAGGGCACTCATAGCCGCTCTCCTTCAGCATGGCGTAAGCCTTTTCGCCCAGTCTTCCTTTCGGCAGGGCGATGTTGATCCAGTCATTCATTGCACCGCCCCTCCTTCCATACGCACCAGCTTTTTCCAGCTTCTCCCCTTGGGAAGGGTCGTGGCAACCAGCACGCTTCCGTCCTTAGCCGCCGCTTCCGCCGCCCGGTTCAATTCCGTCAGCGGCACCGAACCGTCATGGAGAATCAGGGTATCCACGTCGCAGGCGTTGTCCTCCCGGTACAGTTCCTGCAGCAGGTCAACGTAGATGGCAAAGCCGATGGCGCGGCTTTTTCTGCCCATTTTCCGGGGCAGCTTGTCGTACTGTCCGCCGGACAGAATGCTGGAGGGGATCCCCTCCAGATACCCCCGGAACACCACGCCGCTGTAGTAGCCAAGGTCATTGCTGACGGAAAAATCCAGCCGCACCCGATCCCCGTAGCCGTTGTCCCGCAAAATGCCGAGAAGCGTCTCCAGCTCCGCCATGGCCTGCTGTTCCGCCTCCGTGGTCAGCAGCGGCCGCAGGGCTTCCAGCGCCTCCACGCCGCCCCGGCAGGAGACGACCGCCTGCAAGATTTCCCATGCGGTTTCCCTGTCCCCGCACAGCTGCTTCAGGTCGTGGGCATTCTTCCGTCTCAGACAGGCCATGGCCTGCTTGCGCCGCCGTCCGTCAAAGCCGCAGTGCTCCAGCACTGCCGCCAGCAGTCCCATGTGGGAGATGTCCAGCACGAAGTGCTCTCCCAACAGTGCCAGACTCTTCACCGCCAGCAGCACCGCCTCCACAATATCGTAATCCGTCAGGTCGCCCACGCACTCAAGACCCGCCTGCAGGATTTCCCGATAATCCCGATACACGTTTTCGCTGTAGTAGACCTTCTGCACCACGCCCGGTTCCTCCGGGGCATTTTTCACAATGGACAGCGTCACATCCGGCTTGAGCGCCATGAGTTTGCCGCCCTCACCGGAAAAAGTGATGATCTGGTCGGAGATCAAAAAGTCCTTGTTCCGTACGTAAAGGTCGTATTCTTCAAACTGGCTCATTTTATAGGGGGCGTAGCCATAGCGCTGATAAAGCCCCCGAAGGGCGAACACAGCCTGCTCTTCATTTCTCCAGATCTGATCCGTCATCATTCAGCTTTCCTGCTTTCTTCAGATTGTCCAGTGTCTCCCGGTAGCCGCTGCCGTAATTCAGGCACCGGTTCACCCGGCTGATGGTAGCGGAACTGGCACCGGTGGCCTCCGACACCTCCAGATAGTTCTTACCCTCGTCCAGAAGACATGCCACCCGAAACCGCTGGGCGATGGCCTGCAGTTCCTTGATGGTGCAGATATCCTCAAAAAATCGCTGGCACGCTTCCGGCGTACGCAGCGTTAAAACCGCTTCAAACAGCAGCTCTTCATCCAAATGTCGAATTGTGCCCATACCAGAATTCCTTTCCCTCCTTGTTTCGGGTTAACTTTATCACTTTACTTTGCTAAAGTCAAGCTATTTTTTACAAAATTCCCCTTACTTATTTGTGCGTTTATTCCCGGAAAACATTTGTCCTCTTCAAAGAAACATTTTTCCTCCTTGCCTATTGACCTTCCGCATTCCCGGTGGTAAAATGGCATGGATAACCTGGCTCAACCTTCCCCCAAGCGGGAAAGTTATCTGACCCCAAACGGAAGGTAAGAAGATTAGATGAGAGGTGTTTCCGATGGAAAAAAAGAACATCGACTGGAGCAGCCTTGGTTTTGGCTATGTCCAGACCGATAAGCGCTTTGTCGCGAATTACAAAAACGGCGCGTGGGACGAAGGCAGCCTGACCGACGACGCCACCATCACCATGAACGAGTGCGCCTGCGTATTGCAGTACGCCCAGACCTGCTTTGAGGGCATGAAGGCCTACACCGCCGAGGACGGCCGGATCGTGTGCTTCCGCCCCGACCTGAACGCCGCCCGGATGGCGCAGTCCTGCGCGCGGCTGAAGATGCCCGTGTACCCTGAGGACAAGTTCGTGGATGCCGTGGTGCAGACTGTCCGCGCCAACGATGCCTGGGTGCCGCCCTACGGCTCCGGTGCAACCCTGTACATCCGTCCTTTTATGTTCGGCTATGACTCCATCATTGGCGTCAAGCCCGCCAACGAATATCAGTTCCGAATTTTTGCCACGCCCGTGGGCCCCTACTTCAAGGGCGGCATAAAACCCCTGACCGTCCGCATTTCCGACCTGGATCGCGCCGCACCCCGGGGCACCGGTCATGTAAAGGCCGGTCTGAACTACGCCATGAGCCTTTACAACATCGTGGATGCCCACGAGCAGGGCTACGATGAAAATGTCTATGTGGACTCCGCCACCCGTACCCATATCGAGGAAACCGGCGGCGCCAACGTGATCTTCATCAAGGGCAACACGCTGGTCACCCCCAAGTCCGATACCATTCTGCCCTCCATCACCCGCCGTTCTCTGGTGTATGTTGCCAAGGAGTATTTGGGCATGGAGGTTGAGGAGCGTCCCGTGGCGCTCACCGAGCTGGGCGACTTCACCGAAGCCGGTCTGTGCGGTACCGCCGCCGTCATCTCCCCATTGGGTACCATCGTGGATCACGGCAAGGAAATCCACTACGTCGGCATGGGTCCCACCATCCAGAAGCTGTACGACACCCTCACCGGCATCCAGATGGGTCGTATCGAGGCTCCCAAGGGCTGGATTCAGGTTATCGAGTAATTTCAGAGCAGCTGTCATTGCGAACCGGTGCGCTTACCGGTTTGCAGTGGCAGTTTTCTCTTCCTGCGCCTAAACGTACGCCTATGAAAGACTTATGCGTTTCCGCGCTTGACACCCCGGGAATTTCATGCTATAATTCGCCATACATAGAGCAAACGCATTGAAGAGGAAAAAGCAATTTCCTTCCCTTCTCCAGAGAGCTGCCGGGTGGTGCGAGGCAGTGTGGGGTGAAATTGTATACTGGCCTCTGAGCGGCCTGACTGAACGGATACCCAAGTAAGCAGGACGGAGCCCGACCGATACAGCGGGAGGCGGTTGTTGGATCGTCGTTGAGTGGTCGCGTTTCGCGGCAAAAAGAGTGGTACCGCAAGGTTTTTATGTGCGTAAAAGCCCTGTCTCTTTATGGATTGAAGAGGCAGGGCTTTTTTATAACCTGAATTCTTCAATACCGGAAAGGAAATAGAAAAATATGGTGACCATTGACAAAATCTTCCATGCTTCCGTCGTCCTGAAGGACATCATCCGCCCTACCCCGCTGGCAAAGGCCTACGGCATTGCCGAGGACTGCAAGCTGTACTTAAAGCCCGAATGTCTGCAAAAGACCGGCTCCTTTAAGCTTCGCGGCTCCGGCTACAAAATCGCCATGCTGTCCGACGAGGAAAAGCAGAAGGGCGTCATCGCCTGTTCCGCCGGAAACCACGCCCAGGGCGTGGCGCTGGCCGCCAGCAAGTGCGGCATTTCCTCCCTGATCTGCCTGCCGGACGCCGCCCCCATCTCCAAGGTGGAGGCCACCAAGGGCTACGGCGCCCAGGTCTGTCTGGTACCCGGCGTTTATGACGACGCCTATAACAAGGCGCTGGAACTGAAGGAAGAGCGGGGCTACACCTTCGTTCATCCCTTTGACGACGAGTACGTCATCGCCGGTCAGGGCACCATCGGTCTGGAAATCATGAACGAGATGAGCGACGTAGACGCGGTGATCGTGCCCATCGGCGGCGGCGGACTGATCGCCGGCGTTGCCTGCGCCATCAAATCCATCAGCCCCCATGTGAAGGTCTACGGCGTACAGGCCGCCGGCGCGCCCAGTATGTACAACGCCGTGAATCACGGTCACATGGAAGCGCTTTCCAGCGTCTCCACCATTGCCGACGGCATCGCCGTAAAAAAGCCCGGTGAAATTACCTATGAAAGGGTGAAGCAGTATGTAGATGATATTGCCCTTGTCACCGAGGACGAAATCGCCGCTGCCATTCTGGCGCTGATTGAAAAGCAGAAGATGATCGCCGAAGGCGCGGGCGCGGTTTCCGTAGCCGCCGCCATGTTCCACAAGTTCCCTCTGGAGGGCAAGAAAGTGGTCAGCCTGATTTCCGGCGGCAACATCGACGTAACCAGCCTGTCCCGGGTCATCGACCGGGGTCTGATGAAGTCCGGACGCACCACCAACCTGCTCATCGAACTGGTAGACAAGCCCGGTCAGCTTATGGATGTGTCCCGAATCATCGCCCAGTGCGGCGGAAACGTCATTTCCGTCCACCACGAGCGCAACGGGGAGACGGAATCCATCAACGGCTGCTACCTGCGCCTGACCCTGGAAACCCGGAACTATGATCACGTCCGGCAGATTACCCAAGCCCTGAAGGACGCAGGGTTCAAAATAGTATAAAGATATCCCGTACAACAGACTCGGTGGAAAACTCAATTGTCAATTCATTGTTCAACTTGCTCTGTTGTTGAGAAAAGGTAAAGGAGAAAACGCATATGGATACCAGCAAATACGCAATCGGCTACTACCCCGCCCCGGGCAGCCACTACAAATGGGTTCAAAAGGATCACATCGAAAAAGCGCCCCAGTGGTGCAGCGTTGACCTACGGGACGGCAATCAGAGTCTGGTGATCCCCATGAGCTTAGAAGAGAAGCTGGAATTTTACCATATGCTGCTTCGCGTCGGCTTCAAGGAGATCGAGGTTGGCTTCCCTGCCGCCTCGGAAACCGAGTACGAATTCCTGCGCACCCTGATCGAGAACAACATGATTCCCAAAGATGTCTCCGTTCAGGTTCTGACCCAGTGCCGGGAGCACATCATCCGCAAAACCTTCGACGCCTGCAAGGGCGCGCCCAGCGCCATCATCCACTTCTACAATTCCGTATCCGTCGCCCAGCGGGAGCAGGTGTTCCGCAAGAGCAAGGAGGAAATCAAGCAGATCGCCGTGGAGGGCGCGAAGCTGGTGAAAAAGCTGGCTGCGGAATATGAGGGAAATTTCCGCTTTGAGTATTCCCCGGAGAGCTTCACCGGCACCGAGCCGGAATACGCGCTGGAAGTGTGCAACGCGGTGCTGGATGTGCTGGAACCCAGCCCAACCAACAACGTCATCATCAACCTACCGGTAACCGTGGAAATGAGTATGCCGCACGTCTACGCCAGTCAGGTAGAATACATGAGCGAGAACCTGAAATACCGGGAGTATGTAACCCTTTCCCTGCATCCCCACAACGACCGGGGCACCGGTGTAGCGGACACGGAACTGGCGCTGCTGGCAGGTGCCGACCGTGTGGAGGGCACCCTGTTCGGCAACGGCGAGCGCACCGGCAATGTGGACATCGTCACCCTTGCCATGAATCTATACTCCCACGGCGTTGACCCGGAGCTGGACTTCTCCGATATGCCCGCCATCTGCAAGACCTATGAGGACTGCACCCGGATGCACGTCTATGAGCGCAGCCCCTATGCCGGCGGGCTGGTGTTCGCCGCCTTCTCCGGTTCCCATCAGGATGCTATTGCCAAGGGTATGCAGTGGCGGAAGGAAAAGGATCTCCACCGCTGGACGGTTCCCTACCTGCCGGTGGATCCCCGGGATATCAACCGCACCTACGACGCCGACGTCATCCGGGTCAACTCCCAGAGCGGTAAGGGCGGCATTGGCTACCTGCTGGAGCAGAGCTACGGCTATATTCTCCCTCCCAAGATGCGTGAGCACCTGAGTTACCAATGCAAGGCCGTATCCGACCACGATCATCGGGAATTGAAGGCGGAGGATGTGCTTTCCATATTCATGGATCGCTATCTGAATGTCCGCAGCCCTCTGGCGATTTCCAATCTCCACTTCACCCAGAGCGGCAGCAATGTGGAGGCCATTGTCACCTTCCTGCGCCACGGCCGGGAGACCACCGTGCAAAGCAGCGGCAACGGTTCTCTGGACGCGGTGAGCAACGCCCTGAAGGCCTATACGGGAAGCACCTACACTCTGAAGGTCTACACGGAGCACTCCGTGCAGGAGCGCAGTTCCGGCTCCACCGCCGCCGCTTACATCGGTCTGGAAAGCGCAGATGGCACCATGTTCTGGGGTGCGGGCACGGACACCGACATCATCAAGGCCAGCGCCAGCGCACTTGTAGGTGCCTTCAATAACATGACAACCAAATAAACCTTACCTTTCGTAGGGCGGGGTCATGACCCCGCCGATCACGTTCTGGTTTTGAACAGGTACTATTCCATGCAAGAACCCAATCATCATTACCGCTCGGCGGGGTCATGACCCCGCCCTACAAAAGATTCCGGAGGAATTATCATGGGAATGACATTAACGCAGAAAATCCTCGCCGTCCACGCCGGGCTAGAATCCGTGAATGCCGGGCAGCTGATCCGTGCCAAACTGGACATGGTTCTGGGCAACGACATTACCACCCCTGTGGCCATTAACGAATTTACCAAGAACGGCTTTGACACCGTTTTTAATAAAGACAGAATCGCCATCGTTCTGGATCACTTCGTCCCCAACAAGGACATCAAGGCGGCGGAGCAAAGCAAGCAGTGCCGGGAATTTGCCTGTTCTCACTGCGTCAGCCACTTCTACGCTGGAGGCAAAATGGGTATCGAGCACGCGCTGCTGCCGGAGCAGGGTGTGGTCACCGCCGGCGACTGCATCATCGGCGCGGACAGCCACACCTGCACCTACGGTGCGCTGGGCGCTTTTTCCACCGGCGTAGGTTCTACCGACATGGCCGCGGGCATGGCCACCGGCGAAGCCTGGTTCAAGGTTCCCTCTGCCATTCAGTTCCATTTGACGGGTAAACTCCCGGCAAATTGCAGTGGCAAGGACGTGATCCTCACCATCATCGGCAAAATCGGCGTAGACGGCGCGCTGTACAAGTCCATGGAGTTCACCGGCGAGGGCGTTGCCAGCCTGTCCATGGACGACCGGCTGTGCATCTGCAACATGGCCATTGAAGCCGGCGCGAAAAACGGCATTTTCCCTGTTGATGAAATCACCACCGCCTATTTGGAAGGCCGCAGCGAGCGTACCCCCAAGATTTACGAGGCCGACCCGGACGCCGTCTACGAGCAGACCATCGACATTGACCTTTCCACCATCGTTCCCACTGTAGCCTGCCCCCACCTGCCGGAAAATACCCACCCCGCCGCAGAGCTTTCCCATATCAAAATCGATCAGGTGGTCATCGGCAGCTGCACCAACGGCCGTATGGAGGACATGGAAGCCGCCTACCGGACGCTCTGCGGCAACACCGTTGCCCCCGGCGTGCGCTGCATCATCATCCCCGCCACCATGGCCATTTACCGGGAATGTGTGGAGCGTGGCTACGTCACCGCCTTCATTGATGCCGGTGCGGTAGTCTCCACTCCCACCTGCGGGCCGTGTCTCGGCGGCTACATGGGCATCCTTGCCGCGGGCGAACGGTGCATCGCCACCACCAACCGGAATTTCGTGGGACGCATGGGGCATGTGGACAGTGAAGTGTACCTTGCCAGCCCCGCCACCGCCGCCGCATCCGCCCTCACCGGCTACATCACCGCACCCAAGGAGGTCTGAACCATGAACACAACTGGTAAGGTTTTCAAATATCCCGACAATGTGGATACCGACGTGATCATTCCCGCCCGGTACTTAAATACCGCCGATGCCAACGAGCTTGCCAAGCACTGCATGGAGGATATCGACGCCGAGTATGTCAACCGGGTTTCCCCCGGTGACATCATGGTAGCCGGCTGGAACTTCGGCTGCGGCTCTTCCCGGGAGCACGCCCCTCTGGTCATCAAAACCTGCGGCACCGGCTGCGTCATTGCCAAATCCTTCGCCCGGATTTTCTACCGTAACGCCATCAACATCGGCCTGCCCATTCTGGAGTGCGAGGCAGCGGCAGAAGAGATTCAGGCCGGGGACGAGGTCAGTGTAGACTTCGACACCGGCATCATCACCGACCGCACCACAGGACGTACCTATCAGGCAGAGCCTTTTCCGGAATTCATACAAAATATCATAAAAAAGGGCGGACTGCTTGCTTCTTTGAAGGAGATATGATAAGATGACGAAAACGATTGCACTCATCCGTGGGGACGGCATCGGCCCGGAAATCGTGGAGCAGGCAAAGCTGGTTTTGGATCGGGTTGCCGCGCTGTTTGGCCACGAATTTCAGTACACCGATGTGGATATGGGCGGCAACGCCATTGTCAAGTGGGGCGACCCCTTGCCTCAGGAAATGCTGAATAAGTGCCTTGCCTCTGACTCCGTACTTTTGGGCGCAGTAGGCGGCCCCAAGTGGAACAACGTTCCCGGGAATATGCGCCCGGAAAAGGGTCTGCTTCGCCTTCGCGCCGGCATGGGCGTCTACAGCAACAACCGCCCCGCCAAAATCTGGCCTCAGCTGGCTTCCGCTTCTCCGCTTAAGCAGGAAATCGTGGACAAGGGCATTGACTTTATTATTGTAAGAGAACTCATCGGCGGCATCTATTTCGGCAAGCACGAAACCACTGTAGAAAATAGTGAACCTGTCGCCATTGACGAGCTGCGCTATGCGGAAAGCGAGATCCGCCGCATTGGCCGCATTGGCTTTGAAACCGCCCGGAAGCGCGGGAAAAAGCTGTGCAGTGTAGAAAAGAGCAACGTGCTGGATTCCTCCCGGCTGTGGACAAAAGTCATGCACGAACTGGCAGAGGAATACCCGGATGTAACGCTTTCCGATATGCTGGTGGACAACTGCGCCATGCAGATTGTGAAAGACCCCAGCCAGTTTGACGTGATTGTCACGGAGAATATGTTCGGCGACATTCTGTCCGACGAAGCCTCCATGATTACCGGCTCCATCGGCATGATCCCCTCCTCCTCCTTAGGCGACGGCACCCGGGGACTGTATGAGCCTATCCACGGCTCCGCCCCGGACATCGCTGGCAAGGACATTGCCAACCCCATCGGCACCATTCTCGCCGCCGCCATGATGCTCCGCTTCTCCTTCGATATGCCCGCGGAGGCGGACAGCATCGAATCCGCCGTCTCCAGCGTTCTGGACGGCGGCTATCGTACCGGCGACATTCTTCCCTCCGGCGAAAGCCAGTGCAGCCTGGTTGGCTGCCGGGAAATGGGCAGATTGATCATAGAAACCCTGAAGAAAGGATGATACTATGCTTCTTTCCGGCTCCGATATCCTTGTTCGCACCCTCATCGAACAGGGTGTGGAGGTCGTCTTCGGCTACCCCGGCGGGCAGGTCATCAACGTTTACGACTCCCTGTACAAATACCGCGACGAATTAACGCACATCCTCACCGCCCATGAGCAGGGCGCCGCCCACGCAGCGGACGGTTACGCCCGCGCCAGCGGCAAGGTTGGCGTAGTCATCGCCACCTCCGGCCCCGGCGCCACCAATCTGGTCACCGGCATCGCAACGGCCTATCTGGACTCCGTTCCTTTGGTTGCCATCACCGGCAACGTACCCAATTCCACCATCGGCACCGACGGCTTTCAGGAGATCGACATTACCGGTGTGACCCTGCCCATTACCAAGCACAATTATTTCGTCGGCTCCGTTGAAGATCTGGCGGATACCGTGCGGAATGCCTTCCGGCTGGCGAAGTCCGGCCGCCCCGGCCCTGTACTCATTGACATTCCCAAGGATGTACAGGTTGCAAAATTTGACTATGTGCCCCAGCCGCCGGTTACCGCCGAGGAGAGCTTCCCAGCCAAACAGGCTCGCATACAGCAGGCAGCGGACTGCATTAACGCCGCGCAAAAACCCTTCCTTTATTTCGGTGGTGGTCTCATTACCAGCGGTGCACAGGACGAGCTGCTGCAAATGGCGGAGCTGATCGACGCCCCCATTGGCTGCTCGTTAATGGGCATTTCCGGTGTCCCCACGGATTATCCCCGGTTCCTGGGAATGCAGGGTATGCACGGGCATTATGCCTGTTCCACCGCCATGCACTACTCCGACTGCATCATTGCCCTGGGATGCCGGTTCAACGACCGGGTCACCGGCAACCGCGCGAAATTTGCCGTTGGAGCAAAAATCGTCCACATCGACATTGACGGCGCGGAGTTGGGCAAAACCGTAGTTCCGGAGCAGGGTCTGCGGGGCGACGTGAAGAAGACCCTGCAAAAGCTGATCCCCCTGCTCCATAAGACGGAGCATCCCCAGTGGCAGGCGGAAATCGACCACCTTCTTGCGGAGGAGCAGGCGGGTCTGGACAAACGGGAGGGCATGACTCCCCGGAACATCATTAACACCCTGAACCGCTACTTGAATGAGAATACCCCTGTGGCGACGGATGTGGGTCAGCACCAGATGTGGGCTGCCCAGTATCTGAACCTGAAAAACAGCCGCCGGTTTCTTTCCAGCGGGGGCTTAGGCACCATGGGCTTCGGCATGGGCGCTGCCATCGGCGCCGCGATGGCTACCCACGAGCGCACAGTGCTGGTCACCGGCGACGGCAGCTTCGGAATGAACCTGAACGAGCTGGCAACGGCGGTTGCCAACCACATTCCCATGGTCATTCTTCTTCTGAACAACAGTGTGCTGGGTATGGTGCGCCAGTGGCAGACGCTCTTCTTTGATAAGCACTATTCCAACACCACTCTGGACGACCGAAAAACCGACTTTGTAAAACTTGCGCAGGCCTTCGGCGCGGATGCCAGCCGGGCATTGACGCTCTCCGAACTGGAGGACGCCCTGACCAAGGCCTTTGCCTGCGACGGTCCTTACCTCATTGACTGTGCCATCGACAAAGACGAGTTCGTGCTGCCCATGCTGCCTCCCGGCGGTTCTATGGACGATATCATTACAAGGATTGGTGACTGACATGAAGAAATTTACCATTGCCATTCTGGTCAACAATCAGTTCGGCGTCCTGAACCGGGTCACCAGTATGTTCCGCCGCCGCCAGTTCAACATCACCTCCCTGACCGTGTCGGAAACGGAGTCTGAGGAGTTTTCCCGGATCACCGTCCAGTCCGAGGGGGACGGAATCAAGAAGGAGCAGCTTATTAACCAGCTGTATAAGCTTCCCGATGTAGTCTCCATTGCGGAGTTGGATAATCTGGACACCGTCAACCGGGAACTGCTGCTGATTAAGGTCAAAAACGATCCCAATGTCCGGGGCGAAATCAGCGCCGCCAGCGACGCTTACGAAGGCAAGATCGTGGATTTCACGAAAGAGTCCATCATTATTCAGATGGTAGGTGACAGCCGGAAGATCGACAATTTTGTAGCACTCATGAAGGAATATGAAATTCTGGAAATCTGCCGCACCGGCATCGTCGCCCTTCAGCGGGGCGCTACCACCATCCGCCGGGTGACCAATTTATAGCCTCCCCCCAAGGGGGAGGTGGCAGCCCTTGGGGCTGCCGGAGGAGGTGCCCCGGGATACATCAGTACCCCCTCAGACAAAAATTAAAGATTTTTGCCAGCTCCCCCAAGGGGGGAGCCAAGGCGCAAACTACATTTTCTGAAAAGAGGTAATTATTATGAATCGTATTTTCTATCAGCAGGACTGCGACCTTCAGAAGCTGGCCGGGAAAACCGTGGCCATCATCGGCTACGGCTCTCAGGGGCACGCCCACGCGCTGAATCTGAAAGACAGCGGCGTAAACGTCATTGTCGGCCTGTACAATGGCTCCAAGAGCTGGGCTAAGGCAGAAGCGCAGGGCATGACCGTCATGACCGCCGCCGAAGCCACCAAGGCTGCCGACATCATCATGATTCTGATTAACGATGAGAAGCAGGCCGCCCTGTACAAGCAGAGTATCGAGCCCAACCTGTCCGCCGGCAAGACACTGGCCTTTGCCCACGGCTTCAACATCCACTATGGCTGCATCAAGCCTCCCAAGGACGTGAACGTCATCATGATCGCCCCCAAGGGTCCCGGTCACACCGTGCGCAGCGAGTATCAGGCCGGCAAGGGTGTGCCCTGCCTGATCGCCGTGGAACAGGATGCCACCGGAGATGCGCTGGACATCGGCCTTGCCTACGCTCTGGGCATCGGTGGTGCCCGTGCCGGTGTTTTGGAGACCGACTTCCGTACCGAGACCGAAACCGATCTGTTCGGCGAGCAGGCTGTGCTGTGCGGCGGTGTCTGCGCCCTGATGCAGGCCGGCTTTGAGACGCTGGTGGAGGCCGGCTACGATCCCCGGAACGCCTATTTTGAGTGCATCCATGAGATGAAGCTGATTGTTGACCTCATTTACCAGTCCGGCTTCAGCGGTATGCGCTACTCCATCTCCAACACCGCCGAGTACGGCGACTACATCACCGGTCCCAAGATCATCACCGAAGACACCAAGAAGGCCATGAAGAAAATTCTGTCCGATATTCAGGACGGCACCTTTGCCAAGGACTTCCTGCTGGATATGTCCTCCGCCGGTGGTCAGGTTCACTTCAACGCTATGCGCAAGCGTGCCGCCGAGCATCCTTCCGAGATCGTAGGTCAGGAAGTGCGGAAGCTGTACAGCTGGAGCGACGAGGACAAGCTGATCAACAACTAAACAATTTCGGTGTCATTGGGAGCCGGTGCACACCGGCTCCCTCATTTTCTATTCGTAGGGCGGGGTTATCACCCCGGCGACCCGGTATCGACAGCAACAGGTCTGAGCAAAACAATCCGGGTATATCAACGTTGAGCCGAGTACCATTCAATTTGCATTCTCCACATGGTCGGCGGGGTCATGACATAGGCTCTACGATTTTATTTTAATATGGAAAGCAGGAAATTCCTATGATGATGAAAGACAAGGTTGTGAACGGCCCCAAAAATGCCGCCCATCGAAGCCTGTATCACGCACTGGGCTTGACTGCCGAGGAGCAGCAGCGTCCCCTCATCGCCGTGGTCAGCTCCTACAATGAGATTGTCCCCGGCCATATGAATCTGGATAAGATTGTGGAAGCCGTAAAGCTGGGCATTGCCATGGCCGGCGGCACGCCCATCGTCTTCCCCGCCATTGCGGTCTGTGACGGCATTGCCATGGGGCATGAGGGCATGAAGTATTCTCTGGTCACCCGCGACCTGATTGCCGACTCCACCGAGTCCATGCTGAAAGCCCATGGCTTTGACGGCGTGGTCATGGTTCCCAACTGTGACAAAAACGTGCCCGGTCTGCTGATGGCAGCCGCCCGGGTAAATATCCCCGCTATTTTCGTCAGCGGCGGCCCCATGCTGGCAGGTCGGGTGGACGGCAAGAAGACCAGTCTTTCCAGTATGTTTGAGGCTGTGGGTGCTTACACCGCCGGGAAAATTGACGAAGAAAGACTCGCCTATTGCGAGAAAAACACCTGTCCCACCTGCGGCTCCTGCTCTGGTATGTACACGGCCAACTCCATGAACTGCCTGACCGAAGTTCTGGGCATGGGTTTGCGGGGCAACGGCACCATCCCCGCCGTGTATTCCGCCCGGATCGAGCTTGCCAAGCACGCCGGTATGCAGATCATGGAACTGGTACGCAGGAACATTCGTCCCCGGGACATCATGACCGCCGCCGCCATCCGCAACGCCCTGACTGCCGACATGGCGCTGGGCTGTTCCACGAACTCCATGCTCCACCTGCCCGCCATTGCCAACGAGTGCGGCGTGGACTTCAATCTGGACATGGCAAACGAGATCAGCGCCGTAACTCCGAACCTGTGCCATCTGGCGCCCGCAGGCCCCACCTACATGGAGGATTTGAACGAGGCCGGCGGCGTGTACGCGGTTCTCAAGGAGTTGACCAAGAAAAATCTTCTGGACACCTCCGTGATGACTGTCACCGGCAAGACGCTGGGCGAAAATATCGCTTCCGCCGTCAACCGGGACACGTCCGTCATCCGCACGGTGGAGAATCCCTACTCCCCCACCGGCGGCATTGCCGTGCTCCGGGGCAATCTGGCACCCGAGGGCAGCGTGGTCAAGCGCAGCGCGGTGCTTCCCGAGATGCTGGTGCACGAAGGCCCAGCCCGGGTCTTTGAGTGTGAGGAAGATGCCCAGGCTGCCATCAATGCCGGCAAAATCCAGCCCGGCGATGTGGTGGTCATCCGCTACGAAGGTCCCAAGGGCGGCCCCGGTATGCGGGAAATGCTGAATCCCACCTCCGCTATCATGGGCATGGGACTGGGCAACTCTGTGGCGCTCATCACCGACGGCCGGTTCTCCGGCGCGACCCGGGGTGCCTGCATCGGCCACGTTTCTCCGGAAGCCGCTTCCGGCGGCGCCATCGGCGTGGTGCGGGACGGCGATATCATCTCCATCGATATTCCCAATAACCGCCTGGAGCTGAAGATTTCCGACGAGGAACTGGCGGAGCGTATGGCGAACTTCGTCCCCAAAAAGAAAGAGCTGTCCGGTTACCTGAAGCGTTATGCCGCTTTGGTGTCCAGCGGCGCGAAGGGTGCGATTCTGAACGTATGAACCTGAACGAACTGCACATCCGCCTGAATTCTCTGGCGATCTTCCGGGCACTGCTGTCTGACCCGGTGGTGTCCTCCCTGCTGGATTACCTGAACTGCCGGAAAAACGGCACTGCCGAAGCCGTCGCCAAATATGCCGCCTTCGTATCCTGCCTGTACGGCACAGAAAAGCGCACGCTGGCGGGTTACATTCAGCACATCGTTAACAACGACGAGAATGCCTACATCCGCATGATTGGCAGGGGCGCACAGCCCTGGCCGGAAATGGAGGAAGAGGTAGCGCAGGAACTGGAAATCCTGCAGTCCATTTCTGACCTGACCCCGGAAGCGCTCCGGGAGGGACTGGACTGGGCGGGACATCTGCCGGTCTTCGCCGTAAAGAAATTGAACATCGTGGACAGCTACCATCAGCGCTGCGCCAATATTCACCGGTACGGCTATGGTATCTACGCCAAGCACATCATGTTCTATCTTGGCGAGGGCAATCGGATTGTCCCGGTGATCAACCCCGACCAGACCCGGCTTTCCTCCCTTGTCGATTATAAGCGGGAACAGCAGATCATTCTGGACAATACCATTGCCCTGCTGGAAGGCAAGCCGGCTGCCAACATTTTGCTCACCGGCGATGCGGGCACCGGCAAATCCTCTACCGTCAAGGCGGTGGTCAACGAGTTGTCGGATCGGGGGCTGCGGATTCTGGAGGTGCGCAAGGAGCAGCTCCATGCCATTCCCGCCATTCTGGACGAACTGAATACCAATCCGCTGAAATTCATCCTGTTCATCGACGATCTGTCCTTCCAGAAGGACGACGATAATTTCAGCGCCCTGAAGGCAATTCTGGAGGGCAGCGTCTCCGCAAAGAGCCGCAACGTAGTGATCTACGCCACCTCCAACCGCCGCCATCTAGTGAAGGAGAATTTCTCCCAGCGGGACGGCGACGACATCCATCGCAACGACACCATGCAGGAGATTATCTCCCTGTCCGAGCGGTTCGGCATTCAGGTCACCTTCCAGAAGCCGAATAAGGAAGTCTACCTTGGCATTGTACGCCACCTTGCCGAGGAGAAAGGCGTGACCATGGACGTATCTGAGCTGGAAGCGCAGGCCGAACGCTTTGCGCTGGGCAGGGGCGGCCGCTCCGCCCGGGCAGCCACCCAGTTCATCGACGGTCTGCTGGCAAAGCAATAAGCCGCAAAGCAGCTTATTCAGCAGACATTACAATAAATCCAATACTTTTTAAGGAGGCTGTTGCCATGAACTTTCTGAAAATTGCGCAAACCCGTCAGTCCTGCCGCAGCTATGACGAAAATCGCCCTGTAGAGCAGGAAAAACTGGACACAGCGCTGGAAGCCGCCCGCCTTGCCCCCTCCGCCTGCAACGCCCAGCCCTACTGCTTCACCGTCTGCCGTGGAGAAGCGGCAAAAGCCGCCGCAAAAGCCTGTCAGGGACTCGGCATGAACAAATTTGCCTCTCAGGCGCCGGTACTCATCCTTATCTCCGAGCAGTCCTATAATAAGACCGCCGCCATGGGTGCAAAGGTCAAGCAGATCGACTACCGTTCCATAGACATCGGTATTGCCGCTGCCTATCTGACAGCAGAAGCCACCGCTCAGGGGCTGTCCACCTGCATTCTGGGCTGGATTGATGACAAAAAGCTCCGGGAAGTCTCCGGTGTAGATGCCCCGGTGCGGTTGGTCATCGCTCTGGGTTACGCCGCCGAGGGTGACAAGCTGCGAACCAAAACCCGGAAAGAACCCGCCCAGCTGATCCGCTGGAAAGATTAACCGTGAAAAATCCCGGCATCGAATCCGATGCCGGGATTTCCTGTTACTTTTTCTGTCCGTAGTAAGCGTTGGGGCCGTGCTTACGCAGATAATGCTTGTCCTGAATCCGTTGGGGCGCAGGCGCCGCCTCCGGTGCAATCTGGCGGGTATAAAGCGCCATCTTGGCAACCTCTTCCAGCACAACCGCATGGTACACCGCCTGTGCCGGATCCTTGCCCCAGGTGAAGGGGCCATGGCTGTGGCAGATGACGGCAGGAACCGCAACCGGGTCAATATTCCGCTCCCGGAAGGTCTCGATAATCACTGTTCCGGTGCCCTTCTCGTAGTCCTCATCCAACTCCGCCTGAGTCAGATGCCGGGCGCAGGGAATGGGACCGTAGAAGTAGTCGGCATGGGTCGTGCCGTAGCAGGGAATATCCTTGCCGGCCTGTGCCCAGGCAACCGCATAGGGGCTGTGGGTATGCACAATTCCGCCCAGCTGGGGGAAGGCCTTGTACAACTCAATATGGGTCTTGGTATCGCTGCTGGGGTTCAAATTGCCCTCAACCACGTTGCCGTTCAGATCCAGCACCACCAGCATTTCGGGGGTCAGCTCTTCGTACTCCACGCCGCTGGGTTTGATGACCACCAGTCCCTTTTCCCGATCAATACCGGAGACATTGCCCCAGGTATAGGTGACCAGGTTCCGGCGGGGCAGTTCCATGTTAGCCTCGTAAACCTTTTTCCTCAGTTCATCAAGCATACTATGCTCCTTTAACGTGCTGTCATTGCGGGTCAGCGTCTCCGCCGATCCGCAATGACGGGTAGTGATATGTGTGATTGCGCCGCAGTCACGGTGCCGAGACGCGCCCTATGGCCTGTTGAATGCAGACCGTTGCGCGTGAATCGGCTGTCAGCACCGCCGGCTTACTTCAGCTTCCAGGCCAGATCGTTCAGGAACAGCTCCTTTTCCAGAGCCTCCTGCGTGGTGTCCTTGCTGATGTGGACAAACTCAATGTCCATCATTCGCGCCCAGTCGCGCATCTGCTCGGCGGTCACGTCGTAGCTCAGCACGCTGTGATGGGCGCCGCCCGCGGTGATCCAGCACTCCACGCCGTCGGTCAGGTTGGGCTCTGCCTGCCACATAACCCGGGCAACGGGCAGGTTGGGCATGGGCATAATGGGCTTGACACAGTGGATATCCTGCACGATCAAGCGCAGTCTTCCGCCCATATCGACGAGGGATGCCACGATGGCATCGCCTTCCTTGCCTTCAAACACCAGACGGGCGGGATCCTCCCGATCGCCGATGCCCAGAGGATGTACTTCAATCCGGGGCTTGGCCGCCGCAACACTGGGGCAGACCTCCAGCATATGGGCGCCCAGAGAGTACTCCTGACCCTCAACCAAATGATAGGTGTAGTCTTCCATGAAAGCGGAAGCGCCGTTGCCATTTTCGCCCATGGCTTTCATGATAGCGGTCATGGCAGAAACCTTCCAGTCGCCCTCGCCGCCGTAGCCATAGCCCTGGGCCATCAAATCCTGAGAGGCGATGCCGGGCAGTTGCTTCATGCCATACAGATCCTGGAAGGTGTTGGAGAAGGCCTGGCATCCTTCCGCGTCCATCATCTTCTTAATGGCAATCTCCTCCCGAGCCTGATAACGGACAGTCTCGATGTCATCGGTAGCCATCTCATACAGAGAGGTGTAGCGATCCATCATGGCGTCCACTTCCGCATCGGTGACGGAATCCATCACTTCCACCAGCTTGCCTACCGGCCAGGTGTTGACCTGCCAGCCCAGCTTGGCCTGCACTTCCACCTTGTCGCCTTCCGTCACAGCAACCTCACGCATATTATCGCCAAAGCGCATGACCTTCATCTGCTTGGATACGGCAACGCCCACAGCGGCCTTCATCCAGTCGCCCAGACGCTTGTGAACCTTGGGATCCTGCCAATAGCCTGCGACCACCTTGCGAGGCATTCTCAGACGGGCTGCGATGAAGCCATGCTCCCGGTCGCCATGGGCGGCCTGATTCAGGTTCATGAAGTCCATGTCGATCTCCTCATTGGGGATCTCCTTGTTGTACTGGGTTGCCAGATGGCAGTAGGGCTTCTGCAGATTCACGAAGCCGTTGATCCACATTTTGGAGGGGGAGAAGGTGTGGCACCAGGTAATGATACCGGCGCAGGAGTCGTCATAATTGGCTTCCTTCACAACATCGGTGATCTCCTTGTTGGTCTTGGCAGTAACCTTGTAGACCAGCGGATAAGGCAGCACCTCGCTGAGCTTTTGGGCCATTTCCGCCGCGCGCTTTGCAACGGTATCCAGCACCTCAGGTCCATACAGGAACTGGGAGCCAACCACAAACCAGAAACAATATTTATTCATAAAATCGTTATCTCCTTCAAATGGAATTGACAGCCTCGCGCTCGACCCGCAGCAGACCGCGATACTGTTTCAGATATTGGTTGAAGCCTTCCACATCCGCGGCATCGGGAGCCACGGTGCTGCCCTTCACACCGGCATAGACTTTGGTGTTCAGGTACTCCTCCAGCGTTTCGCCGGGCGCTTTGTGCAGCATATAGGATGCCAGCAGTGCCATGCCGTAGGGGCCGCCCTCACCGGCGGTTTCCATGCAGGTCACAGGGGCGTTGCAGGCGGCCGCCATATACTTCTGGCCGACAATAGGCGTCTTGAACAGGCCGCCGTGGCCGGTCAGGCTGTCGATGGCCACCTTTTCCTCCGCCAGAATGTCCATGCCAATTTTCAGCGTCGCCATGGTGGAGTACAGTTGGGCACGGAAGAAGTTCGCCAGCGTGAAGGCAGAGTCAGGACGACGGGCAACCAGCGGACGACCGGCGTCCATATGGGTCACGCCCTCACCTGCCATGTAGTTGCACACCAGCACGCCGCCGCAGTCCGCATCGCCTTCCAGAGAGTGCTGGTACAGCTTGGTGTACAGCTCACCGGTGGAGGGAGTTGCGCCGAAGAGTGCCGCAGTTTCCCTCAGTACGCTTACCCACGCATTGGTGTCGTTGGTGCAGTTGTTGCAGTGCACCATGGCCACAGGCTTGCCGGTGGGTGTTGTGACCATGTCGATTTCCTCGTACACCTTACTCAGGTTCTTTTCCAGAACCACCATGGAGAAGATGGAGGTGCCAGCGGACACATTGCCGGTTCTGGGCGCTACAGCGTTGGTAGCGGTCATGCCGGTGCCGGCATCGCCCTCGGGAGGCGCCACGGGAATTCCCACAGGCAGCAGATTGTCCAGTCTGGCTGCGCCTTCCAGTGTCAGGGTGCCGGCATTTTCGCCAGCTACCAGCACATCAGGCAGCACCTCCCGGACAGTCCAGGGCAGCTTTCTGGGAGCCAGCAACGTCTCGATTTTATCCAGCATTTCCTCATTGTAGCAGTTCTTCTCACTGTCGATGGGGAACATACCGGAAGCCTCGCCGATGCCCAGCGCATTCACGCCGGTGAGCATGAAGTGGACATAGCCCGCCAGAGTCGTAATGTGGCGGATCTTCGCCACATGAGGTTCGCCATTCAGCACAGCCTGATACAGGTGGGCAATGGACCAGCGCTGGGGAATATTAAATCCGAACAGCTCCGTCAGCTGGGCGGCAGCGTCCGCGGTAATGGTGTTCTGCCATGTGCGGAAGGGCACCAGCAGATTCCAGTTTTCGTCAAAAGCAAGATAGCCATGCATCATGGCGGATACGCCCATGGCAGCAATGGTGTCCCGGTTTTCTACGCCGGAAACGGCAGCCTTCAGTCCCTTCCAAACCTCGTCCAGATCGTAGGTCCAGATGCCGTCCACATAGGAGCTCTTCCAGGTATAATCACCGGAGGACACCGGGGTATAGGTTTCGTCGATGGCGACGGCCTTAATCCGGGTGGAACCCAGTTCCAAACCCAGTACGGTTTCAGGATTCTTCATGAAGATTTTCCTCATTATTTTCAGATTCCCCGTCTCCTTCCGGAGGCTGGGCTGTTGTGTACTCACCGCGGCTGATTTTCAGCAGGGTGTGCAGCAGCAGAACCGCGCCTACCAGTGCAAAGAAAACAGCCGCAAGAATATAAAGGGTGTTTCCGTTCGCGGTGCCCAGCAGGCTCCACGCCAGATACAAAAGATATCCACCACCCAGAAGTCTGAGAATCAGGGATATCTGGGGAGGTTTACTGGTTCCGTTCAAAAAAACACCTTCCTTTTGGGAACCCGGGATGGTCCACGGACCATCCCGGGTAAGCTTATATCATTAGCCCTTCTTGCGCTTGCTGACCAGGTCAACGGTAACGGCGCCCAGCAGCACCATGCCCTTGACGATCTTCTGAAT
>JAXEAK010000092.1:0-13289 GCA_034094395.1 Faecousia sp.
TTCCTTGGCTTCCTGCTCGGACAGGCCATCAATATGGAACATGGCGGTCTTGTTCTCGCTGGGAACATACACGCCGATGGGGGACAGCGTCTTACTTGCGCCCACGCAGTTGCCCATCTTCACCCACAGGGCCTCCAGCTCGGCAGCTTCGGCAGCGTGCTCGGGAGTAAACTCCACCACATCTTTATTAATCCGAATCTTCATGGCTTACTCCTCCGGGCTGAACTCGTCCTTGCCCACGCCGCACAGTTCGCAGGTGAAGTCATCGGGCAGATCTTCCCACTTAACGCCGGCTTCGTCCTCATCGTAGACCCAGCCGCATACATTGCAGACGTACTTCATTGTGATTTGCTCCTTTTCTGGTAAAATTAAGTTAACTTTCTGCTCCGCAGATGGCGGAGCCGTATTCCGCCCCTACAGTACTGTGTAATGATACCGAGTGGTACCCAAGATAACAGATCAGCCGTGCACGCATTGGCCGGCGGCTCGCCGCTTACTTGAAGTAACGCTCCAGCAGACCCTTCAGAGCCTTGCCGTGACGGGCCTCGTCGCGAGCCATCTCGTGGACGGTGTCGTGGATAGCATCCAGACCGTTCTTCTTGGCGCACTTGGCCAGATCGAACTTGCCCTGAGTAGCACCGAACTCGCAGTCCACACGCCATGCCAGGTTGTCCTTGGTGGTAGCCTTCATGTTGGGCTCCAGATCCTCGCCCAGCAGCTCAGCAAACTTGGCGGCGTGCTCCGCCTCCTCGTAAGCGGCCTTCTCCCAGTACAGGCCGATCTCGGGATAGCCCTCGCGATGGGCAATCCGCGCCATGCACAGATACATACCAACCTCGCTGCACTCACCGTTGAAGTTGGCCATCAACTGCTCAAAGATGAACTTCTTGTCCTCCTCGGAGATGTCGGGGTTGTTCTTCACGGTCTTGGCGTAGATGCCGTACTCATGCTCGGCAGCCAGCTTGCCCTCTTCCATGACCTTGAACTTGGAGCCGTCCACCTTGCACACGGGGCACTTGAAGCCTTCGGGGATGGACTCGCCTTCGTAGACGTAACCACAGACGGGGCAGACAAATTTCTTCATATACATTTCCTCCATAATATAATTTTTTCGGGGTTTACTCACTGGTACACTTGCCGCATAACCCGGTAAAGGTCAGTTGGCAATCCTGAACATGGCAGCCGGAGGTTTTCTCCGCCTCCACGCGCAGGCTCTGGGGAATTTCCATCCGGGGAAGATCCAGAACCGCATCGCAGTTCCTGCATATGAAATGCACGTGCGGCTCTGTGACGGCATCGAAACGCTCCACGCCCCGAACGGTGGCAACGCAGGAGATCAGTCCCTGATTTCGGAATCGCGCCAAGTTTCGGTACACCGTCGCCAGAGAAATATCCGGATATTCCTGCTGGAGCATCTCATAGACCATCTCCGCCGAGGGATGGCTTCGGGAATTCTGAAGGCAGGTAAGGATGGCGTTGCGCTTTTTGAATTGCTTCGCGGCAGCTTCCATAAGCACCTCCTGTCTCTATTTGCAAATAATTCCTATTTGCAGTTTGAGTATATCATAGCCATGGAGTATTGTCAATATATAAATAAGAATTATTTGCAAATAGATTTTGAACAGAGCAACCAATAACGCCCTCCGGGGAAGAAGAGACGACCGGATAAGAAAGCTGATCGGCACCCGCCCTATTCCCCTCCCCTCATCGGGGAAGGTTTCGTTCTTACACCGCCGCTTCCTTTACAATGGCAACGCCGTCTACCAGATTGGCCATCTCCAGAGTTCCCTCCACAGCCATCTGGCGCTCCATCAGGTCGGTGAGGATAACCATGCCGTCCTTGCACTCAATGCGCATGACGTTCTTCATCATCACCGTCTCGGGAGTTAAAGTATTCTTATAGACAGTAGACAGGCACATAAAACAGATCTCCTTTTATTCGTGCTCCATGCTGCTGAGCACCACGCTCAGGCGCATATTGCCCTTCTCAAAATCCGACACAGCCGCCATGACCTGCTCATACGCCACATGGTCGCCAGCCTTGTCCAGCTGAGAAGCCAGATCCGCCAATTCCTTGGCATGGGCAGCATTGTGGCCGACCATGTACTTCATCAGCGCCGTCAGCTCCTCCATAGGCGTATGCTCGCACTGGCTCTGGCAGCCGCTGCATCCGCCGTCGCACCCGTGGGTGTGGGTATGCTCGGCTCCGTCGGCGTGCAGATGGTCGTGGTCATGGGGGTGCTCATGATCGTGAGAGTGGGCGTGGGTATGCTCGTGGGTATGGGCAACGCCGTCATGGGTGTGCTCATGGGTGTGGGTGTGTTCATGCTCGTGCTCATGCGGCACGCCGGCATGATCGTCAGAAATATGCATAGGATAACCTCCTTCTGTTTTTCCTATATTATAGTACCAAACAGACCCTGTGTCAAAACATTTATTTTCGTCAAAATATCCCCCTCGGGGGCTTGCGCAGGGCTGTCAGCCGTTGTATAATACACTTTACTATGATAAAGGGGGCTGATGCATATGTCCGATTTAACCGATCATGAACATGACCATGCCTACCTCCACGCCCACGGCATCGCCCACTCCCACGGCCATGTCCATGAGAATCAGAAAGCAGTAATTAACCGCCTGTCCCGCGCCATCGGGCACCTGGAAAAGGTAAAGCGGATGGTGGAAGAAGGGCACGACTGCTCAGAGGTGCTGATTCAGCTGGCGGCGGTGCGCTCCGCGCTGGACAACACCGGCAAGGTCATCCTCAAGGATCATATGCGGCACTGCATGGTAGACGCCGTGGCCGCCGGGGACACGGAGGCTGTGGAAGATCTGTGTCAGGCAATCGACAAATTCATGAAGTGACTTCTGAAAAAGTTCTTCTCATTCCCTATATCCTGTAATTATCTGCGGATTGTTGTACCAGATCTTGTGATTCGACAGCATTTTTGAAATTCCCATGCTATGATATGGGCAAGCTGGCGGGGCGGAGGCGGATGACAGCAGCCGTTGCATCGTCTTCTCCGCTCCCACAGCCCTTCTCCAGAATTTCTGCCGCCAGCTCCCCAGGCGGCGCGTCCGGAGATAGCATAGACAGGTGCTGGATACCCTCTCCATCCACACCGTCGCTGAGTAAAATCAGCACTTCTCCCCGACGAAGGGACAGCTTCTCCACCGTCATTCGGTTCTCCTCAACCGAGAGCCCCGGCGGCGGCGTAGCTGTCCCGATTTTTTGTACGCCGCTGCGCTGCAGCACCCAGCTGGGCGCCGCGCCCCATTTGTAGATACAGGCAATCCCCGTATCCAGCCGCAGCTCCGCCAGATCCACCGTCGCCGCCCCGGCGGTTCCCCGGAGCACCAAAAGACTGTTCAGCGACTCCAGCGCGTGCTCCGGCGGAAATCCGGCTGCCAGCATCTGCCGCAACAGGTCTGCCGCTGTATGCCCGTCCTCTGCGGCACCCAGCCCGGTGCCCATGCCGTCGCACAACAGTACATAGTAGCGGCACTCCGAGGCAGAAAAGGCAATGCACTGGTCGCCGTTCGCCCGCTCCTTCCCCTTGGAACGGGCGGCAACCTGCACCTCAAATTCCGGCTGAGGGCGCTGCGCCCGGCGGGGCAGCTGATCTGCCAGCGAACGCAGATACTCCCCCAAAAAGGTGTACTGCTGTGCCACTGCGCTGCGGTATTCCAGCCGCCGCTGCCGGTCTGCCTTGCGCGCCTTCAGCTGCTCCTGGGCAAACCGCAGTTCCGGAATCAGCCTGCCCTGCTTGCGGCAGTCCGCCTCCAGCGGGTGCAGGAGATGCTCCGTCGTCAGCGTCTCCCGCTGGGTGCATTTGTTCCGGGCGGAGCACTGGGAGCAGGCTCTCTCCACCGCCCGCTCCAAAAGCGCCTGGGCATCCGCATCCGGCGGCTCCGTCTCCATCAGCAGCAGGCGAGTGTTGAGCAGCATCTCCGCTCCCACCTCCAGCCGCACCTGCGCCGCGCCCGTCTCTCCCCGGCGGTGGGGAATCTGGGTTCTGGGAGGCAGCAGCGCGGCGACCGCGCCGCCCAGAACCAGTCCCGGCAGAATGGACACATCCCAGACTCCGCAGGCTGCCATCACCGCCAGCGCCGAAAACCCCGGTGCCGCATAGTGCTGCCAGCGCTTGTCGAAGGGGATCAGCCGAATAAACCAGGCAAGGCAGGTCACCGCCGTCATGGGCACCTTCGTCACCTGCGCCAGATCCAGCCCCAGCCCCGCCAGCGCCGCTGCCGGAAAGGCACAGCTGACCGCCATGACGCCCCCGGCCAGATACCCCAGTCCCAGCGCGCCCAGCCGAACCTGTGCCAGTGCCAGCGTAGCCACGCCGCCGATGAGCCAGTCCGTCACCGGATCCCGACACCGGGCTGCCTGGGTAAACAGAATCGCGGTCAACCCCGACACGGCAATGCGCAGGGCATACATGGGCACCGGTGTGGCATCCTCCAGCAGCAGCCGGAAGCACAGTCCGCTGATCGCGGTCAGGAAAGCGGCCAGCGCCGGAATCATCAGCGGCTGATCTTTGGATTCCTCCCGCTTGCCCACCAGCAGCGCCAGCAACCCCGCTGCTGCCGACCAGAGAATCCCCTGCTCTCCCGCACGTCCCCAGAAGGCGGGATAGCCTGCCATGGCGCCCAGCGCCACCGCCAGCGCCCGCCAGCCGGTAACCGCGCAGATCATGCCCATGGCCACCGGCTGAGGCGCATTGCCCAGACTCGCCGCGCTGAGCAAAAAGCCGCTACCGCCATAAAACAGCACCGCCAGCAGTTTTCGGATCCCCGGCACCAGCAGCAGCCGCTCCAAACTCCGCCGACCACGCCGCAAATAGGTTTCCACCATCATCGGTACACCACGCCTTTCAGGAAGATGATGCCATCCTATCACGGCGAAGAAAATTATGCTGTCGGAATGGCAGGGGGCGGAAAGTTTCTTGCATCCGGCGGCGGATGGGTGTATAATGAAGTCCATAATTTCCTGAACGCGGGGTGGAAAAGGCTATGGGCAGAGAATTTGAGCTGAAATATCAGGCAGATCCGGCGACAATTCAAAAAATCCGGTCAAAATACCGGGATTTTACCTCCATCTCCATGGAAACCGTCTACTACGACACCGCGGACTTTGCGCTGCGCAGGCGCAGATGGACATTGCGGCGGCGTCTGGAAAACGGACGCTCTGTGTGCACGGTGAAAACCCCGCTGGGCGACGGCAGCCGGGGAGAATGGGAAGTGGAGAACGGGGACATCCTCGCGGCCATTCCGAAGCTTTGCGCTCTGGGCGCACCGGAAAGTCTGCCGGCGCTGGCAGCGCAGGGCGTCGCGCCCTTCTGCGGCGCAAGGTTTACCCGGCTGGCAAAGGCCATCGCGCTGCCCGGCGGCACGGTAGAGCTGGCGCTGGATGAAGGGGTACTGCTGGGCGGCGGACGGGAACTTCCCTTCGCCGAGGTGGAAGTGGAGCTGAAGACGGGCAGCGACGATGCCGCCCGGGACTTTGCAGGCACGCTGGCAGCGGAATTTTCCCTGTCGCCCCAGCCCAAAAGCAAGCTTGCCCGGGCTATGGCGCTGACCGAATAAAGAGATTGCCACAGAATTTGGAGAGAAAGAGATATGTTTGCATCGCTGTTTGAAAAATACGACCGTCTGGTGTTATTCGACACGGAGACCACCGGCCTGACCTACAGCCGGGACGAAATCATCGAATTCGCCGCCGTGGTGGTTGAGCAGGTGAATGGGCAGCACCGCATCACTCGGGAGTATGATGAGCTGGTAGCCCTGTCTCCCGGCGGATTCGTTCCGCCGAAGATTGAGCAGCTTACCGGCATTTCCACGCAGGCTCTGCGGGAAAAGGGGCTGTCCAAGGCCAGAGTGTGCCGGGATATCGGCGAACTTATGGCCGGGAATACATTATTGCTTGCTTACAATGCCCATTTTGACCTGAGTTTTCTCTTCTATCTGCTCCTCCGGGACGGTGATCCGGCCATTCTCAAGGGCAAGGACAAGCTGGATCTGCTTACCGTCTACCGGGATCGCCACAGCTATCCCCACCGGCTGTGCAGCGCCATCGAACAATACGGTCTTTCCGGGAAGGTGGTCAACTCCCACCGGGCGGTGGACGACGTGATTGCCACCGTAGCCGTCATGGAGGAGATGGAGAAGGAAAAGGACGACCTTGTACGTTATGTAAATCTATTTGGCTACAATCCCAAATATGGTATCGATGGCAAACCCATCGGTTCCGTGACCTACAAGCCCCAGCCCTACAATCCGGCAGCGCCGCTGTACGAACTGTAAATGATCCTGTTTCCCTGCGCCTCCTGGAGGGGGAATGACGACTCGCAAGGCGGTGGGGACGGTATGCCCGAAATGTTAAGAGAACAGCCCTCCGGTGCAAACCGGAGGGCTGTTGAAATTTGTACGGGGATGGATTAGTACATTCCGCCGCCCTGCGCAGCAGCTGCCGCGGCAGCGGCATCCGCAGCGGGATCGGGCTTGTCCACCACCAGAGACTCGGTGGTCAGCACGCAGGCGGCGATGGAAGCGGCGTTCTCCAGAGAGGAGCGGGTCACCTTGGTGGGATCCACGATACCGGCGGGGATCATGTCCACATATTCCTCGGTATAGGCATTGTAGCCGTAGCCGACCTTGCCGGAATTGCGGATCTTCTCGTAAACCACGCTGCCGTCCACGCCGGCGTTCTCGGCGATCTGGCGGATGGGAGCCTGCAGAGCGGCGGCAATGATCTTGGCGCCGGTCTTCTCGTCGCCGTGCAGGGTGCCGATCAGCTCTTCCACAGCGGCAATGGCGTTGACCTGAGCGGTGCCGCCGCCGGCCACGATGCCTTCCTCAACGGCTGCGCGGGCAGCATTCAGAGCGTCCTCAACCCGCAGCTTCTGCTCCTTCATGGCAACCTCGGTCTGGGCGCCAACCTTGATGACGGCTACGCCGCCGGAAAGCTTTGCCAGACGCTCCTGCAGCTTCTCCCGATCGTAGTCGGAAGTGGTGGTAGCAATGGCGGAGCGGATCATATGGGCACGATCCTTAATGGCCTGAGGATCGCCGTCGCCATCGACGATGGTGGTGGTGTCCTTGGTGACCACGATCTGACGGCAGTGGCCAAGGTCGCTCATCTGGGTGTCAGGCAGCTCCATGTTCAGCTCGCTGGAGATGACGGTGCCGCCGGTGAGGATAGCGATATCCTGCAGCATCTCCTTGCGGCGGTCGCCAAAGCCGGGCGCCTTGACGCAGACCACATTGAAGCGACCCTGCAGACGGTTCAGCAGCAGAGTGGCCAGCGCGTCGCCCTCCACGTCCTCGGCAATAATCATCAGCTTGCGGCCGGACTTGACAATGGGCTCCAGAATGGGCAGGATCTCCTGAATGGAGGAAATCTTCTTGTCGGTGATCAGGATATAGGCGTCGTCCAGAACGGCCTCCATCTTGTCGGTATCGGTGACCATGTAGGGAGAGATATAGCCCCGGTCAAACTGCATACCTTCCACGACCTCCAGACCGGTCTCGGCGGTCTTGGACTCCTCAATGGTGATGACGCCTTCCTTGCCCACCTTCTCCATGGCTTCGGCGATCAGCTTGCCGATGTTCTCGTCGCCGGAAGAAACGGTGCCCACACGGGCGATGGCGGCGGAGTCGGTGACAGGCTCGGAATTGGCCTTGATGGCAGCCACGGCGGCGGTTACGGCCTTGTCAATGCCCTTACGCATGACCATGGGGTTGGCGCCGGCGGACAGGTTCTTCAGACCCTCCCGGGTGATAGCCTGTGCCAGCAGGGTAGCGGTGGTGGTGCCGTCGCCGGCAACGTCGTTGGTCTTGGTGGCGACTTCCCGGATCAGCTGGGCGCCCATGTTCTCAAAGGGATCCTCCAGCTCCACTTCCTTGGCGATGGTCACGCCGTCGTTGGTGATCAGGGGAGAGCCATACTTCTTGCCCAGAACCACATTGCGACCCTTGGGTCCCAGAGTAACCTTAACGGTATCGGCCAGCTGGTCGATGCCGGACTGCAGCTTCTTGCGGGCTTCCTCGCCGTAAACAATCATCTTAGACATAATTCAAGTTCCTCCTTAGTCGGTAACGACAGCCAGGATCTCATCCTGCTTGACGAATTTGTACTCTTCCTTGTCGATGGTCACATCGGTGCCAACGAACTGGCCGACAACAACCTTCTCACCGGTCTTGACGGTCATGATCACGTCCTTGGTGCCGGGGCCGACGGAAATGACATCGTAAATCGCGGGCTTTTCCTTGTTGGTAGTGGCCAGAACGATGCCGGATACAGTGGTCTCGGGAGCCTCGTGCGCCTTGAGCAGCACGTTGTCAGCCATGGGTTTCAGTTTCATGATGATTTCCTCCATACATATTGTATTTAGACTGCGGGAATCCGCATACATCTACGGGCTTAGCACTCTTGCTTCCTGAGTGCTAATACAATATACCCCAATCCAAACAAAAAAGCAAGAGGGAAAATGAAAGAAACCGTAAATAATTTATTAACGGCCGCCAGCGGCGGCCGTCAATGCGTGCGCAGGCTGGTGCTCATCGTCACACCATTGGGTTTTGCCCGGTATCGGCGGCGCACATGGAGCCTTCCCTTGGGGAAGGCTTTTTACTTCGCCATGGCGGCTCTGCGCAGGATGATCCCGAAAATATCCCCCAGGGTCAGCCGCTCCACGCCTTCCGCCGCCACCAGCGGAATTTGCCGAAGGGTCTGCTCCCCGGATTTTACCGAAAGGGTGCCGATCCGCTGTCCTTTCGCCACCGGAGCGGCGACGCTTTCCTCCAGCGTTACCTCCGTGGTGACGGCGCTTTTCTGAGATTTATCGATGAGCAGGCCGGCGGACTCTCCCAGTTCCACCGCCACGCTGTCCTGCCGCCCCAGCTTCACCGGAACACCGGAAACCTCTGTCAGTTCCGGTGAAATCACGGAAAAATTGGCAAAGCCGTAGTCCAGCAGCTCCTTGCAGGCAGCGTTCCGCGCCTGACTGGTGGGCGCGCCCATTACCACGGCGATCAGCTCCATACCGTCCCGCTGAGCGGAGGCGGACAGGCAGTACCCCGCCCCGGTGGTAAAGCCGGTTTTCAGACCCGTTGCTCCAGGGTAAAAGCGGATCAGTTTGTTGGTATTGGACAGGCCGAAGGTGCCGTTTCGCACGGTATCCATCCAGATGGTGGTATATTCCTTAATCCGTGGATGGTTTTTCAGCAGCTCCCGGGACATGAGCGCAATGTCGTAGGCGCTGGTGCGGTGTTGCTTGGCGGTGTCGTCGTCGTCCAGACCGGTGCAGTTTACGAAGTGGGTATCCCGCATCCCCAGTTCCTTCGCCCGCTGGTTCATGGCCTCCACGAAAGCGGCCTCCGACCCGGCGATATGCTCCGCCATGGCGCAGGCGCAGTCGTTGGCGGAGGACACGGCAATGGATTTGAGCATATCCGACACACTCATGGTCTCTCCGGCCTTCAAATAGATCTGGCTACCACCCTTGGCGGCAGCAGTCTCCGAAGCCGTCACCGTGTCCTGCAGGCTGATCTTTCCCGAGTCTACCGCCTCCATAATCAGCAGCATGGTCATCACCTTGGTCACGCTGGCAGGCGCCAGCGGCTCATGGGCGTTGGCCTCGTAGAGCACCGTCCCCGTGGTCACGTCCATCAGCACCGCGCTTTTCCCTGCGGAGGCCAGCGCCGCCGCGTTCACCCTGAGCGGCAGCAGCCCAATGACCAGTGCCGCCGCCAGAATCCATCCCCGTCGCTTCATATCCGGATCCCTCCTCGCCTTTACTGGAATTCTACGCCGGAGAGTGGGAAAATATGCCCTGTATAGGAAGGATGCTATCTCCCCTATAAGCAGAAAAATATCCCGAAATCCCATTGACATTGCACAAAATCGAATGTAGAATATTGTGAAAAATGACAGCAATCTCATTCCGAAACGGATTTCTTTCGAGGTGTTATTATGGCGAAAAGTGCGACAAAGGATCTGACCGTGGGCTCTCCCATGAAGCTTGTCCTTTCTTTCATGCTGCCGCTGCTGTTTGGCCTGCTGTTTCAGCAGTTTTACAGCATGGTGGATACGGTGGTAGTCGGTAAATTTCTGGGCGTGGACGCGCTGGCAGGCGTAGGCTCCACCGGCTCGGTGAACTTTCTGGTGCTGGGACTGTGCAATGGTGTGTGCGCCGGCTTTGCCATCCCCGTGGCGCAGAAATTCGGCCAGCAGGATTTTGACGGCCTGCGGCGGTTTGTGGGGAACATGATCTGGCTGGGCGCGGCCATCGCCCTGATCGTCACCCTGATCACCACTACCATGTGCCGCCAGATTCTGCAGTGGATGCGCACTCCAGAGGAGACCTTCTCCTACGCCCATACCTATATCTGGATCATTTTTCTGGGGATCCCGGCTACCATGCTGTATAATCTGCTGTCCGGCATCATCCGCTCGCTGGGAGATTCCAAAACGCCGCTGGTGTTTCTGATTCTGTCCAGCCTTCTGAATGTGGCGCTGGATGTGGCATTTATCGTGGGATTGCGCATGGGCGTTGCCGGTGCAGGCTGGGCAACCCTGTTAAGCCAGCTGATTTCCGGCGTGCTGTGTCTTGCGTATATGATCAGGCGGTTCCCTCTGCTGCACCTGAGCCGGGAGGACATTCGCTTCCGCTGGGTCTATGCCCGGCATCTGCTGAATATGGGGCTGCCCATGGGACTGCAATACTCCATCACCGCCATCGGCAGCATTCTGCTTCAGACCGCGGTTAACGGTCTGGGCGCCAGCGCCATGGCGGCTGTGACGGCGGGCAGCAAGGTGAGTATGTTCTGCGCCTGCCCCTTTGATGCCATCGGCACCACGGCGGCTACCTTCGCCGGTCAGAATCTGGGCGCGGGCAAGCCGGAGCGGATTCATCAGGGTGTCCGTGCCTGCACGGTGCTGGGTGTGGCCTATTCCGCAATCATTTTCGTTGTTATGTATTTCTGCGGCACCACGCTGACGCAGATGTTTCTGGACACGAAGGACACGGCGGCGGTAGAGACGATCAGCGGCCTCAGCCAGCAGTTCCTGATGACGAATCTGGCCTTCTATGTCGCGCTGCTGTTTGTAAATCTGCTGCGCTTCACCATTCAGGGGCTGGGCTTTTCCGAGCTGGCTGTGGTGGCCGGCGTGTTCGAAATGGTCGCCCGGGCGGTATTCGGGCTGTGTCTGGTGCCCTGGCTGGGCTTCTCCGCCGTATGCTTTGCCAGCCCCGCCGCATGGGTCATGGCAGACCTGTTCCTGTTCCCCGCCTATTATGCCTGCATGAAGAAACGGGGCTATACCATTGCAATTTTCCGGATTTGCCATCCAGATTCTGCAAAAACCTGATAAATTTGGATATATTTTCTAAAAATCAGAAGCTTTCGTTTTTCTTGTGGAAAAAAGAAAAAACTTATGGTATACTGATTATGCAATAAGAAAAAATATATGCAGGAGGAACAACCTATGCGCGGCATCCCGTCTCTGATCACCGACATCCGAAAGAACGTCTTCACCGAGGTCGCCCGTATGGCCTATGCCGGCGGCGATTACACCAACGCGGAGGATCTCCCCTACAAGATTGTCCCTGGCGATCAGCCATTGCACCGGGAGTCCATTTTTCTGGAGCGTGCCATTGCCGGAGAACGCGTCAGACTCGCCATGGGTCTGAGTATCCGCCCCATTCAGACCCGCTCTCTGATGACCGAGGGCATGGATGCGGCAGCCATTGCCGAGCAGTATTATGAGCCGCCTCTGGTCAATATCATTCCCTACGCCTGCCACGCCTGCCCGGAGAATCAGTACAAGGTCACTGTGGGCTGCCAGAACTGCCTGGCGGCCTCCTGTCAGCAGGTCTGCCCCAAGGGCGCCATCTCCTTCGTCAACGGCCGCAGCTTCATTGACAAGGACAAGTGCATCAAGTGCGGCAAATGCGCCAAGGCCTGCCCCTACCACGCCATCATCCATCTGGAGCGTCCCTGTCAGGTGAGCTGTGGCATGGACGCCATCGGCGTGGACGAGCATGGAAAAGCGGTGATCCATCAGGACAAGTGCGTGGCCTGCGGACAGTGTCTGGTGTCCTGCCCCTTCGGCGCCATTGTGGACAAGGGTCAGATTTTTCAGGTGATTCAGTCCATTCTGAAGGGGGACAAGGTCATTGCCATCGTTGCCCCCGCCTTCATCGGTCAGTTCAGCGGTATGGTTTCCCCCGGCAAGCTGGTCACCGCCATGAAAATGCTGGGCTTTGACTCTGTGGTAGAGGTGGCCATCGGCGCAGATATGTGCACCATTGAGGAAGCCAAGGATTTTCTTGAAAAGGTTCCTGCCGAACAGGATTACATGGCAACCTCCTGTTGCCCCGCATGGCATTCCATGATCGGCAAGCTGTTCCCCGGAGAGAAGGACAAGATCTCCATGACCCTGACCCCCATGGTCTTCACCGCCCGGCTGATGAAGAAAGAGCACCCCGGCTGCAAGGTGGTCTTTGTGGGTCCCTGCGCCGCCAAGAAGCTGGAGGCTATTCGCGAGACTATCCGTTCCGACGTGGATTTCGTACTGACCTTTGAGGAACTCATGGGAATGTTTGAAGCCAAGGAAATCGACTTTGCTTCCATCCCCGAGTCGGAAGGCCTGAACGAGGGCACCGGCGCAGGCCGTGGCTTTGCGGTGGCCGGCGGCGTGGCTCAGGCGGTTACCGATCTGGTGAAGAAAGAGCATCCGGACATGGAAGTGAAAACCGCCCGTGCCGAGGGGCTGCGGGACTGCCGCAAGCTGATGACCATGGCAAAGGCGGGCAAGTATAAGGGCTATCTGCTGGAGGGCATGGCCTGCCCCGGCGGGTGCGTTGCCGGCGCGGGAACCATCCTGCCCATCGACAAGGCGACAAAGTTCGTGGAGAAGTACAGCAAGGAAGCAGCCTCCGCATCCCCACTGGAAAGCCCCTACCGTCACACCGGCGAGCAGTTGGATTAATCTGGACATAAAAAACCGTTCCGCAATTCTGCGGAACGGTTTTCAGTATCGTTTCGGTTTTACTCTTCCAGCGCCATGACCTTGTCAATCCGGCGCCGATGCCGCTCTTCCCCGCTGAATTCGGTGGAAAGCCAAGTGTCCAGAATCTCCATTGCCAGGTTTTCCCCCACAATGCCGGCGCCCAGCGCCATCATGTTGGTGTCGTTGTGCTGCCGGGTCAGCTTCGCGGAGAGCACATCGCTGAGCAGGGCGCAACGAATGCCGTGGATCTTGTTGGCGGCAATGGACACGCCGA